>JAUXUM010000092.1 GCA_030680995.1 Devosia sp.
GTCCTGTTCCTCAAGCTTCCCGGCGATGCGGGCGCGCATATCTCGGGCCACCGGATCGCCCAGGCGGCGAAAGGGTCCGGGGAGAGCGAGGGGATCTAATCTCCGCCGTCGGCGCCCTTGAACCCCCGCGCCACGAGGTAAGTCTCCGCCGACCCCGCCCGCGAGGCCTTGGGCTTGGCATGCAGCGTGGCGGCAAAATGGCGCTTCAGCAGCGCCAGCAGTTCGTGCTCGGTGCCGCCCTGGAACACCTTGGCGACGAAAGTGCCACCGGGCGCCAGCACCTTTATGGCGAAATCGGCGGCGATCTCCACCAGATGCACGATGCGCAGGTGATCGGTCGGCCTGTGGCCGGTGGTGGGCGAGGCCATGTCCGAGAGCACCAGGTCGGCCTTTTTGCCGCCCATGGCGTCGATCAGCAGCTGCGGGGCATCGTCCTCGGTGAAATCCTTCTTCAACAGGATCACGCCCGGAATTGGATCCATGTCGAGATAGTCGATGCCCACGATCAGCGGATTGGCCTCGGTCGATCCTACCGCCTGGGCCGCCACCTGTGACCAGCCGCCGGGCGCGGCGCCAAGATCGACCACGCGCTGGCCGCGGTGGAAAAGCTTGTAGCGCTCGTCCAACTCCTTGATCTTGTAGGCGGCGCGCGAGCGATAACCTTCGGCCCGGGCCTTGGCGACATAAGGATCATTCAACTGACGCTGCAGCCATAGCGTCGAACCGATCTTGCGGCCCTTGGACGATTTCACCCGGACCTTGAGATCCTTTTCCGACTTGCGGCCGCTGCCGATTCCGGTGCCCTTGGCCATCTAGCGGGTCCTCGGACAAGGCAAGCGGGTCGCGCGATCCGCATCGATCAGCGAAATGAGAATGCCCTCGCGCAGGCCGCGGTCGGCGACGCGCACCCTGCCGGTGGGCCATTCGCGACGGATCGCCTCGAAGATGGCGCAGCCGGGCAGCACCAGGTCGGCCCGGTCGTGGCCGATGCAGGAATGGGCGACGCGGCGCTCATAGGGCATGCCGAGCAGCGCGGCGATGGTGTCGTCGATCTCGCGGCTGGTCATCCACAGGCCGTCGACCTTCTGCCGCTCATAGCGCTCGAGTCCGAGATGCAGGCCGGCAAGGGTGGTGACGGTGCCGGACGTGCCGATCAGATGCACCGGGTGATCGGCGATCATCCGCCTCAATTTCTCGCGGCCGCGGAACTGGCGCAGATGGCTGGCGACGTCCTGCACCATGGCCTCGAACGTGTCGCGGGTAACATCCACCCCGCCGTACTTTTCGGCGATGGAGACGACCCCCACCGGCAGCGACTGCCAGGAACGGATGGAGGCGGACATGCGGCCCTGCCGCTTCGGGCGGCCACCGCGGAAATCGAGCCAGGCAAGTTCCGACGAGCCGCCGCCGATGTCGAACATCAAGGCGCCGGAACTTTGCGGATCGATCAGGTCGGCGCAGCCGGTCACGGCGAGCGCCGCCTCGGTCTGGCGATCCACGATCTCGAGCACCAGCCCCAGTTCGCGTTCGACCCGGGCGACGAATTCGGGCCCGTTCGCGGCGGAACGGCAGGCTTCGGTCGCAATCAGCCGGGCCCGCGCCGGTTCGTGTTCGCGCAGCTTGTTACGGCATTGGCGCAGCGCATCGATGGTGCGCTCCATGGCCGCGTCGCTCAGCCGGCCGGAAGTGGAAAGTCCCTCGCCCAGCCGCACGATGCGGGTAAAGCCGTCCAGCACCCGGAAGCTCTGCTCATGCGGCCGGGCAATCAGCAGCCGGCAATTGTTGGTGCCCAGATCGAGCGCCGCGTAGAGAGGACCGCGCGGCCTGCGCTGGGACGGATTCTGGGTATTGTGCGTCCGCCTGCCCGCTTCGCCCGCAGGGGCTCGTTCCCCACCCTGGGCGTTCATCGGGGAATGGCTTTCGACCGTTCCCTGGCGGTGCCGCGTCTCTCCCGCGAGGGAGGATACGGCGGCGAACCGATCGATATCGGTCAACCTAATCTCCAATCCGCGCGGTCGCCCAGCGGCTTGGCCGCTGGCGCCCGGCGCAGTTCATTCAAGTGTCGGAGCGAAGGTAGAGCAACCATCCGTTCCGCGCAACGCCAAGCTTTTGCCGCCATGATCAACTGCATGGCACCGGACATGACGCGATGCGCCTCCGCCTTGCCCGCGAACCGGCCGCGGCATGCGTCCCACCATCTCTCCCGCGCTTTGGAGTTGATCGGGGCCGTGTTTGCCGCTAGAAGGCACGCCGATGCGGTTGCCCCCGGCGGACGGCCGCTCCGGGCCCGGCGCTTGGGGAATAGTTCAACGGTAGAACAGCGGACTCTGACTCCGTCAATCTTGGTTCGAATCCAGGTTCCCCAGCCAGCCACTAACCATCTGATCAAAAAGCGTTTTGTGGCTATTTGCCGATCGTGGGCCTCCAGAACAAAACAGGCTTTTGGGAAAGTTTTTGGGAATTATGTTCCCGTTTCAGCCTCGTGTTCGGATGCGCTGACGGCAACTCTGGCCTCCAGTCGTACCAGCGCGTCTTCGGCCATGCGAGGATCGCGGTTGAGGTAGTGAACCTCGAGGATCGCTTCGACGTCCTTGAGCGAGTGACCGGTGAAGGTCGCGATCTGCGGTACCGATGAGCCAGCTAGGGCCAGTCGGGTAACCGCGGTGCCGCGCGTGTCGTGAAACGTCAGATCCTCGATGCCGCAGTAGGCTGTTGCCTTGCGAAAGGAGGAGCTGAATCCGTTGCCCGTCCACGCCCTGCCCCGCGTGTTCAGCAGTATGACATCAAGCTCGCTGGGATTGCGCTTGGCCTTGAGAGCATCGAGGGCAAACCGAAGAGACTTGCCGACGGGAATGATGACGCGCTTCCCGGTCTTGCTTTGGCGAAGCCGGATATGGGTTCCGTCATATTGGCTCCAGCGCAGCTTCAAGAGGTCGCCTTCGCGTTGTCCAGTCCACAACCCCAGCAGGAGCGGCAGGTGCAGATGCGGGGGGGCACCTTTCCAGTAGGCAACCTCATGGTCGATCGTCCAAACCGATTCAGAGCGCTCGCCATGATAGAGACGCCCTGACTTTTCGCAGGGATTGGCATCTATCAGGCCACGATCAAGCGACCAGCTCAGGACGCGAGCAAGCACGGTGAAGGCATAGTCGGCCTGCCGAAGTGACTTCCTTGCCAGCTCGTCCCGCCATGCCTTGAAGATTCCGCGGGTTCGCTTGTCCGACATTGCGGAGTTGGGAAAATCCCGAAACCTCTCCTCGATCTTTTTGATCTGTTTGATGTAGTCGGACTTGGTGCGGTCAGCCAGTACAGAGAATTCCGCGCTATCCTGATACCCGTTCAGCAGGGAGAGCATGACCTCCGGGCCGGCCGCTTTCTTGCGGTCCTTGGCCTCAGTGGCGGCAATGAACGCTGCGATGAATGCTGCTGTGCCGTACTCGCCAGGCAGTCGCGGGCCGCCCTTGAACGCGTAGTAGTAGAGTTGAACCTCGCCGCCTGCCGTTCGAGCTCGGACCGTGTTGAGCCCCTTGAAGGGGTTCTTCGACTTGCCCTTAGGCCTTGGCACTTCCGCTCTCCCTAATCCATGCATCCAGAGCATCGACCGGCTCGGCTGTTGCGGCTGCATCTGTAGTGCCGGTCGCCAGAATGATGAGGCCGGTGGAGGGATCAACCTCAACCCGCGTCACTTGCAGGCCTGCGGCTACTGCGCCGCTGATCGCCCGCCTGACATCGACTTCGCGGAAGGATGCCTGCGTCTTAGCCATGGGTCGCCACCATGGTTGTAGTTCCCGGTAGAGCCGGTGAATGAGATGCGAAAGCACTGGAGCCCTGCAATTCGGCAAGCCAGCCGTCGGCGTGTGCCGGAGGCAGGTCCAGTGCAAGTGGAGTGACGAAGTGGTGTAAAGACAATTGATCTTCCTGTAATAGTGTATAGGTGGAGCTGTGCGCTATCCAATATTAGCACTATGTTGAGGACATTGCAATAAAAAAATTGCTCATGCAGTAATATATGTGTGAGGTGTTTATCGTCTTGCTTGCGGATGGCGAAGGCGTCGCCATATCCTCAGCTGTAGCCATTCCAGCCTGGACGTGGATTGAAGTGCCCGCCGGGGAGCAAGAACCACAACTCGTTTAGCGGCATGATCGCCAGCGCGGTGAACCTGAATGCCGAGCGCCGGGTGCTATGCGCTACCGCCTTGATTTCAGCCCAAAGGGTGCATTCGGCTGGAGCCGATGGGGTAGCGCTGGTGGGCATTTCCTGGAAGTGTCTCACCCTCCGATGGCGAGTAAGGCGCCACCGGTCGAACAGGGTCCCTGGGACTCACGCCCACGAGCCTTGCTCTTCCTGATCAACGTGACCGATTGTTGCTGCAGCAAGGGAGAACCCCGAACATGGTCGGGTTTTCCATTTACCAGCTGATTACGTGGCTTGCTGTCAGGGGATCTGGAACTTGGCTCGCTCCTTGCCGCGAAGCCATAGAGGCTCTTTTCCCCGGCCAGACCAGGTCAAGCCAGTTTCTGGGTCCCGATACTTCTGGACGGCCGGGCCGAGCTTGCGCTTGATCGTCAGCCCGCCCAGAGCGTCAACGAGCTCGGCGACGGGGATGTTGTGGGTATTCACGAGTTCGACGATCTGATCGATGACAGCGCGATTGTCGGTCTCCCGTTTTGCCAGGATTTTTCGCTCCACTTCTTCCTTGTGCAACTGAAGCGCCTCTATGGTCATCCCATCGAGATCGCACGGGCTCCTGGTCATGCGCTGCCCTGTTGCCGCATCTGCATCTGCACCTGCGCCGACTTCAGTTCTTATCGAAAAATCTATCCGACGGGTGGGGGGCGCAGCCGGATCACTCGAAGTCTGTTGCTCTGTCGACAGCTCTGAGGCTGCGTCTGCTGTGGTCGTGGGAAAGAAGAGCGATCTTGTCTTGGCAGCGTCGCTCGGATTATTCGTGTCGTTCATAGTCGGGTCGTCTTTCTAGGTGCTGGCGTATCTGCTGCGTTGTGGTTGGATTTCGGGCGGCATAGGATTTAGGTGTGGCTTTGCCAGTCCTCCCGGAAAGTCGATAGTTGCTGTTTAGGGTGACCGATCTCAAAGTTGCCGGTCGGATCGACTTTCCGAACCCTGCTTGCCCCGATTAATGCGGTGTCTTGATAATCCGTGGTCTCGACCAGCAGGGTGCGTATCCCGCTGCAACTATAAACCCGCATTATATGGCTGGTTTAAATGGATTATCCTGGGTGCATTAACTTGATTATGTGGATCTAGCCCGGTCCTGGCGCTTGGCTCCCGAGTTCGGGCAGCGTTCCTGGCAGGGACGTGCCGGTGCAGACCCAAAACAAGGGCAGGCAGCCGTACTGGGATCCCTATGTGAGGGGTATCAGGTGACGTCATCGCTCAGGACGCAGTGGCCTCACTCCGCAAGTTCTGCGATGCCGGCCGCTACCGCCGTGGTGCGGTTTGACCGCCGACTGGTTGCGGGATCGACTTCAAGTGGGCAGTTGTGCTTCGATTATCTGATAATGGCGTATGCGATTTTCTGAATTATCAGAGTGGGTCGGAAATCGCCGGTTAGTCCTGGATACCCTGGGGACGTTTCCCGAGCCTCTGGCAGCTCCCACTTGGTTTAGGTCACCCGCAGGTCCGGGATCACTCTGGGCTGGCGACGATCCGCTGAAACCCGGAGCATGGTCTGGGGAAAGCGGCGACTGTCGTGACGATGTGTATCTCGTCGTTCTGCATCGAGTGCCTCGACGTGCGGCCTGTCTTCTGTTCGGTGTGTATCTGGCGGGCACATAAGTCGCCGCTGTCGCGACGCCTGCAAGCCTGGGGCATCTCGGTATTCCTCTCGAGCACCGCGCCATCTATGGCGCCGACAAGGAACAGATGCTGGGTCCGGGGGAGTGATCCTCCGGCTTTTTCTTATCGCCGGGTCATCAAGGTCGGGTCCTTAGTGTGTTAACGAGGTAAGTCGCGACAGCACCTGCAAGCATCACGAACCGGCCTTAGCCAGCCAGTCGGAGGCGTCCGCATCAACAGCAGCCTCGTGAGCTGCAGAGCTCCAGTCCCAATCCTTTTTGCCTCGACAGGCGACACCAGAGGCAATCATCAGCCCGTACGGTTCACGCCCGTGCTTTTGCTGGAACTCAACGGGGTTTAATAGGGAATAATCCCGGCCCCAATTCGCGATCTGGGTGTTATCCGCTTTGTCGCCATATGCCGCCTGGGCGTAGTCCAGGCGGCAATGCATCAACTCTGAGGCCGTCTGTGCTTCGGTTGGACGAGGAAGAAACATCCAGCCGGCTACGGCGATGGCGCCGACGGTCGGAAGTATTGCCCACACAGCATACCGCATAACGAAGACCCTCTAAGAAATCAGGGGACCTTCGTAGCGTGATTGATCCGCACCGGTCAACGAGCCAGGTTGACCCAGGGATTGAGCTGCCAGCTGCCGATCGTCAAGCACCGATCGCGCTTACTATTGTCCCAATCCAGATCTGGATCCGTCGGTGCCCTGCGGTGGGAACCAGCGAGCCCCCCCACAAGTCCACAACACCGCACAGGCACCTTCATCGTCGCCGCCGCACTTCTGGGACGGTTCAGCTCAAGGTGCTGCGGCATTGGCAATGTGGCGGTTCGAGGAGATGGGGGTGCACGACCGGCCTAATGCCCGTGACGCGGGAACGGGTCTTGGGCAACTGCTGCATCAAGCAATTGATCCGCTCGAGGATAGGCTGCAGAATCGCATCCGCTAGCCCTTGTGGCTCCACCCCGTCGAGCCTGCAAGAAATCCATTTACGTCATAGAGGTTTGCTCCATTGCCCAACCAGACATTTCGTATCCAAACGACCTTGAGCAAGGACTGTGAGTTTCCGGAGGTGCTGAACTTCACGGTCGGGTGCACAGCCGATCTCGATGACTCTGAGGGCCCCATAGTTCCATCCCCCACGGGTGTGGAGGCGATAGGCCGGCTGAGCGGTTTCCTTGTGGACCAAGGATACCTGCCTGACGAGAACCAGGAGGGATATGCCGAAATCTTTGACGCTCGAAGCGGTCATGCCGATCAGGCCTACCGTCTGCTCGTGACGAAGCGTGCACTGATAGGAAATGCACTGCCCGGCAGTCGCCTGCTCGAGACTGGTAGCGCTGTCGCTCACCTGGAACGCGTCTGGGTGCATCGGCAGCACCGAGGACAAGGTTTGGCATTGAGGCTAATGCGCGAGGCACGGCATCTTTTCGGCCGATACGGCCTCCTGGTCATGCTCAGAGCCTATCCCGATGGCGACGAAGTCGACACAGATCAGGTTTTGCGGTTGGCAGACTACTACGCGTCAGATCGCTCCTTGGGGCTGGAACACCTATCCAGGAAGCAGTTGCCTGGCTGGCTCGTGGCACACTGGGAGGCGCCAGAAGCCGCCGATGGTGACGGGCTTTGCTGGCAAGCCGCTGGGTGACCATACTGTCGGGGCCTCCCGTACATGGAAGTGGCATTTATGGGGTAGTTGTGCCGTCGTAACGGACGGGAACCAAGAGCGAGAGCTACTTCACACTAGCTCTCCAACTTTGGTTTCTCGAGCTCGCAGCGCAGGCCCTCCCACTGTCCGAAGCGCAGCGTAGGACCGTGGGTAGGGGCCGGGAGCCAAGAGCGAGGAGGAGGCCAAGCATGGACATCAAATGCTCTATTCACATCCATGCATGTCCGGTCACCTGACGCCACCGCCCGTTGGGCCCAGCTTTCAGGACCGGTCGGCCGAGCGCTGCAGCGGATGGTTACAGAGGACACCTACCGTTGATGCCAGAACGTGTGAGGCTTCCGGACTGTGAGTCGTAGGGGCGGAGCATACCCCGGGGGTGTGAACCAGGTGTGAGAGTGTGACACCGGGGGGGTAGTTTGTATTCACCCCCCTCAGGTGTGAACACTGAACCAGGACGTAACTATCGGAGATCCCGCCTAGGCGATTATCTATATAATAGATTATACCAATAATCAGAACACGGGTTATCTAAAAATATAGCGGTGATTATCTAATAAGAGATTATCTATATAATGAGGATATGCAGGATCGTTCTTTGATCCTTGTTCCCTATAGGATCCTTGATCCTTCTTTAACCCTTATGCCGACACAGCCTGGCTCGCGCTATCGCGCTCGCTCACCCTCGCCTGCGGCTCGGGGTGGCGGCGCTTCGCGCGGCCGCTGCGTCGGCTACCCCCTATATAGCGCTCGCACCGCTGCGCGGCGCTCGCGCCCCAATTCCCTTATGACGTCCCACCTTGGCCGTTTGCTCCGCGCCTGCGGCGCTCCGCACGGCCGGTGGCCGTCCGCCCCCTTTATATACGCTCGCACCGCTGCGCGGCGCTCGCGCGCTCTTGTATGTTGGTGGGTGACCACCCTCACCAATGGCAGAGAGAGGTGGGTGGGTTACGGGTGAGATCACCCGTATCGTGAAAAAAGGGGGCTGTCAAGTCATTTCTGTATTTCGACAATATTTTCTTTGATAAAAACACCTGTCTCCGCACCACCCATCAATCATCTAGCCAAAAATTTAATTATCTAGATAATGCAGTATAGATTTGTATTGTAAATGGAAATAAGATTATCTGTGATAATGAAGGTGCGAATAGCAAAAGATTGCACATTTTATTCATGGGCTTAGGACTCGGTCGAGTTCCTGTTATCCATATAATATTATCCTCATAATGAGTGTCGATTAGCGAGAGTATTCAGCGACATGCCTTGCGCGCAGTGGGCAAGGCGCCTCTCGGCGCGGACCAGTTGGCTTTGTCGGACGCTTCGCCTCGAAACTATGGGGTGAGAAGCGGCAACGGCAATCGAGGTGGGTGTTGGCCGGCCATTGTTGGTTGAGTGTGTGTGCCGGGCGGCGTTGGTGTCGGTATTGTTCGCTTAGCTTTCTTGCACGGCTCGAACTAGGCGCCAAAGGTAAGCGGTGTGAGCGGCCCATTGGACGATCGCTTGACGGCAGATATTTTCCGTTAGGGAGCAAGGTCTTGGGTTGGCGTGCTGCCGGTTCGTTTGCAACAAAGATTGCCGTATTTGTTGCAAAGCTTTGTCGGGCGGAGCGAGGGAAGCGCCGCTGGCCGGATGCTGGTTATGCCGCAGCGGCGGGAAGCGTGCCGAAATTCCAGGGCAGAAGCGCGTCGATGCCGGCGTTGCGATGGCCGGCGGCAAGGGCTTCGAGCGTGGCTTTCATGTAGGCGAAGGGCTCGACGCCATTGAGCTTGCAGGTCCCGATGAGCGAAGCCAGCCGAGCCCAACTTTGCGCTCCTTCGTCGTGGCCCGCGAACAGGCTATTTTTTCTGCCAAGAGTCAGCGGTCTGATCAGATTCTCGACTGGGTTGTTGTCCATCTCGACCCGGCCATCCTCGAGATAGAGGCTGAGCCCGTCCCAATGGTTGACCAGATAGCCGAGCGCCTTGCCCATATGAGAGTTGCGCGACAGCCGCTCGCGCTGGGCCCACACGAAGGCCTTGAGCGCGGCAACGAGGGGCTTGGCGCGCTGCTGGCGGACGGCAAGCCGCTCCTCGGGCGAGGTGCCGCGGATCTCCTTTTCGATCGCGTAGAGCCCGGCGATGCGCCGGAGGATCTGTTCGGCCACGGGTGAGCCGGCCTCCGGTGTTGCCTTGATCACTTCGCGCCGTGCATGGGCCCAGCAATAGACAAGCCTGAGCGGAGAGCCGCCCTTGCGATCCACCCTCTCGAGCCGGTTGTAGCCGGCATACCCATCGACCTGCAGCACGCCATCGAAGCCGATGAGCATCTGTTCGGCATGCTCGCCGCCGCGTCCGGGCGCATAGTGGAAAATCACGCCCGGCGGGGCGGTGCCGGCAAAAGGGCGCTCGTCGCGAGCCAGCGCCCATAAGTAACCGGTCTTGGTCTTACCCCGCCCTGGGTCGAGCACGGGGGCGGTGGTCTCGTCCATGAACAGCTTGCTGGAGCCCTTGAGCAGCTCGGCCATGCGCTCGACGATGGGCGCCAGATGGAAGGCGGCGCGTCCCACCCAGTCGGCCAGCGTCGAGCGGTCGAGCGGCACTCCGTGCCGGGCAAAAACCTGGGCCTGCCGATAGAGCGGC
>JAUXUM010000096.1 GCA_030680995.1 Devosia sp.
TGGGCCTGTTGGCGAGGAACGGGCGGGCCGGCGGGCGGGCCATGCTGGGCGATGTCAATCTGATCGGGCTGCCGCCGGAAAAGCTGGATGCCTATCGCGGCAAGGACATCGCCATGATCTTCCAGGATCCGATGACCTCGCTCAATCCCAGCCTCAAGGTGCGCACCCAGCTCGCCGAGGTGCTGGTGCGGCACCAGGGCCACGACAAGGACAAGGCAGTGCGCGCCGCCATCGAGATGCTGGAGCGGGTCGGCATGCCCGAGCCGGTCAAGCGCGCCAATGCCTACCCGCACGAGCTCTCGGGCGGCATGCGGCAGCGGGTGATGATCGCCATGGCGCTGCTGTGCAAGCCCAAGATCCTGATCGCCGACGAGCCGACCACGGCGCTCGACGTCACCGTGCAGGCGCAAATGCTGGACCTGTTCAAGACCCTGACCGATGGTTTCGGCACGGCGCTGGTGATGATCACCCACGATCTCGGCGTCGTCGCCGGTCTCGCCGACCGCATGATGGTGATGTATGGGGGCAGGGCGGTCGAGAGCGGCTCGGTTGATCAACTGTTCTACGACCCGCGCCATCCATATACGCTGGGGCTCCTGCATTCGACGCCGCACGTGGCGGCACGGGTGAAGCGGCTCGATCCGATCCAGGGCATGCCGCCCAGCCTCGAGCATCTGCCCGGCGGCTGTGCCTTCCATCCGCGCTGCGCCTTCCGGTTCGAGAAATGCTTCGAGGAGCGCCCGCCGCTGGACCCGATCGAGGACAACCGCGCCAAGGCGTGCTGGCACCAGGGGCGGCTGGCCTACGAGGAAGTCGCATGAACGCACAGGACCGAGACCTGCTCACCATCGACGGGCTGTCGAAGAGTTTTTCGATCGCCAGCGGGCTGTTCTCGCGGCCGTTGACCCTGCACGCGCTGCAGGACATCTCGTTCTCGGTCAGGCAGGGCGAGACGCTCGGAATAGTGGGCGAGAGCGGCTGCGGGAAATCGACGCTGGGGCGCTGCATCCTGCAACTGCTGAGCCCGGACGAGGGCCGCGTCCTCTGGCTGGGCGAGGACATCGCCAAACTGCCCGCAGAGCTGATGCGGCGGAAGCGGCGCGACCTGCAGATCATCTTCCAGGACCCGCTGGCCTCGCTCAACCCGCGGCTGACCGTGGGCGAGATCGTCGCCGATCCTTTGAGGACGCTGATGCCGGAACTCAAGGCGGCGGAGCGGCGCGAACGGGTCATCAAGACCATGGAGGCGGTCGGGCTGCTGCCCGAGATGATCAACCGCTATCCGCACGAATTCTCCGGCGGCCAAGCGCAGCGCATCGGCATCGCGAGGGCGCTGATCACCGAGCCCAAGCTCATCGTCTGCGACGAGCCGGTTTCGGCGCTGGATGTTTCGATCCAGGCTCAGATCCTCAATCTCCTCGGCGATCTCAAGGACCAGTTCGGGCTGACGCTGGTTTTCATCAGTCACAACCTCTCGGTCGTCCGGCACGTCTCGGACCGTATTCTCGTGCTCTATCTGGGGCGGATCGTGGAACTCGCCGATGGCGACGATCTCTATGGTGATCCCAAGCATCCCTATACGCGCGCGCTGCTGACGGCGGTGCCGATCCCCGATCCGAAGCAGGCGCGGCAGCGCAGCATCGATGGTCTGGCGGGAGAAATTCCGTCGCCCATCAATCCGCCGTCGGGCTGTCCGTTCCGGACGCGCTGCCGGCACGCCATCGCGCTCTGCGCCGAGCAGCGGCCGCCGCTGGAAACCATGGCGGGAGGGCGACTGGTGGCCTGCCATCGCTGGCGCGAGCTTGGCCTGGAAGGCGGCGCCTAGGAACTGCCGGCCGTCCCGCGGCGGTGGCGGAGAAACGTGCCCCGATCGTTGACAGCGCGGGTATTTCCCCTTATTGACGGCGCCAATCCAGAGGGCGCGCGGCGCCTCTTTTTGTTTCGCAGAAGGTTCGACGATGAAAATTGCCAACTCACTGAAGGCTCTGATGGGCCGTCATCGCGCCAACAAGCTGGTTCGCCGCCGCGGCCGGGTCTATATCATCAACAAGGTCGATAAGCGCTTCAAGGCCCGCCAGGGCTGAGCGCTGCCTGCGGTCGCATGGGGGACCGCACGACGCTGTGACAAAGGCCCGCGGTGCGGGCCTTTTTGTTGCCTGGGCCTATCCTGGCTTTGGCTAACGCCTTCTTGCTTTCGTTCCTGAAGACTGCGCGCTTCGCATTGAACGCCAATTTAGGCGGCTCATGTACCAGTGATGTGTTCGCGCTTCGAACTATGACATGCGCGGGAATTGGACGGGCATCAGTGCTGGACTCCAAAGTGATCAAGATCGCCATCAGGCGGCCTTTTGCCCATGCCTGCGGTTTCCTTGCCGACGCGCGCAATTTCTCGGTCTGGGGCGGCGGCGATCCCGATCATCAATCCGATGCGGGTGGTCGACAACGAGGCGGGGACGTTATTGAGCTATACTTGCCTCCAATATCCCGGAATGCCGGATGAGAAATTCGAGTCGACCATCGAATGGATCATCATCGATTTCCTGACGCTCAAGAGCGTGCTGGAGATTTGAGGGCGGGTGCTGCCGAGAACCGAGTCGCCCGGTGCGGGGACATAGGTCCCCACTCAATCCGCGAAGGCCGCCAGGATGCGCACCCATGATCGGATGCCCTTGTGGAAGCTCGTAAGGTTGTACTTCTCGTTGGGCGAGTGGATGCGGTCGTCCACATGGGCAAAGCCGATGAGCAGCGTGTCGAGGCCGAGCAGGCGCTTGAACTCGCCCGCCACCGGGATCGAGCCGCCCGAAGCGGTGATTGCGGCCTCTTGGCCCCATTCATCGGTGAGGGCGCCGAGCGCCTGCCGCAGGTAGGCGCCGTCGGTCGGCACGGCGATGGCCGGGCTGGCGCCATGCTCGGTGAAGGTGACGCTGCAATCGGCGGGGATGCGGGCCCGCACATGGGCGCGGAAGGCGTCGCGGATCTTCCGCGGATCCTGTCCGGCCACCAGCCGGAAGGAGATCTTGGCGCTGGCTGTGGCCGGGATCACCGTCTTGAAGCCGTCGCCGGTATAGCCGCCGATCATGCCGTTGATCTCGCAGGTGGGGCGCGACCAGAGCTGTTCGAGTACCGAGCGGTCCTGCTCGCCGGCGGGGATGGAGAGGCCGACGCCGCCGAGGAAGGCTTTCGCGTCGAAGCCGAGGTTCTTCCATTGCGCCGCGACCTCTGCGGGCAGTTCGCGCACCTTGTCGTAGAAGCCGGCCACCGCTACGCCGCCATCGGGGTTGCGCAGGCTGGCGATGATCTCGGCCAGCACCTGGTTGGGGTTGC
>JAUXUM010000126.1 GCA_030680995.1 Devosia sp.
TCTCTGATTGGGTCGTTGCGGTCAAGCTGCTCCTGTATTTTTTCCTGGACCGTTCCGTGGGTCACTCGCTTCTCTTCGCGGTCGGCGCTGGGCCGCCGCATGATGGGGTCAGGAGAGCGAGGCGTCTCAATCTGTTTCACGACCTTGCCTGGATTGGCGGCAGGTTCTGGACTCTCAACGAGATCGCCTCGCCCATCGTCCCCACGGAACGATCCGGGTATCGCCCTTTCGGGCGAAAGCTTTGTTCGTGTTGCTTGCCTCCCTTGATCTGTCCCGGGTCACGCCGCCAGTGCGGCAGGCTCCTTTCCAAAGCGGAACTCGGTTGCGTCGGCCCACATGCGGTGCAGGATGACGGCCAGTTTGCGGGCCACCGCCACGCGGGCCCGCGCCATGCCGCGGCGTCTGGCGATGTTCATGCCCCACGCCCTGAGGCTCGACCACTTCTTCGAGCGCACGAGCAGCGAATGCGCTGCCTCGTAGAGAGCGGTGCGGGCGAGTTCGTCGCCGCAGCGGCTGACCTTGCCCTGGATGTCGGTCTCGCCGGACTGGTAGCGCGCCGGCGTCAGCCCCAGATGCGGCCCCACCGCTCGGCTGGAGCCGAACCGCTCCGGCCGGTCGATCGTGGCGCGGAAGGCAAGCGCCGTAATCGGCCCGACGCCGGGCGCGCTCATCAGCCGCCGGCAGACCTCCTCCTTGCGGACGATGTCGAGAACCTGCTGGGTCAGGCAGGCAAGCTCCTTCAGCATGACGCCGAGGATCGCAAGCAGCGGCTCGACCATCGCCATCACTTGCGTCTCGGCGCCGGCCAGCTCGCGCACGCGACCGGCAAAGGCGGTGCGCGACGGCGTGCCGAGCTTGACGCCGGCCTCGCGCAGCAACGCCCGCACCACGTTCTCGATCGAACGCATCTCGTTCAGCACCGTGCGACGGGCGACCAGGAGAGAGCGCCAGAGGCGGCATTGCCGGCTCTTCACATGCACCTGCCGATACCAGCCGGTGCGCATGATCTGCGCCAGCGCCCGCGCATCGTTGCGATCGGTCTTGTTCGGCATGGTCTTCATCGCGGCATTGGCCTGGCGCGTCTCGATGCAGATCGCAGGCCAGCCTTCGGTGTGAAGCCCATCGTGGAGCCAGGCCGTCAGCGAGCATGCTTCCAGCCCGACGCGCTCCAGCGGCAGACCGATTTCACGCAGGGCGTCGATCAACGCCTGCGGCTCGCTCGCCGCTCGCGTTTCCTTGACGATCCGGCCGCTCTCGTCGACCACGCAGATCGCGGTCTCTTCCAAAGACACGTCCAGTCCGGCAAAATACTTCATGGCTGCTCCTTCCCGATGCTTGTGGCGAATCAACATCGACCACGTTCTCACATCCCGACAGGAGCAGCCGCCCGCATCCGGGCTCGGCCGAGACCCCAATCACCCCATCTGAGTCGGCCCCGAAATGGTAAATGGCCGCCGATGCGGACTGGCGCCGCCTACGGGGATGGTTAAGCGTTTCTTGCGTCAGCGATCGAACAGGCCGCAGGTCATCTTCTGGAAGTCGGCGCCCGATAGCCCAAGGGCATCGCGGGTCGTCGGCACTTCCGTCTCCCGCAACGTCTGCTTGATGTCGACCAGCCGCTTCAAACGCCACACGACTCGAACAAACATCTGCCAATTCCCTTCTCGAGGTTCACGACAACCCGAGCATGGGGCAATTTGCGTGGCCACGCTATGCCGCATACGTCAAGCATGGCATGCGTAGGGCGCATGGCAATTCCACACGGCCGTCATGCGGCCGGGGGCAGCTACTCCGCCGCTTCCGTCCGCTGCGGCCGGCGCTGCATGATTTCCTTGAGGAAACGTCCGGTATGGGAGCGCGGGTTGTCGGCGATATCCTCGGGCGTCCCGATGCCGACGATCTCGCCGCCGCCGTCCCCGCCTTCGGGCCCCAGGTCGATCACCCAGTCCGCCGTCTTGATGACTTCGAGGTTGTGCTCGATCACCACCACCGTATTTCCCGTATCGACCAGTTCGTGCAGGACTTCGAGGAGCTTGGCGATATCGTGGAAGTGGAGGCCCGTCGTCGGCTCGTCCAGCATGTAGAGGGTGCGGCCGGTGGCGCGCTTCGAGAGCTCCTTGGAAAGCTTCACCCGCTGCGCCTCGCCGCCCGAAAGCGTCGTCGCCGGCTGGCCGACCTTCACATAGCCGAGCCCGACCCGCCGCAGCGTCGCGAATTTCTCGCGGATCGACGGCACGGCCGAGAAATACTCGACCGCCTCGTCAATGGTCAGGTCGAGGACATCGGCGATCGACTTGCCCTTGAACTGTACTTCCAGCGTTTCGCGGTTGTAGCGCTTGCCCTTGCACACCTCGCAGGTGACGTAGACGTCGGGCAGGAAGTGCATCTCGATCTTGATGACACCGTCGCCCTCGCATTTCTCGCAGCGCCCGCCCTTGACGTTGAAAGAGAAGCGCCCGGGCCCGTAGCCGCGCGATTTTGCCTCCGGCAGACCGGCGAACCACTCGCGCAACGGCGTGAAGGCACCGGTGTAGGTGGCGGGGTTCGACCGCGGTGTGCGCCCGATCGGGCTCTGGTCGATGTCGATGACCTTGTCGAGAAATTCGAGGCCCGTGAGATGGTTGTGCGGGGCAGGGTTCACCCGCGCCCCGTTCAGCCGCCGGGCAATGGCCTGATATAGCGTGTCGATCATCAGCGTCGACTTGCCGCCGCCCGAAACGCCGGTGATAGCCACGAACATGCCGAGCGGCACGTCGACCGACACGTCCTTGAGGTTGTTCCCGGTGGCGCCGTCGAGATGCAGCTTGCGGGTCTTTGACGGCTTGCGCCGCTCCGCCGGCATGGGAATGGCCAGCCGGCCGCTCAGATACTGCCCGGTAATGCTGTCCGGATGCCTGCAGATATGGTCCGGCGTGCCCTCGGCGACGATGTGGCCGCCATGGACGCCGGCGCCTGGCCCGATGTCCACGACGTAGTCGGCGGTGAGGATTGCGTCCTCGTCATGCTCGACGACGATGACGGTATTTCCCAGGTCGCGCAGCCGCCGCAGGGTCTCGAGGAGCCGTGCATTGTCGCGCTGATGGAGCCCGATCGAGGGTTCGTCGAGCACGTAGAGCACGCCGGTGAGGCCCGAGCCGATCTGGCTCGCCAAACGGATGCGCTGGCTCTCGCCGCCCGAGAGCGAGCCGGAATTGCGGGCCAGCGTCAGATAGTCGAGCCCGACATCGTTGAGGAACCCGAGCCGCTCGCGAATCTCCTTGAAGATGCGCTCGCCGATCTGCCTTTGCGTGTCGCTGAGCCTGGCCGGCAGCGTCTCGAACCATGCCGCCGCGGCGCGAATGGATTTTTCCGAGACCTGGCCGATATGCAGCCCGTCGATCTTGACCGCCAGCGCCTCGGGCTTCAGCCGGTAGCCGTTGCAGGCGACGCAGGCGGCCGAGGACATGTACTTCTCGATCTCCTCGCGCATGCCCGAGGATTCGGTCTCCTTGTAGCGGCGCTCGAGGTTGCCGACCACGCCCTCGAAGGGCTTGGTGCTCTTGTAGGTGCGCAGGCCGTCGTCATAGACGAAATTAATCGGCGTCGAGCCGGTGCCGTAGAGCACCGCGTTCTGCACATGCTCGGAGAGATCTTCCCAAGCGGTGCCGATCGAAGCGCCGTAATGCTTGCACACCGCTTGCAGCGTCTGCTGATAGTAGGGGGCCGAAGTCTTGGACCAGGGGACGATGGCGCCGTCGCGCAGCGACAGCGTGATGTCCGAAACGATGAGGTTCGGGTCGATCTTGGCTTCGGTCCCCAACCCGTCGCAGACCGGGCAGGCGCCGAACGGGTTGTTGAAGGAGAAGAGCCGCGGCTCGATCTCGGCGATGGTAAAGCCAGAGACGGGGCAGGCGAATTTCTCCGAGAAGGTGACACGCCTGGGCGAACCGTCGGCATCGGTCTCGTCGGCGAATTCGGTAAGCGCAATGCCGTCGGCGAGCTTGAGCGCGGTCTCGAAGCTTTCGGCGACGCGCACCGCGATGTCCGGGCCGACCACCAGCCGGTCCACCACCACCTCGACGTCGTGCTTGATCTTTTTGTCGAGCGCCGGGGCATCTTCGAGGTCGTGGAACTCGCCGTCGATCTTGATGCGCTGGAAACCCTTGCGCATCAGTTCGTTGAGTTCGCGCTTGTATTCGCCCTTGCGGCCGCGGGCGATCGGCGCCAAGAGGTAGAGGCGGGTGCCCTCCGGCAGCGCCATCACCTTGTCCACCATCTGGGAAACCGTCTGGCTTTCGATCGGCAGGCCGGTGGCCGGCGAGTAGGGGACACCGACGCGCGCAAACAACAGGCGCAGATAATCGTAGATCTCAGTGACTGTACCTACGGTAGAGCGCGGATTGCGCGACGTGGTTTTCTGTTCGATTGATATGGCGGGGGACAGGCCCTCGATGTGCTCGACATCTGGCTTCTGCATCATCTCGAGGAATTGGCGCGCATAGGCCGAGAGGCTCTCGACATAGCGGCGCTGGCCCTCCGCATAGATGGTGTCGAAGGCAAGCGAGGATTTGCCCGACCCGGAGAGCCCGGTCATCACGATCAGGCTGTCGCGCGGCAGCCGCAAATCGATGGATTTGAGGTTGTGCTCCTTGGCGCCCCGGATGACGATTTCTCGGTTCAGGCTCGGCTTTTCCGACATTCTCGGGTCCATGGCTTTCGGCGCCCGGCAAGGCCAAACGCAAAGGTCACAACAATAAGGTCTTGTATTGGCAAGCGGCGCCGCTGGTGAGATAGGCACGATGCCGCTCGTCCGCAAGCACTTCCCGGCGGCTTGCTGTCAACCCACACTCGATCCGGACGCGCCGCCACTCCGTCAGTAGGTAATTTTCAGTATGGAACATAAACAGAACGTTGTGGATTCGGTCAAGAGGCTCATGGCGGGGAGGCGGAGAGCCCCGGTCCTGGGACCGAAAGCGGCGGCGTTACCGGCTGAGCCCGGCGGCAGGAACGCCAGCGCATCACTTTGGGCGCGGCGTGCCTCTCCATTGTTGACTTCATCGGCAGTTCGGGAACATATAGAGAACAAGAATGGTGTGGGCTGGCGGCGGTTTTTCCAGCCCTTCGAAGCCGGAACCGCTAGAATGCGCCCTCAACAATAGCTCCGCGCATGCGGACGGGATTTACGGAAGGAAGTCGCCATGGCCGGCAGCGTTAACAAGGTCATCCTCGTGGGCAATCTGGGCGCCGACCCGGAAGTGCGCTCGCTTCCCAGCGGCGGCAAGGTGGTCAATCTCAGTGTCGCCACGTCGGAAAGCTGGCGCGACAAGAACAGCGGTGAGCGCAAGGAACGCACCGAATGGCACCGCGTGGTGATCTTTTCGGAGGGCCTCGTCAGGGTGGCCGAGCAATATCTGCGCAAGGGCTCCAAGGTCTACATCGAAGGCCAGTTGCAGACCCGGAAATGGCAGGACCAGTCCGGGCAGGACAAATACTCTACCGAGGTCGTGCTGCAGGGCTTCAATTCCAACCTGACCATGCTGGACGGAAGGGGCGAGGGGGAAGGCAGCGGCGGCTTCTCCGGCACGCGCCAGCCGGAAGGCGCCAGCCGTTCCGAAGGGCGTCGTCCCGCCACCAATGCTCCGGCTTTCGAGTCCGGCGGGATGGACGACGACATTCCATTCTAGAATCGTGTCCGAAGCGCATGGCAGGCAAATGAAAAGGGCGGCCGATGGCCGCCCTGCCGCATTCGACAAGGATGCCGGACTTACTTGGTGAAGGGCACGCTGGCCCTGAGGATGTCGCCGCTGGCGTTGAACAGCACCTGGAATTCGACGCTGATCTTCTTGTTGATGAGTGCGATCACCGCGGTGATCGTCATGTCGTTGCCTTCCTCGTCGGTATTGCGCTCCCGGAGATTGAAGACGACGCCGTCGCCCTGCTTCCTGCCGACCGCGATGCCTGAGAAAGTCACGTTCGAGGTCATGGCGGCTTCGTAGCGTTTCTTGCTGTCGACATAGGCGAGGGTGCCGTTGACCGAAAGATTGGTGCCGGCGAGCGCGCAGCGGCCGGAGTAGTTGACCTTGTCCTGGTTGCCGGTGGTAAGGCTCAAGCGGCAGATCACGGTCTCTGACTCGTCGCCCACCAGCACACCTTTGCCCTTCCAGTTGCCGAGATAGGAATGGAGCAGTTCGATGTCAGCCTTGGCGGCAAATGCCGGCGCGGCCACCATCATCGATGTGACCAGCAGACCTGCGACCGCACATCGTCGCAGCAGGGGTGCGAACAGTTTCATCGGGTTTTGCCTCCAAGCATTTGAAAGAATCGCCCCCCGGCGATCAGAACAGCAGCCAGCACAATGATCACGCCAACGACGGCGCAACCAGCCGTTATTACCGTGAGTGTCCCGGACAAAGCAACGGGCACTTATTATAAACATATCACATAAATGCCATCGCATGCAGCAAACCGCGGCGCCGGGAGTATGTCCACGAAGTGCGCCCGTGCAAGGTCGTGGCTTTTTCACAGCCTTGTGCCGGTCATTTCGGTTGCTGGGGATTGCGAAAACGTGAAAAATACTGCCGGACGCAAAGGTGCGGGCCGCGCCGCCGGCCGGTCCGTCGATGCCATGCCCGCGCCGCCCGATATGGCCCAAATATGGGCGCGAATGGGATGTATGCTGGTTTTCGGTGGAAGAAACGGCCCGATCTGGCGCCTGCCTCGCCCGGAAAATGGCCTTTTCCAACGGAATCGCATAGAGCAGTCCCAGCCTGAACAACCTTAGACCTGCCCAGTGACAGACAAAACAAAAGACCAGACTGGCGCGCCGCCGCCGTCCGACATCGCGCATGTCTCCATCACCGACGAAATGCGCACTTCCTACCTCGATTACGCCATGAGCGTGATCGTGAGCCGGGCGCTTCCGGACGTGCGCGACGGATTGAAGCCGGTGCACAGGCGCATTCTCTTTTCCATGCACGAGCAGGGCTATGAGTGGAACAAGCCCTATCGCAAATCGGCGCGCGTGGTCGGCGACGTCATCGGCAAGTACCACCCGCACGGCAACGACGCGGTCTACTTCTCGCTCGTCCGCATGGCGCAGGAATTCTCGCTGCGGGTGACGTTGATCGATGGCCAGGGCAATTTCGGCTCGGTCGACGGCGATATGCCGGCAGCCATGCGCTACACCGAAGTGCGCATGGAAAAGGTGACCGGGGCGCTGCTCGAGGACCTCGACAAGGACACGGTCAACTTCAAGGACAATTACGACAGTTCCGAGCGCGAGCCGACCGTATTGCCGGCGCGCTTTCCCAATCTCCTGGTCAATGGCGGCAGCGGCATTGCGGTCGGCATGGCCACCAATGTTCCCACCCACAATCTGGGCGAGGTGATCGACGCCACCTTGCTGCTGATGGACCGGCCCGAGGCCACGGTCGACGACATTCTTGAAGTGCTGCCTGGGCCGGATTTCCCCACCGCAAGCATCATTCTGGGACGCTCGGGCATTCGCTCCGCCTATGAGACCGGCCGTGGCTCGATTCCGGTGCGGGGCCGCGTGGTGGTGGAGGAAGTCCGCAAGGAACGCGAAGCCCTCATCGTCACCGAGATTCCCTATCAAGTGAACAAAGCCGACTTAATTATCAAAATTGCCGAACTGGTTCAGGAAAAAAGAATTGAAGGCATCCGCGATGTTCGCGATGAATCTGATCGGGAAGGCCTTCGGATCGTTATTGAGGTAAAGAACGATGCCGCCCCCCAGAAAATTTTAAACCAGCTCTACAAATTT
>JAUXUM010000159.1 GCA_030680995.1 Devosia sp.
GCAAAGGTGCTTGAGGTCACCGAACGGCTCAACATCTTCGCCTACTTCTGGAACAGCCTCGCCGCCTCGCTGATCGGCACGACGCTGGCCATCATACTGACGTTTCCTGCCGCTTACGCTGTGGCCCGCGGCGGCTTCGGCAGCAAGACGCTGATGCCGGCGATCGTCAATCTGCGCGCCGTGCCGCTGATCATCTTCGCCATCCCGCTCTACATGATGTTCCAGTGGCTCGGGCTGCTCGACACACAGATCGGGCTGGGCCTGATCCTGACCATCGTCAACCTGCCGCTAGCGTTGATCATGTTGGTCAATGCCATTTCCGACGTGCCCGCCGAGCTCGACGAAGCGGCCAAGATGGATGGGGCGGGCACGATGCAAATCATGCTCGGGATCATTCGGCCAATCGTCCGGCCGGCGCTGGTCACCACCTTCATCTTCGGCTTCATCACCGCCTGGAACGAGTTCCTGTTTGGCCTCATGTTGACCACTAACAAGGCGGTGCCGATGACCGTTGGCGCCTCATTCTTCTTTGCTGCCAGCGGCGGTGGTGTCCAGTGGGGCACGGCGTCGGCTGTCATGATCCTCGGCGCACTCCCGCCGATGCTGCTGGGCTTGGCAATGTATCGTCAGATTTCCGGGTCGATGACGGCTGGAGCCATTAAGGGCTAACTATATCCAGGGCATCTCGACCCGCTCGGTCGATGGTCTGGTCAAGGCCATGGGGATGAGCGGCATCTCCAGGAGCCAGGTGAGCCGGCTGTGCGAGGAGATCGACGGCAAGAGCCTGCCCCCGGCGAAGGCCGGGGTCAAGGCCTTCCTCGAGCGCCCCATCGAAGGGGACTGGCCGTATCTGTGGATCGATGCCACCTACCTCAAGGTCCGCCGTGGCGGGCGTATCCTCGGGTCAAGCCCGAGGACCTCCGTCGCCGCCATCATCGCGGTTGGCGTCAACACCGATGGCCGGAGGGAAGTGCTGGGCATGGAAATCGGTACCTCGGAAGCCGAGCCGATCTGGACCGAGTTCCTGCGCAAGCTCACCCGCCGCGGTCTGCGCGGGGCCAAGCTGGTGATCTCGGACGCCCACGAGGGGATCAAGATGGCCGTCACCAAGGTGCTCTATGCAACCTGGCAGAGGTGCCGGGTTCACTTCATGCGCAACGTGCTGGCCCATGCCGGCAAGAGCGGACAGCGGGTCGCCGGTGCCTTCATCGCCACTGCCTTCGCTCAGGAGAGTGCCGAGGCCGCGGGCAGCCAATGGCGTGCAGTCGCCGACCAGATCTGCCCCAAGGTGCCCAAGCTGGCCGCCATCATGGACGACGACACCGAGACCGATGTTCTGGCCTACATGATCTTCCCCAAGGAGCATCGGGCCAAGTTGCACAGCAACAACCCGATCGAGCGCGTGAACGGCGAGATCAAGCGCCGCACCGAGGTCGTTGGTATCTTCCCCAACGAGGACGCCATCACTCGCCTGGTCGGGGCGATCCTGCTCGAACAGAACGACGAGTGGACCGTCCAGCGTTCCAGATACATGACGCTGAAATCCGTCGCCCCATTGAGCGATGATCCCCTCGTCAGTCTGCCAGCCGTGGCAGCTCGCTGAACATCCCGGCGCTGCAGGAAAGCGTCGAGGCCAAGCCTCAGCTACACCACACCACGCTACGGGACACGATCATTTTGGATGCGCCTTCCCCCGATAGATGATTATTATCGGAGTAGAAATAGAACTGTTCGTCGTGCGTATGGCACCGCCCTACTAGACCGTATGTCCTTCCTCGATGAGGCGACTCACCCCCGATGTGGATTCGAGGGTTGCCCGGATGGGCCGGGTAGAGCCTCACACAAGGAGGGCGAGTCGCCTCATCGAGGAAGGACATACGGTCTAGATGGTCTGACATGAGCCCGCTGTTTCATCCAGCGGAGAGCAGAGTCCTGATGTCATTGACCCGCTCCCCGACTTTGGACCGCCCGGCTGGGACTTTTCCGAGGCATCTGCTCAGGGCGGGCCGGATGTGGCTGAGCAGTTCATCAGCGATATCGGGGGCTTGTTGCCGAGGGCTGAATGGGGTTTTTGGTTATTGTACAACACGACAACGGAACGCCCACGGGACCGAGGAGCGTGAACTTCTTTATCCATGGCATCCTTGGACAGATCGCCAAGTCCACATTCATGAGGTGATCGAGAAGGCTGGCGAGGAGGTTTTCCGCTGCAGCGTCTCTGGCGCGGCATCCAACCGTTGGCTGGGGGTTCCGGCCTGGATGTTCGATCAAGCGGCCTGCGCCACTTGGCGGGTTGGCGGCATTCCCCATGTCGATCTCGCATCGCTTGGCGCCTTGGCGACGCTGCTACAGGAAGTGGCAGCAGTTTCCGGCGCCCCATTACCATTGCGGGATTCGAGCGCAGCATTGGTTTCTCACGACGCGAATCGGGGAGATGTCCATGCCGCGCCAGCCCAAGACATGCCAGTTCGAGCTGTTCTCCAACCCGCTCGATGTCGAGACGACGCAGACGCCGCAATGGCAGGCGCTGCCCGCAGAGACGCGCCGGATGCTGACGACGTTGATGGTCCGCCTGATTCTCGACCATGTCGACGGCGAGCGGGTCCCGCAACGGGAGGAGGCGCGTCATGATGCATGAGAAGATCAGGCCGCACCACCTGGAGCGCAAGGCGATCCTCTATGTGCGGCAGTCCTCGGCCCATCACGTCCTGCACAATCGTGAGAGCAGCGCCCTGCAATATGCGATGCGCGATCGCTTGACGGCGCTGGGCTGGTCTCGCATCGAGACTGTCGACGATGACCTCGGCCGCTCGGCGGCCGGCGCCATCGACGTGGTGATGATCGGAACGACTCATTTCACCAATGCCGTGGTGCAGCGGCGCGACCTGGCGCAGACCGCCGCGGTGCGGCTCGGCCTGCCGGCGACGGCATCACTGCCGCCGATGGTGGATTGGCCCGAGGACCTGAAGCAGACCATTGGCAACCATGGCTACCTCGCGCACGGCGGCAACGAGTTCGACGGGCGGGTGATCTCGCCACTGGATGAGGACGAGTTGCTCGGCATTGCCGCCGACATCAGGGCCAAGGGCGTCAACACCATTGCCATCACCTCGGTGTTCTCGCCGGTCAGCAGCGGCTTCGAAAAGCAGGCCGGCGAGATTTTCGCAAGGGCGCTGCCGGGGGTGCACATCACGCTATCGAGCGACATCGGCCGCATCGGACTGTTGGAGCGCGAGAATGCGGCGATCATGAATGCCTGCCTGCGCGACCTCTCCGCCCATGTCATCGAGGCCTTTCGCAAGGCCATCGCCGAAACCGGCATCAAGGGGCGCTTCTACCTGACGCAGAACGACGGCACGCTGATGGACGCCGCGTTTGCCGAGAAATTCCCGGTGCTGACCTTCGCCTCCGGCCCGACCAATTCGATGCGCGGTGCCGCCTTCCTCTCCGGCGTGTCCGAGGCGATCGTGGTCGATATCGGCGGCACCACCTCGGACGTGGGATCGCTCCACAAAGGCTTTCCCCGCCAGGCGACGGTGGCGGTGGAAGTGGGCGGGGTGCGCACGAATTTCCGCATGCCGGACGTGTTCTCGATCGGGCTGGGCGGTGGTTCCCATGTCGTCGAAACCGACAGCGGCATCAAGGTCGGGCCGACCTCGGTGGGCTACAAGATCATCACCGAAGCGCTGATCTTCGGTGGATCGACGCTGACCACCAGCGACGTCATCGTCGCATCCGGCCGGGCCGATCTGGGCGACAAAGCGAAGGTCGCGCACCTGCCCGCCGAGCTCATCGACCGGACGCAGGCCAAGATCATGGCAATGCTGGAGGATTGCGTCGAGCGCTCGCGGCTTTCGCCCGATCCGCTGCCGGTGATCGTGGTGGGAGGTGGTTCGATTCTCGTCAATGGCCCGATTGGCGGGCTGGAGGTGATCAAGCCGAACCATTTCGGCGTGGCCAAGGCGGTCGGCGCGGCCATCGCGCAGGTCTCGGGCGAAGTCGATCGTGTCTATGCCCTGGCCGAGATCGGCCGCGAGCAGGCGTTGGACGACGCCAGGAGCCGCGCCACCGAAGCCGCGGTCGCCGCGGGCGCGCTACGTTCGAGCATCGAGATCGTCGATGTGGAGGACGTGCCGCTGGCCTATCTGCCGGGCAACGCCACCCGCGTGCGCGTCAAAGCGGTCGGAGAACTCCATGTCGGATAAGGGGTACCTGCTGACGGAAGCGGACCTGCTGCCGCTCTCGATCGGCGCCGCGCTGCTCGGTACGGGCGGCGGCGGCAACCCTTATGTCGGCATGCTGCGCACCCGCGAACTGCTGCGCCGGGGCGCCGCAGTGCGGGTGCTGCCGCTGGAGGCGCTGCCGGACGACGCCTGGGTCGGCGAAGTCGGCGGTATCGGCGCGCCGGTGGTGGGCGTCGAAAAGATCGAGGAAGGTGGCGAGTGTTATCGGGCCATGCGCGCGGTGGAACAAACGGCCGGCATCGCCATGTCGGCCCTGATCTCGGCCGAGATCGGCGGCTCCAATGCGCTCGAACCGATCATCGCCGCCGCCTATGCCGGCCTGCCGGTGATCGATGGCGACGGCATGGGCCGCGCCTTCCCCGAAGTGCAGATGACGACGTTCTTCATCTACGGCGCCAAGGCGGCGCCGGCGGCGATCGCTGACGAGAAGGGCAATGTCGTGGTGTTCAAGCAGGTTATCGACATGTTCTGGCTCGAGACCTTTGCCCGGGGCGTGTCGGTCAACATGGGCGCGGCCGCCGGCCTCGCCATAGCGCCGATGTCGATGGAATTCGTTCGCCGTACCGCCGTTCCGGGAACCGTCACCCAGGCATTGCAGATCGGCCGCACCGTGCTCGAGGCGCGCGCCCGGCGGCAGAACGTGGTGGATCGGGTGATCGCGACCACCGGCGGCACGCTGTTCTTCACCGGCAAGGTCACCGATGTGCGGCGCGAACTGG
>JAUXUM010000168.1 GCA_030680995.1 Devosia sp.
CCTCGTCGAAAACGCTTTCTGCAGGCTCAAGGACTACCGACGCGTCGCAACCCGATACGACAAGCTTGCAGCCAACTTCCTCTCCGCCGTCGCCCTCGCAACTCTCGTCGCCTTCTGGATATGAATGAGTCTGGAGCCTAACACAATTGGACTCAATGGATTTGATCTTGCTGGACTTGATGACAACTCGGTAGATATGGTTGCGGCCTATTCAGTGCTTCACCACATACCAGTTTATTTATCTGCAATAAGCGAATTTGCGAGAGTTGTCAGACCGGGCGGGGTCATTTACATCGATCATGAGATGGCGCCTCACTACTGGGAAACGCATAGCGCAGCCTATTCCGAATATCGCGAGGCGCTTGGGCGCCTCAATGCGTTGCCATTGGCCACTCGTGTCATCAACAAGCTCTTGCTGCTGAAGTCCCTGAAGGCGTGGAAACGCATGATCAATAGGACTCTGTGGGGCCTCAATGACCAAGGCGATATCCACGTTACCTTGGCTGACCATATCGAGTGGCAACACATCGACAATGTGTTAGCCAAACACTGCGAGGTGGTTCTGCAAACTGACTATCTTGTCTGCCGTGAACTGAAGCCTGATGCTCCCCTTTATCAAAAATGCAGGGACAGCTGCTCAGACATGCGGATGGGCATCTATCGCAAAAGGCAACCCCAGTAGCTATCGCGAACGCTCGTATACTGCCTATGCCATTGCAAATTCTGACATCGAACTGCCGCCGAATCGTGCGCTTCCTTATAATCGCGCTGACGCTTGGGCAAGTCGTTGGAATATTCACCGCTTCAGCCGGCCCTCTTCTGGCCATGACAGGCTATGCTGCTCTGGCGCAGGGTGCATATGCGACTCGGCCTTGAGAGTACGGCGTTCGGCACACGTTGAGGAAAAAGCATTCGTGAAACGACCCAATTTCTTCATCATCGGCGCACCCAAATGCGGCACGACATCACTGGCGAAATGGCTAAGCGAGCACCCGAACATTTACATGTCGCCGGTGAAGGAACCGCATCATTTCAATGACGACGAGCGCGAAGGCATTCGTTTCAGGAAGCACTATGAAGAATTGTTCGAGGCAGCAACCGCCGACCACATGGCGATAGGCGAAGCATCGACCCATTATCTCTTCTCGAAGGTAGCGGTGCAGAATATCCTCACCTACTCCCCCGACGCAAAATTCATAATCATGCTCCGAAATCCGGTTGAGATGGCGCCCGCGTGGCAGGAGCAACTCTTTTTCTCAAGGGACGAAAGTGAGGAGCGTTTTGAATCCGCGTGGCAGTTGCAGGAGGCGCGCGCCGGGGGACAATATGTTCCACCCACCTGTCTAGAACCTCAACTCCTCCAGTATGGAGAATATTGTAAGTTAGGGCACCAGGTGGAGCGATTACTAAAAACTGTTGATAGAGCCCGTTGTCTGTTTCTGTTTCTCGAAGTCATGAAGAAAGTTCCGGGAACAACCTATCAAGAAACACTGCGATTTTTGGAGGTGCCGGACGATATGCGCAACCAGTTCGTGCCAGTCAATGAGGCAAAGGAGCGAAAGAGCCGGTTGCTGGCTACTTCTGTCAGGGCCTTGGGAGTACTAAGACGACGTATTGGAATCACAACTAGTCGTGGCTTCATACTCGCAAAAGCTATAGATAATTGGAATAACGTCAAACGGCCACGTTCTGCCTTATCACTTGAAACAAAGCGCATGCTCATCGGATATTTCAGGGAGGATATTGAATTGTTGCAGTTTACGCTGGGAAAGGACTTGCGGCATTGGCTGAGCGAGTAGGCTTGGATGGTCATGACGGGGAACAAATGTTGGACAAGTCGATCGCTCTCTTCCTTCCCTCTCTCCAGGGCGGAGGCGCCGAGCGCGTTATGGTTACCTTGGCCAATGCTTTCGCGGCGCGGGGGGGCAGCGTCGATCTCGTACTGGTGAAGGCTGATGGCATATTTCTGAGAGACGTATCGCCAGAGGTGCACATTGTGGACTTGGATGCCCATGGGGTCATTCACTGTCTGCCTGGGTTGGTTCGCTACCTGCGAAGAAAGCGGCCCCATGTTTTGCTGTCTGCCCTCAAGCACGCCAACGTCGCCGCGATTGTGGCTCGTCTATTGGTAGGGGGGACAACTCGATTGGCGGTAAGCGAGCACAGCACACTCTCAGCAGCTCAAGCTTCGCTTTCCAAAGCTACCCTTCGCGGGAAGCTCCTGCCGCTGCTGATGCGGTTCACATATCGCCACGCAGATGCAGTCATCGCCGTGTCCAGTGGGGTAGCTGACGATCTGAGTCGTGCCATCGCGCTGCCGCGCGAGAGAGTCCGTGTGATCTTCAATCCTATCCTTGCGGATAGCCTGCGCTCGCTATCCGCGGAGGGACTTGGCCCTGGCATCGATTTCGGGGGAGACGTGCCTTTGATTCTGGCCGCCGGAAGGCTGGTGCCCCCGAAGGACTTTGGAACCCTGCTGCGCGCCTTCGCTCGTCTGCTCGAGAAGCGGTCGGCGCGGTTGATGATTCTGGGGGAGGGGCCGCTGCGGGCCGAACTCGAGGCGTTGGTCGATGAACTCAATCTTGGTGCCAATGTTTCCATGCCCGGTTTTGCAAGCAATCCCTATGCCTTGATGCGCCGAGCCAACCTTTTCGTGCTGTCTTCCATCTACGAGGGATTTGGGAATGTCCTTGTCGAAGCGATGGCTGTCGGGACACCGGTCGTTTCAACCGATTGCCCAAGCGGTCCCGCCGAAATACTGGAGAACGGGAAATGGGGCCGCCTCGTGCCGGTGGGAGATGTCGAGGGGCTGGCGCGCGCCATGGACGACGCACTGGACGATCCAAACCCGCCGGATGTCGCTTCACGCGCTGCCGATTTTGGGGTCGATCGAGCGGTGGACGATTATTTGGAGGTGTTGGGACTCAACTCGAATGACATCGTCCCGGGCCACCCGGTTCCCTGATACAATATGAAGGTGCTCCACATCATCACCGGTTTGTACGACGGTGGCGCGGAAGCATCGCTGTACCGGATTTGTACCGCCCGCATGCCCGAGACTGGTCACGTCGTTGTCTCTCTGAGCGGGGAAGGCAAGTACAGCGCGCTGCTGCGGCGGAGCGGCATCGAAGTCCACAGCCTCGACATGCCGCGCGGCCGGCTCACGCTTGCGGGCCTGCGGGAGCTGTTGCGGCTCATCCGGCGGGAGCGGCCGGACGTGGTGCAGACCTGGATGTACCACGCCAATCTGGCCGGCGGGCTGACCGCACGTCTTGCCGGACACCGCAACATCGTCTGGGGCATCCATCACACCGATCTCGCGCCCGAATCCACAAGCCGCGGCACGCGCCTGGTCAACCGGCTTTCCGCGCTGCTCTCCCGCTGGCTGCCAAAAAGGATCGTCAGTTGCGCGGAGAGCGCGGCGCGCGTCCACGCGGCCATCGGCTATGACAGGGAGAAGTTCGTCGTCATCCCCAATGGCTACGATCTGCGCCTGTTCTATCCTGATCCGACGGCGCGCCTCAAATTCCGAGACGAAATGGGATTGGGTGAAACCACGCCACTCGTCGGCATGATCGCTCGATGGGATCCCCAGAAAGATCACGACAACTTGCTGCACGCCATGGTCAGCGTCCGAACAAAAATAGCCGCAGTCAAATGCATGATTGTGGGCACAGGATGTGACTCCGACAACAAAGTCCTGATCAAGAAGATCAAAGACTTGGCACTTGAAGGCAGTGTCATCATGCTAGGTCCGCGAAGCGATATTCCAGCCGTGATGAACGCATTGGACGTTAACGTGTTGTCATCTGCCTATGGCGAGGCTTTCCCCAATGCCGTCGCCGAGGCGATGGCCTGCGGCACGCCCTGTGTCGTGACCGATGTGGGCGACGCGGCGCTGATCGTGGGAGAGAGCGGCTGGGTCGTGCCGCCCCGCAACGCGCCGGCCCTCGCGGCGGCGATTTGCGATGCCCTGGGACAGATGCGGGATCGGCCCGCATGGGCCGCGCGGCGGCGGGCGGCGCGGCGGCGAATCGAGGATAACTTCTCCCTGCGCAAGGTCGCCGCCAGCTATCGGGAAGTCTGGACGGGAATTAGTTCGCCATGACGCGACCGGCGGGTTTGTGAATGATGGAGCATTACCTTGGCATCGCCGCTCTCGTGGCAGCGGGGGCCGCCTCGCTGGCGATGGCGGCGCGCCAACCCGGCCTGACGCCCATATTGGGAGCGGCCTTCATCGTTCGGGCGGCCGCGGCGCTTTACCATTTCTATGTGGCCCCACTTCCGGACGGGCTGCTGGACGCTGTGAAGTTCGAGCGGGTCGCTTGGGAATCCGGCTCCCACGGACTTTCCATCGCCTTGAGCGGCTTCCCACGAGATCTCAGCTATTTCTATAGCTATCTGCTCGGCCTGGTCTACTCCGTGACCGGCCGCGCCGCCCTGATGGCCCAATCCTTCGGCATCCTCGCCGGCACCGCCGGCGTCGCCCTGACCTGGGCGCTCGCCAACGATCTGTGGGGCAGGACCGTGGCGCGGCGGGCGGCATGGGTGGCGGCGCTGTTCCCCACCGCGATCATGTATTCGGCGCTGACCATGCGCGAGCCCTTCGTCATGCTGTTCCTGCTTCTGGGGCTTCGCGGCGCCGTCGCCTGGGCGCGGTCGCGGCGGATGCTTCCCGCCGCCGGCGCAATGGCGGGTTTCGCCGCGGCGGCCCTGTTCCACACCGGGCTGATCGCCGCCGTCGCCATTTTTGCGGCGCTGGTGCTGTTCGGCGAGAGCCGGCGGCTGATGAAGGGGTGGATTCCCGGCCTGATCCTTGCCGTCTGTGCCGGCGCGATCGTCGTCGGAGCGGCCGCAGCGCTCCTCGAATCGGCGGACACCATCAGCATCGGCAAATTCGGAACGCTCACGGAGGCCGCGAGCCCCGAGCGATGGCTGGAGGTGACGCGGAACCGGACGACGGGCGGCGCCGCCTATCCCGAATGGACCACGCCGCGCTCGGCGGCCGATCTGATCTGGGCCGTTCCCTTGCGGCTGGTCTATTTCCTGTTCTCGCCGTTTCCCTGGGACGTGAGGACGCCGGCTCATCTGAGCGGTCTCCTCGACAGCCTGCTTTATGCGGGTCTTGCCTGGTACATGTGGAAAAACCGCGGGCGGATCTGGGCCGATCCGGCGGCCCGTCTCGTCCTCCTCATCGTTCTGCCGCTGCTCCTGGCCTTCGCCATCGGCACCGGCAATTTCGGCACGGCCATGCGGCACCGCTCAAAACTGCTGCCCGTCCTTGCCGTCCTGGCCGCGCCGGCCCTGCCGCGCCTGGTGCTCCATGCCAAGGGGCCGAACGGCCGCGCCGCCGATGCCCGATAGCGCGAGCTCCAGACGCATCGCCCTGATCGGCAATCAGGCATTTTCCATGGTCAACTTCCGCGGGCCGCTGATCCGGGCGCTGGCCGCCCGCGGGCTGACCGTGCTGGCGCTGGCGCCCGACTACGACGCGCGCACCCGGGCCGAGGTGCGGGCGCTGGGCGCCGAGCCGGTGGATTTCGCGCTGTCGCGCGCCGGAATGAACCCGTTCGCCGACGGCGTGGCCGCCATCGGTCTCGCCGTCCTGCTGCGCCGGCTGCGGGCCGATGTTTCCTTCGCCTATTCCGTCAAGCCGGTGATCTACGGCACCCTGGGGGCCTGGGCGGCCGGCGTGCCGCGCCGCCATGCGCTGATCGAGGGCCTGGGCTATGTCTTCGTGGACGCGGGCGATGGCTTGCCGGCGGGGCGCCGCCTGCTGCGCTGGGCGGTCCTGCGGCTCTATGCTCTGGCCCTGGGGCGCGCCGCGAAGGTGTTCTTCGTCAATGCCGACGATGCCGGCGAACTCGCCGCGGCCGGCGCGCTGGACCCGGGCAAGGCGGTCAACCTCGGCGGGATCGGGCTCGACCTCGCCGAATGGCCGCAGGCTCCCGCCGTCGAGAAGCCGCTGACTTTCCTGCTGGTGGCCCGGCTGCTCGCGGAGAAGGGCATCCGCGAATACGTGGCGGCGGCGCGGCAGGTGAAGGCGGCTCACCCCGATGTCCGGTTCCGTCTGGCCGGAAGTCTCGATTCCAACCCCGGCGGCATAAGCGGGGAGGAGGCGGACGCCTGGGCCGCCGAGGGCATCGTCGAGTGGGCCGGCCACGTTCCGGTCAGGCCGTGGCTGGCCGAGGCCAGCGTGTTCGTGCTGCCCTCCTACCGCGCGAGGGCCTGCCGCGCAGCACCCAGGAGGCCATGGCCATGGGGCGCCCGGTCATTACCACCGACGTGCCGGGGTGCCGGGACACCGTGACCGACGGGCTGAACGGGTTTCTGGTGCCGCTGCGGGACGCCGGCGCGCTGGCGGCGGCGATGCGCCGCTTCGTCGACGATCCGGGCCTCATTGCCGCGATGGGGGCGGCGAGCCGCCGGCTGGCCGAGGAGCGCTACGACGTCCACCGGATCAACGCGATGCTGCTCGCGCGGATGGGCCTGTGATGATGGCCTGCCCCCATCCGGCGGTCCGGGGGCAAGGTTCGCGCGCGCCGCTCCGGGGATGTGAGGCCAGCCGGCCGCGGTACTCGCGGCATAGCGGTGGCGCCATCGTTTTCACTGCAATGGTGCTTGCTTATTCTTCCGATCCGGCGCTGACTGCGAGGCTCTAGGCGCGTCCAGGCGCGGTTCATTTTGCCGCGGCCACCCATGGCGACGACCTGTCCGCCGCATTCCGAGGTCCTTGCCCCGTCGGGGTTGAGCCTGCAGCCATCCAGCCCAGTTCGGGCAAGGAGTAAGCCTTGTCGAAATCCCTTCTGTTGGCTGCTTTTCTTGTCCTGTCCCTGAGCGGAATTGCCGGCGCCCAGGAAACCACCCAGCCCTCCATTCTTGGCCTCGGCGACGCCGTGGTCACCGGCTTTTCCGGCACGCTGGTTCCCGATCCGCTGACCCTGCCGCCTGGCAGCGAGGCGCTGGACGAGACGCTGATCGATGTCGAGGGAGTTTCGGCGCGCATCCTCGGCGTCGCCGCGCCCGGCTATGTCTGGGACGGCCGCGCCTGGGCCGGACAAGAGCTACGCGCATTCCTGGCGCGCGACATCGGCCAGGTTTTCGGCATTGCCCTCGACGATGCGGAATCTCCCAACATCTATCTCACCGCGACCTCGGCCTATGGCCTGCCCATCGTTGCTCCCGACGCCGACGGCGACGGCCGGCCGGAGCGGCTGCTCGCAGGAAAGGCCGACGCCCAGTTCATGGCGGGCCTGTTCGGCCCCGGTCCGGAGGGCGGTCCGGGCAGTATCTGGAAGATCGACGGAGTCACCGGCGAGGTGTCGCTGTTCGCCAATGTGACGCTGGATGGCGCGGCCAATCCCGGCCCCGGCCTTGGCAATATCGCCTACGACGCCGTCCACGGCCAGCTCTTCGTCTCGGATCGCGGCACCGGCATGATCCATCGCTTCGCCCTGGATGGCGACGAGCTCGGAATCTATGATCATGGGGTCACCGGCCGGGCGGCCGCGGGCCTCCCGACGGTTGCCTATGACCCGGCGGGCGCGCTCGACATCGCGCGTGGCGATTTCGACACCGGGGACCCCGACAGCTGGGGCTACGCCGCCGCCGACCGGCAGGTCTGGGGCCTCGCCGTCCATGATGGGCGGCTCTACTACGCGGTGATCGACGACAGCCAGATCTGGTCGATCGGCATCGATGCGACGAGCGGCGCCTTTGCCGGCGATCCGCGCTGGGAACTGGACGTGCCCAAGCGCCCGGCGAAGCTCCCGGTGAGTGATATTGTCTTCACCCAGCTGGGCGCGATGATTCTGGCGCAGCGCGGCGAAATCAGCTCGACCTATGACTATGCCGGCTTTGCCGAACCCGGCGCAGCGCGGCTCTATCGCTACTGGCTCGAAAGCCCCGACGATCCGCAGACTCCGAGCCGCTGGATCGAAGCGCCGGAGGAGTATGCCGTCGGCTTTGGCGGCGACAACCGCCAGACGGCGGGCGGGGTCGATCTCGAATATGGTTTCAACCGGGATGGCCTGCTCGACCTGGGCTATTGCGAAGCCTCGCTGCTGACCACGGGCGACGATCTGCGGCTCGACCCCGATCTCGCCGACGCGCTGCTGCCGGGCGGGCCGCTGGCCATCGACGGCCTGCAGGGCATGCCCGCCGGGCCGGTCAAGCCCGAGAATACGCCGCCCTGGGCGAGCTACATGGTCGACCTCGATCCCGTCGCCGATGATGCGGAGGTCCACGGCCATGTCGGGGACGTGGCCGTCTATCGCCGCGGCTGCGGCGGCGAGGCGCCCTATCTGACCCAATATGGCGGGGCGGGCTATCCTTCCGATCCGCCCTACATCAGCGGGCCGGAATATCCAGAAGATCCGGACTTGCCGGACGACCCCGAAGATCCGGCGAGCTGCGCCGAGGTGGACTGCCCGCCGCCCGAGTTCGAGATCCTGAAGACCTGCGACGCCTGCACGATCAATCCGCAAACCGGCAAGCCCAATTGCCAGTGCCAGATCAGTGTCAGCTCGAACGGCGCGCCATTCCCCGGCAATCTGAGCGTCAACGAGGGCGTGGTGTTCGGCGGCTCGACACCGTTCAACGATACCATCATGTCGGTGAGTTCGGCCGATGCCTGGACCTGCGACCAGCCGCCCTTCGCGCCGGCGGACCCGGCCCTCTGTGCGATCGACTGGCCGGGCCTGACAGCGGCGGGGAACAGCTCGGTCATCGATGTCGCGATCGAGTTGCCCGACCCGGGATTCCTGGTTGAAACGCGCAACTGCGCCACGCTTTCCCTCGATGGCGAAGAACTGGATCAGAGCTGCACCGATTTCACCGGCGAAGACTCCGAAGAAATCGACGTTTCGCTGACCAAGAGCTACGAACCCGATCCCGTCGTCCAGGGGAGCGGCAGCTATACGCTGACCATCACCAACGAGGGGGCGCCGTTCGACCCCGATGATGCGATTGCCGTCACCGACGAGGTTCCGGCGGGCATGACGATTTCGTCGGCGAACGGCACCGACTGGGATTGCGCGCCGCTTCCGATCACTGGGCCGGCAACGCTCACCTGTGTCTACACCGGGACCGCCGAGATCGGCACCGGTTTCACCACGCAAGTGGTTCTCTCTGCGTCAACCGAGAATGCCGGGCTGTCGGAAAACTGCGCCGCCGTCGGCATCGACGCAATGTCGGGCTACGAGGATACAAACTCGGAAAACAACAGAGACTGCGCGGAGTTCACCGGCGAGGATGACGGCTTCAATCCCGTCGATGACCCGCCGCCGCTCGACGCCAGTTGCGGCACCAACGTCATCTTCGTGGTCGATGAATCGCGGTCCATCGCCGATGCCAACGCGACCTATTACATCACCAATGCGCTGGCCAATGCGGCCGCCATGTTCAATGCCAACGGCTCGCAGGCAGCGGTGATCCGCTTCTCGGACAATGCGACGGTCGCCTACCCGATGGCCACGGCGACCTATCCGCTGGTCAACACCGGCTACAATCCGGCGGCCGGCGGCGGCACCAACTGGGAAGCGGCGATGCTCGCGGCGTTCGGCCTGCTGCCGAGCCCCAACACCATCATCGTCTTCATCACCGACGGCACCCCGACCGCCTATCTCGATGCGGGTGGCGTGGTCACCTACACCACGGATTCTGTGCTGGCGACCAATGAGGCGATCGGGGTGGTCAACCAGATCTATGCGCAAGGCACCCCGATCGTCGGCATCGGCATCGGCAATGTATCCACCCATCTCAATGCGTTGTTGGGCGGCAACGCCCAGGAAAGCAGCTTCAACAGCCTCAACGGCGATCTTGCGGCTCTGGCGCGCGAAGCCTGCCCCGACCTTTACCTCCGCAAGCAGATTTCGCCCGGCTACCTCGACTTCCACGGCGTGACCGGCGATGTGCATACGACGGTGACGCTCACCGTCACCAACTCCTCGACCGCAACGCTCACCAATGTGACGGTCGAGGACGCGCTGCCGTCCGAACTCACCAACCCGACGGGGTTCAGCCAGCCGGCGACCGTCACCGGCAGCACCGTGAGCTGGACCATTGCCAGTCTGGCGCCGGGCGCCACGACGGCGATGAACTTCGATGTCATCGTCTCGCCCAATCCGGCGCCGACCGCGCAATGGCGCTGCTTTGCCAATTACGCGCAGGTCACCGCCTCGGGCGGCACCGTCAACTCGACGCCCAACAACATGGCCGACCCCACCAACGGGCCGGTGCATGAGCACGACGAGGCCGCGAGCAGCGTTTGCGTCATCGACTACACGCCGGTACCGCCGGTCGATTGCGGGAGTTCCTATCTCTGGGTGACCAAGAAGACCGCCTTCGCCGAGGTCTGCGTGCCGGGCGGCAGTCCCGGCTGCACGTTCAACATCACGGTCACCGCGCAGTGCAAGGATTTTAGCGGGCCGGTGCTGTTCGGCGATGGCGTCGGCAACGGGGGATCGCCGGTTGCGGCGCCGATCGCCTCCATCGCCAACACCGCTTCCCCGCCCGTCTGCGCCTGGAGTTCGGACTGGACCGGCACCACCACGCCCTCCTCGTGCACGGCCAACATCGCCTTGCCGGTCAACCAGAGCATCAGTTTCACGGTGACGCTGGCGGCGCCTCTGCCGGCCGGCAGCGGCTACACCAACTGCTTCGTCGCCGACGGCAAGACAGCGCTGCCGGCCGACTACGACGCGGCCGTCGCCGACGTGAACCCGACGACCTCGCCCTATGGCGGCAAGTGGGGCAATTGCGCGCCCTTCAGCGTCGCGGCCCCGCCGCAGCTGGCGCCGCAACAGCCCGCTGCCGAACCGGAGGTCATTTGCCGGGCGGGGACCTCGCTCAAGGGTGGCGTCTGCGTTCCCGATCTCGCATGCCAATCGCCGGCACGGCCGAACAAGGCCGGCACCGCCTGCGTCTGCCCCAAAGACACGGTAGCGAAAGGGACAAGCTGCGTGAGGCCGGAGGCGAAGCCCCTCGCATGCAGGCCGCCGGCGGTGCCGAACCGCAAAGGCACGGCGTGCGTTTGCCCCAAGGGGACATTGGCCGTCGGCGGCCGTTGCGTCACGCCCGAGATCCCCAAGGAGATCATCGAAATCCCGAAGCTGAAGCTGCCAGGCGAACTTTTTGCGCCCAGGAAATGACGATCTGAGAAGCATGCGGGCGGGCGGTGGCGCGGATGTTACCCCTTGATGCAGGCAGGCCTGTTCTGGCGTATGAGGCGGACGGGCGCTTTCCGTCAGGCGCTTGATGTGACCCGCGCAACCGGCGCGCCATCCATCCACCGCCTGCTTGGAAACAAAGGCGATCTGCGCCTCGGCAGGTTTCGACCTCCCCATCTCCCGGTCAAAGGATCATGAAGGGCAAATTCCAACTGCGGTCGGTCCGATTTTCGGCAAGTACGTCGCAACGCCCGGTTCATGGCACGAGTTCCGGCGGCGCCTCGCGGCGTGGTTGGCTCACATCAAACCTCGCGGCCGAGGATCGGTTCCACGGCACCGGCGGCCCGCTGCCACGGGGTGTCGTAGGACGGCGCATTGGCGAAGCGCCGCAGGCCGAAGCGCAGGCGCACCGAGGCTCCGGCATCCAGCCTGACGCGAACCCAGCGGCCGGCCAGTTCGATCCGTTCGCCCGGCGCGCCGGACTCGTCGATCAGGTCGGCGTGGAGGAAGGCGTGCTCGCCGAAACCGCCTGCCTGCACAATGAGTTCGCGGGCAGAGTCGGCATCGGTGTTGACCAGCGTAACGGTGGCGCTTGCCGCCGTCAGCGCCTCGACCAGCGCGGCGGTGCCTGGGGGCAGGCCGGGCCTCCGGGCGGCGGGGTCGAAATAGCGGAAGCGGGCCTGCTGCAGGCCGCCATGATAGACATGCATCGGCCCGCCCAGGGTCAGCTGCGCCAGCCCCTCGATGACCATCGGGGTCAACTGCTGCCACATATGGATCGTCATCGACTCCCGGTAATGATCCATGGTCAGCGGGTCGAATTCGGATGAGCGGAACGTGGAAATCTGTTCCGAGATCGTGGCCAGATTGGCCTCGAGCAGCTTGACCGGATAATCGGGGTCGGCGCCGCGCATGAAACGGAACCACTGCGCCGTGTTGCCATTGAAGCCCATATGGCCACCATTGGTCCGGCCGTAGCCGCTATAGCTCGGGTCGACCGCATTGAAGAGCTCATCCGACCAGCCGCGTTCGGCGCGGACGGCGTCCTCCTCGTTCATGGAGAGGCTCCAGAGACAGACCGCGTACATCGGGTGCGGGATGCGGTAGTCGCGCCAGCCGTCGTCGTAGTGGCGATTGGGCACCAGGCGCTGCCCGCCCTCGTCCCGGCCCAGCGACCACAGCAGGTCGAGCTGCGAGCGTGCGAGATCGAGGTGGGCCATGTCGCCGGTCAACAGCGCCGCATTGCAGCCGGAGACGCAGAGCGGCTCGAGGATCGAGAACGAGCCATGCGGCCAGCGCCAGCCGTAATAGCCGCCCCACCACTTGCCGTCATTGTACTCGCCGATATCGCCGCTCAATCCGATATTATCCGGAGTGATGCCGCCGTTGCGGGCGGTCCGCTCCGTCCAGGCGTCGAGATAGTCGACGACCCAGCGCCGGTATTTCTCCTCGCCGTCATAGAGGAAGGCATGGGCCAGCAGCGAGGTCGCGCCCAGGTTGAGCGGCACGTCGCCGCGGGCCTGCCGGGCATTGATGCGCTCGAGAATGTCCCGGTAGACGCGATCGTCCGACCAAGGGCAGGCCTGCGCGCCGGGATCGACGCCGGGAATGTCCTCGAAGGGCGGCAGGTAGTTGTCGAGGATCTCGCGATGCGTCGACCAGTCCTCTGCGGTCTGCACGAAACGCGGGCCGCGGCTGCCGGTGATCGGCGAACGGATCAGGCGCTTCTCCGCATCGTAGTTTTGCGCCTCTGGATCCGCGCCGGTGTAGAAGCCGGCGAAGCGCCGGGCGCGCTGCCGGTCCTTGAGCGCGGCCGGATCGGCGAGACCGAAGAAATAGAAGAACAGGTTGCTCTCGCCGTGGTGCATCCAATCGTAATAGCCGTCGAACTCGCGATGGATCTGGCCATATTCGGTCCACTGCCAGGTGATGCCGTCCCAGATCTGCCGCGAGCGGCGATAGACCTCTTCGCTGCCGCCCAGCGCATAGAACAGCGGCATGTTCATGAACCCCTCATAGGGATCGTCGGAGCCATCCATGCCAGGCCAGCGGTCGCGCCAGATCAGGGTGCCGTCGGGCCGCGTGTAGCGGTCGGCGAATTCGATGGCGGCCGTGTCGAGCAGAGCGAAGATCTGCCGCTGCAGCAGCGCCCAGCGCGGCGGCGCCGACGGCTTGCCGGCGTGGATGAGGGGAAGCTCGGCGGCGGTACTGGTCATGGGTGCTGGACCGGGGAGTGGAGGACTGGCGGGACGGCGCGGATCGACTGCGATTCGGGGGGTGCTGGCATCGACCGGCCCTCAGCCCTTTTCCGCGCCCGACAGCATGCCGGAGCGCACGAAACGCTGCGCAACGATGAACACCAGAAAGACCGGGAGCACGACCAGAACGGCTGCCAGGATGACTTCGGGTTTCTTGATGGGCACGTCATTGGCAGGCAAATTGCTGAGCGCTCCCGAGCCGCTGACCAGGGCGGTCAGACCCACCGGCAGATTGTAGAGCTTGTCGTCGGACAGCAGGACGAAGGCCAGGAAGTAGTTGCTCCAGTTGGCGAGAAAACTGAAGAAAGCGACCAGCGCAACGATCGGCCGGGCCAACGGCAGAGCGATGCGGGTGAACAGCTGAAAGCGGTTGCAGCCATCGACCCGCGCGGAGTCCATCACGCCCTTGGGCAGCGCCGACGAGAAGTAGATGTAGGCGAGGTAGACGCCGAACGGAAAGAAGCCGGTGGCAAGGACGAGGCCGGCATAGGTGTTGTTGAGACCAAGCAGGTTCATCTCGAGGAAGATCGGCAGCACCACGGCGGTGCTCGGCGTGATCATGGCGATCAAGGTCACCACGAGAATGAGTTTGCGGCCCGGAAATTCCGACAGCGCCAGGACATATCCCGCGGGAATGGAGGCAATGAGGGAAAGCGCGACACCGCCGACGGAATAGATCAGCGAGTTGATCGCCCAGGTTCCGATCTGGAAATTGTTGTAGGTGGTGAGATTGGTCCAGGTGCGGACGAAGACGTCCCATGTGCCAATCGTGAAGGGCGGATCGGAAAACAGGGACCCTTCCGAGCGCGTCCCGGCGATGAACAGCCACAGCAGCGGGATGCCATAGAAACACACCGCAAATGCCAGAAAGGCAAAGACGAAAAACCGCCCGATCGAAATGCGTGGCCAGGCCGCTCTGCTGCTCATGCCGTCTGCCTCTCAGTCAATGGTGTAGAATTTGGTGGCGAAGATGATGATCAATGCGATCGCAATGGAGGTGCCGACCAGCAGGGTGCTCAGCGCCGCCGATGCACCGAAATCGCCCATCTTGAAGGCATATTGGAATGCCAGCTGGTTGAGAGACCAGTCGACCTGGGAAAACTGCTGGCCTGCCAGCGACATGAGCTGCGGCTCGACGAAAAGCTGCAGGCCGGCGGCGAAGGACAGGATCGCCATCAGGACGACCGAGCGCCAGATCATGGGCAGCTTGATCCGGGTCGCGAGCTGGAACCGGTTGGCGCCGTCGATCCGCGCCGCCTCCATCACTTCCGTGGGCAGGCTGGACAGCGCCCCGCCGAACACCACGATCCAGCCGCCAGAGGCCGAGAAATAGGCCATGATGGCGAACACGCCGGCAAAGCTCAGGCCCGAGATCACGTTCTGGCGTGTGTCCCAGCCGACGAGATGGAATATGGACTGGAACGGGCTGACCGAGGGGTCGAGCACAAACAGCCACAGCACGACAATGGCCGATGAGGTCACCGCGCCAGGCAGGAAGAAGATGGTGCGTAACGTCGTCGCCGACCGGCGGCCGAGGCTGTCCAGCATGAGGGAGAGGACGGCCACACCCAGGACCGTCAGCGAGACCCAGAGCGAGACGAAGGTCAGCACGTTGACCGCGCTTTTCGGCACCCGGAAATCATTGAAGGCGAACTCGTAGTTCGTCAGGCCCCAGAACACCATGTCGATGGTATCGAAGAAGCTCAGCCCGAAGGCGTAGAGCACCGGGAAAACCCCGAACATGAACAGCAGGACCAGATAGGGCAGCATGAACAGGTAGGACATCCGGGCTTCCCGGGAGGCCCTGTTCCGCTCGGCACGGGCGCGCCTGTCGCTTGCTGCGGCCGCGGTTGGACTTGCTGATGCGCTCACTTCCGGCTCCCCATGGTCAGGCCGGGCACGCAGCGCGCGCCCGGCCCGGTGCCCGCTATTCGACGGAATAGCCGTTGAGCTTGGCGAGGTTGATCAGCTCTTCCTGCAAGGCCGGCAGGGCGTCGACGATCTTGCCGCCAGTCCCGATTTCCTGGACCAGCGTCTTGGCGACGGCGTCGGCGACGCTGAAGCGCAGGCTGGCGTAGCCGGGATGGCTGTAGGCCGCGGAGTCGACTTCCGCGGCAAATACGCCGTCATCGGCATAATAGGCATCGGCCTTGAGCTTTTCGCCCCAGGCGAGCGCGGACGGCTCATGCGCCGGCAGGGTCACCGCACTGGTCTGGTTGGCGACATCGCTGGACGACCAGATGAGAAGATCGACGACCGCATCCTGGTGCGCGGTATCCTTCCAGCCCCCATAGGTGCCCCCGCCCCAACTCCAGGTGAGCGGCTGGTCCTGGTCGGCCCATTTCAGCGGCAGCGCCGCGGCGAGAAGGCCAGGGGCGAACTCATAGGTCGGCTTGATGACGTACTCGCCGAACCAGGTCGGCCCGATCATCAGCGGGACCTTGCCGGTCTTGGCCTGGTTGACGAAATCCGGTTCGAACGGTCCGAACTTCGACAGACTGCCATTGGCCAGCATGTTGTCGACCATTCGTGCCGGCTTCAGGCACCTTTCCGTGGTCAGGTCGATCTTGAGAGTGTCGTCCTTGCCGGCGACCGGCAAGGCGATTTCGCAGCCGCCCGACATCAGGTAGCCGACGAGCGGCCAAGGCTCGACGCCGGTGCCGAGACTGTAGCCCATGGAGGACAGCTCGGCGCCCAGCTGCTCGAATTCCTCCCAGGTCGTGGGGACGGCTTTGCCGAGTTCTGCCATCTGGGCCTTATTGTACCAGACGATCATGTGGGCCATGTCGTTGCGCAGGCACAACAGCTTGCCGTTGATCATGCAGGGTGAATTCGAATTGGGATAGAACTCGTCCTGCAGCGCCTGCGGCACCTTGTCGGAGAGATCCATCAGGTAGTTCGAGCGGCGCGTCGACAACTGGGCGCCATAGCCGATATCGGACATGAAGATCACGTCGGGGATTTCGCTGCGGGCTTGCATCGCGAGCTGAAGCTTGGCCACCAGATCGGTGGGCGCCACCGTGACGACATTGAGCGTCACATTGTCATGTGACTGGTCGTAGGCCTCGAATGTGGCAAGGCGCGGCGTGTCGGACCACACGTTCAGCGTGATGGCATCCTGGGCCGTTGCCGCCCCGGCAAGAAGCGCTGTCGCCAGCCCTCCCGCGATGGCCGCATTTTTCCCTACAATGGATCTTTGACTGGTCATGAATTCCTCCTCCGTTGTGCCGGCCTGGCGCCGGCGGTTATGCGTTCGCGACACCGGTCATTGCCGCGCCCGAAGCGTTGAAAACGTGCAATTGGTCAGGCCGCAGGCCAAGCACCACGTCCTGCTGGTCCGACAGCTCCGAAAACCCCATGATCTGAACGGTGATCATCTCGGGAGCGCCGATATCGAGATAGGCGAAGGTGATGTTTCCAAGACGTTCCATGGTTTCGATTCTGGCGGGCAAAGTGAGCATGCCGGCGCTGACCTCCTCGGCGGAGGTGAACACGCTCAAGGTCTCGGGCCGCGCTCCGATGGTGACGGCCGCACCCGGCCTGGCGCCATCGAGCACCCGTTCGAACATTGCATTGCGGTCGGCATCCAGACTGAGAACCGCACTGGCTCCCGAGGTTGAAACGACCGATCCGGGCAGGAAATTCATCTTCGGCGAGCCGATGAAGCCGGCCACGAACTGATTGCCGGGCCGCGCGTAAAGCTCGAGGGGACGACCGACCTGCTGGATCTTCCCTTCGTCCAGAGCGACGATACGATCTGCAAGCGTCATCGCTTCCACCTGATCATGCGTCACATAGATCATCGTGGTGCCGAGTTCACGGTGCAGCCGCTCGATCTCCAGGCGCATCTGCACCCGAAGCGCCGCGTCGAGATTGGACAGAGGCTCGTCGAACAGAAAGACCTTGGGGTTGCGCACGATGGCGCGGCCGATCGCAACCCGCTGCCGCTGCCCGCCCGACAATTGCGCCGGCGACCTTGCCAGAAGCTCGTCGAGGCGCAGAATGCGCGCGGCTTCCTTCACCCGGGCGTCGATTTCCGGCTTCCCGAACCTGGAGAGGCGCAGGTTGAAGGCGATATTGTCGTAGACATTCATATGCGGATAGAGCGCGTATGACTGGAACACCATGGCGATGCCGCGATCCGACGGCTCGGCGAAGGTGACGTCCTGCCCATCGATCAGGATGTCCCCGGCGGTCACGGTTTCGAGGCCGGCTATCATCCGCAGAAGCGTCGATTTGCCTGAACCGGAGGGCCCGACAAAGGCGACGAACTCGCCCTTTTCAATGACGAGATCGATCCGGTCGATCACCTTCACGGAGCCAAAGGACTTCTTGACGTCTCTCAGTTCCACAGCCGCCACGGCACCCCTCCCTACGATTGCGTGTTGGAAACGATCACCCTGGTGACCGCCGCCAAATCCGCCTCGTCCGGCCAGCCAGTGAACCCCGTGATCTGCATGCGCGCGCCCTCAAACCCATTTTGAAATATTATTCAGCTATAATGATATATCAACAGGCTCTTTGACAAGGGTCAATATCCGCGCCTGCTGTCGCGACGGTCCTCATTTCGGCAGACCCCTGAACGGTTTATCGGCATGGCGCAAAGTAGCTTCGATGATCGAATTGGTCCTGATAGGTCAGATGCGGTTACCCGTTTCCGGGTCGAAGAGGTTGACGGCCGAGGTATCGACGACGAGGTTCATCGCGTCCCCCGGCTTCGGGCGTTCGCGCGGTCCCAGCCGGGCAGTGAGCAACTGGCCCTCCACGTTGAAGATCACCAGCGTGTCCGGTCCCGTCGGCTCGATCACGTCGACCACACCGCTGAGCGCGCACGGTCCCGTGCCGGCATGGAAGGTCTCGGGCCGGATACCGGCGATCACCTTAAGGCCCACAAAGGCCTTCGCATCCTGCCGCAATTCCGGCAGCGCCAGCACCGCCTCGCCGATCTCGCCATGCCGCAGCGCCAGCGTGCCGTCCAGCTCGACCAGCGTTCCGTTGAGGAAGTTCATCGCGGGTGAACCGATGAACCCGGCGACGAATAGGTTGGCCGGCTCGTCATAGATGGTCTGCGGGTCGGCAAGCTGCTGGATGACGCCGCCCTTCATCACCGCCACGCGCGAGCCCAGCGTCATCGCCTCCACCTGGTCGTGGGTGACGTAGACCACGGTGGTACCCAGCCGGTCGTGCAGGCGCTTGATCTCAGTGCGCATCTCAACGCGCAGCTTCGCATCCAGGTTGGACAGCGGCTCGTCGAACAGGAATAGATCGGGGTTGCGCACGATCGCACGCCCCATCGCCACGCGCTGCCGCTGTCCGCCCGAAAGCTGACCCGGCTTGCGATCGAGCAGATGTTCGACCTGCAGCAGTTCGGCGGCCTTGTGCACGGCAAGCTCTCGCTCGCTCCGTTCGACCTTGCGCATCTCGAGCCCGAAGCCGATGTTCCGGCTCACCTGCATGGTCGGATAGAGCGCGTAGGACTGGAACACCATGGCAATGTTGCGGTCCTTGGGATGCACGTCGTTGACCTTGCGCGCGCCGATGAACACGTCACCGCCCGAGGACGGCTCCAGCCCGGCGATGATCGACAGCAGGGTGGATTTGCCGCAGCCGGAGGGGCCGAGCAACACCAGGAAGCCGCCGTCTTCGAGCTCGATGTCGATGCTCTGCAGCACTTCGAGCGCGCCGAAGCTTTTGCGGACGCCGTTGATCGAAAGTGTCGCCATTGTTCGGGTCCTAACCTTTGACTGCGCCGGCGGTGATGCCGGCCACCATGGCGCGCTGCACGAAGGCGAAGAGCACTATGACCGGAAGAATCGAGATCATGCCGCCGGCGGCAAGCATCCCCCAGGGCAACTGGAACTCGCCCACCATCAGCTGCAGCCCCACCGGCCAGGTGCGCGAGCCCTGGCTGGTGGTGAGCATGAGAGCGAAGAGGAACTCGTTCCAGGCGGCGATGGCGACGAAAACGCAGGTGGCGAGCAGGCCGTTGCGGGCAATGGGGATCACGACGCGAAACATCGCCCCGAGCCTGGTTGAGCCATCGATGCGGGCGGCGCTCTCCAGTTCCCTGGGCGCCGCGTCGAAGAAGCCCTTCAGCATCCAGACGAACAGCGGCAACAGGAAGCTGGTATAGGCCACGGCTAGCCCGAAGGTGCTGTCGAGCAACCCCACTTCGCGCATGACGATGAACAGCGGGATGATCATCAACACCGCCGGGAACATGCGTACCACGAGGTAGCCCAGCATCAGCTGTGTGCGGCCCTTGAAGGAGAAGCGCGAGAAGGCATAGGCGGCGATGGTGCCGGTCAGCAGACAGATCAGCACGGTAACCGAGGTGACGATCAGGCTGTTGATCACCAGGATCGGATAGCTCGACTGGTTCCAGAGCTTGACGTAGTTGTCGAAGGTCACCCGCGGTGGAATGTAATGCATGGTGCGGGTGACGATGTCGCTTTCGACCTTGATCGAGGTGAGGAACGTCCAGGCGATCGGAGCGATGCAGATGAAGGCGAGCAGGATCAGCACGACGTAGCTGAGGCCGTCCCAGACGAGCTTGGAGCGGGAGCGGGCGACGGCCATCGGTCTAGTCCTGGTTGACTTTGGAGAGCCGGACATAGGCCCAGGCGAACCCCATCAGCAGCACGAACATCACCACCGACAGCGCCCCGGCATAGCCGAAGTTGAAATCCTTGTACGCCGTCTGGAAGGCGTAGAGCGACAGCACCTGCGTCGAGCGCCCGGGTCCGCCGCTGGTGAGGATCAGGAGCAGGTCGGGCGAGTTGACCAACCCGATCACGCGCAGGATCACGGCCGCCGCGATGATGGTCTTGAGCATCGGCAAGGTGATGAGCCGCAGCTGCGAGAACGGCCCGGCGCCATCGATGTCTGCGGCCTTGTAGAGATCGGTCGGAATGCCCTTGAGGCCGGCCAGCAGTAGCAGCGTGAAGAATGGGAAGCTGTGCCATGCCTCGACGACGATGGCCGCCGCCATGGCAGTTCCAGGATCGGCGAACCATGCCTTGTAGCCCTGCAGCAACCCGATCTTGACCAATAGGTCGTTGATCACCCCGAGCCGCGGATCGAGCATCAGCGCCCACATATGCCCCGCCACCACATTGGGCAGGAAGTAGGGCAGCAGGATCAGCACCGCCAGAACCTTGGTCCCCGGCAGGTCGCGGTTGAGCGCCAGCGCGGCGATCAGCCCGATACCGAATTCCAGGGCGATTGCCGACGTGACCCACACGGCGGTGTTGCGCAGCGAGACCCAGAATATCGGATCGGTCAGCATGCGCTGATAATGCTTGAACAGCACCCAGTCGGTGCCGAGGTCAGGACGGTTGAGCCGCATCTCGCGGAAGCTCAACTGCATGCCATAGAGCGTGGGGTAGATCACCACCGCCGCGATCAGCAGCGCGCTGGGCAGCAGCAACAGGTACATCCAGTACCGCGTCTCCGACAGCTCCGCGATGAGCCGCAGCGGATTAATCCGGTCCCAGGTCGAGCGGACCGGCGGCGTGAAGGCAGTGCCCAAATTCGAAGTCATCTGGCCTCGCGCTGGTTGTGCCGTCTGGGGTATGGGGCGGCCGGCATGCCGGCCGCCCCAGATGCGTCAGCCGA
>JAUXUM010000087.1 GCA_030680995.1 Devosia sp.
CCGCGTTCGAGCGCTTCGAGGCTACAAGGATCGACGTTGCGCGCGAGAAGATCCTCGATCCGGCCTATGGCCGCTGGCTCGACAACAACCTCCATTCGCACCGCCAGCCGGGCTATGTCTCCGTCACCATCTCGCTGAAGCCGATCGGGGGCGCGCCCGGCGACGCCACGGCCGGGCAGATGCAGGCGGTGGCCGATCTTGCCGAGAAGTACTCATTCGACGAGATCCGGGTCACGCACGAGCAGAACCTAGTCTTGCCGCACGTCAAGATCGCGGCTTTGCGCGAAATCTACGATGCGCTGGTCGAAGCCGGTCTCGCCGAAGGCAATTCGGGGCTGATCACCGACATGATCGCCTGCCCGGGGCTCGATTTCTGCGCTCTCGCCAGTGCCCGCTCAATCCCCATCGCGCAGGCGATCTCGCACCGCTTCGCCGCTCCCGAACGGCAGAAGGAGATCGGTGAACTCAAGATCAAGATATCCGGCTGCATCAATGCCTGCGGGCACCACCATGCCGGCCATATCGGCATTCTGGGTGTCGAGAAGAAAGGCACCGAACTCTACCAGATCACGGTGGGCGGCGACGCCACCGAGAATGCCGCCATCGGCTCCATCCTCGGGCACGGCTTCGTTGCCGACGAGGTGCCCGACGCGGTCGAGCGGCTGGTCGACACTTATCTCGAAAGGCGCGAAAGCACGGACGAGCCGTTCATTGCCGCGTTCCGCCGGCTGGGCGAAGCCCCGTTTAGGGAGGCCCTTTATGGCAATGCCTGACCTCGCCGTGCTCCATACCCAGCACAAGCCGGACAAGCTCCGTGCGCTGGGGATCATGGCGCTCAACGGCATGTTCGACGAGATGGACGGGATTTCCGTCCTGCGCCAGGCCGCGACCGGGCTGCTGCCAGGCGACCTTGCCATCGTCTCCTCCTTCGGGGCGGATTCGGCGGTGCTGCTGCATATGGTGGCGCAGGTCGATCCGAGCCTGCCGGTCTATTTCCTCGAAACCGGCAAGCATTTCCCCGAGACGCTCGCCTATGTGGAGACGCTCAAGAAGACGCTTGGGCTGATCAACGTCACCGCGCTGGTGCCGGACCCCAAGGACCTCCAGCGCTTCGATCCGCGCGGCGACCTCTGGGAAACCGACCCGGACTCCTGCTGCCATGTCCGCAAGACCGAGCCGCTCGATGTGGTGCTCGATGGCTTCGGCGGCTGGGTCACCGGGCGCAAGCGCTACCAGACCAGGGAACGCGGGGTGCTGCCGCATTTCGAATTGACCAGCGATGACCGCATCAAGGTCAACCCGCTGGCCTATTTCGGCGATGCCGACGTCAACGCCTACAAGATCAAGCACGGCTTGCCCGAACATCCGCTGTTCGCCAAGGGCTACAAGTCCATTGGCTGCGGGCCTTGCACCACCATCGTCGCCGAGGGCGAAGACCCGCGGGCCGGACGCTGGCGCGGCCTCGACAAGAAGGAGTGCGGCATCCATTTCGATTTCAACGGAGCGATCGCCAAGCCGATGCCGGTTGCCGGGTTCACTCTCTTCAAGGACGGCGCCTTCATCGCCGATCCGTTCCGGGCATGGACCGAGGGCGACGATCCGGCGAGCGTGCGCTATACGCATGTGCCGCTGCCGGTGTTTCTCGCCAATCGCGAGGCGATTCTTGCCAACCCGCATCCGCTGGGGCTCATGGTTGCGCCGGGCGACACGGTCGAGGACGTCGAAAAGGACCTCGGCCGCTTCGCTTCGGTCGCCATTGCCTTCCCGGCCTTCACCGACGGCCGCGGCTATTCTTCCGCGCGGCTGCTCGGCGAGCGGTTCGGCTACAAGGGCGAACTGCGCGCGGTGGGCGACGTGCTGGCCGACCAGATCCCCTTGATGCGCCGCTGCGGCATCAATGCCTTGGTGGTCAAGCACGAGCCGACCCGCAAGGCGCTGGAATTGGGTTCGCTGGCGAGCGTCGACATCTTCTACCAGCCGGTCGGCACCACCGAAGTTCCGGTCGGCACCCGTCCCTTCTTGCGGCGCGCGCTGGAAACGGCGTAGGAGCTGACTCAAAGGGACCCCCACCCTTGATCCCCCTTGAGGGAAGGGATCAAGGGTGGGGGTTAAAGGAGCCTCCATCACCATTCGAGATTGAGACCCAAATGAGCCAGAATGAATTCGTCACCGATGCCGTCGTGATCGGCGCGGGCCCTTGCGGGCTCTTCGCCGTGTTTGAACTGGGGCTGCTCGATCTCAAATGCCACGTCATCGACATCCTGGATCGCCCCGGCGGCCAATGCGCCGAGCTCTATCCGGAAAAGCCGATCTACGATATTCCCGGCTTCCCGGTCATCACGGGCCAAGGTCTCACCGACAACCTTTTGCAGCAGATCGCGCCCTTCGGGCCGCAGTTCCACTTCAACCGCATGGTGACGGACCTCGAGAGACAAGAGGATGGCAGCTTCCGGCTCACCACCGACGCCGACGAGGTGTTCCACGCCAAGGTCGTTGTGGTCGCCGCCGGCGGCGGTTCATTCCAGCCCAAGCGCCCGCCGGTCGACGGCATCGAGGCCTATGAGGGCAAATCGGTGTTCTATTCGGTGCGCCGCATGGACGATTTCCGCGACCAGGACGTGGTGATCGTCGGCGGCGGGGATTCGGCGCTCGACTGGGCGCTCAATTTGCAGCCCATCGCGCGCTCGCTGACCCTGGTGCACCGCCGCGACGCTTTCCGCGCGGCGCCGGATTCGGTCAACAAGATGAAAGCCATGGTCGGGGACGGCAAGATCTCGCTGGTGATCGGCCAGATCGCCAAGATCGATGGCGAGGACGGGCAGCTCAAGGCCATCCACTTCAGCACGGACGCCGGCGACATGACCGTGCCGGCGACCCGGCTGTTGCCCTTCTTCGGGCTCACCATGAAACTCGGACCCGTGGCCGATTGGGGGCTCGAACTCAACGACAACCTGATCGCGGTCGACACCGAGAAGTTCCAGTCCTCGATCCCGGGGATCTTCGCCATCGGCGACATCAGTGCCTATCCGGGCAAGCTCAAGCTCATTCTTTCGGGCTTCCACGAGGCGGCGCTGATGGCGCAGGCGGCCAAGAAGGTCGTCTCGCCGGACGAGCGGGTGGTGTTTCAGTACACGACCTCGTCCACCAAGCTGCAGAAGAAGCTGGGCGTGGCTTGATGGTTGTCAGCGGCGTGAATGACATGCCCCACCCACTGCCGTCATTCCGCCTTGCGCCGGAATGACGCCGTGATAGATAGGCGGCGTTTCAGGGGCGGAAGCACAGGGCAGCGATGAAAATCCTCGTCACCGACCAGGACGGCGCCGAGCACGAACTCGAAGGCCTCGAGGGCTGGCGCGTCATGGAAGTGATCCGCGACTGGGGCCTCAACATCAAGGCCGAATGCGGCGGCGCCTGCTCCTGCGCCACCTGCCACGTCTACGTGGACGAGGCCTGGCTGGAGAAGCTCGCGCCCCCCAGCCACGAAGAGGAAGACCTGCTTTACACGGCCCCTGACGTGCAGCCGAACTCGCGCCTCTCCTGCCAGATCCTTCTGAGCGACGAACTCGACGGGCTCAAGGTAACGCTGGCCCAAAGCGCCGCCAAGGACAGCGAAGCAGCTTAGCGTGATCGCGGACCATCGTGTCTTCCGCGAAACCGGTGTTCGCATCCGCTTTCAGCGCGACCTTTATGACCATTTGAAACAGCGTATTGGAGTGTCCGATCTCTCGTGCTCTCATGATGGGCCTGTCGCACCACAAAAACGTTGGATATCAGCCGCGGCTTTTTTCCGCACTCGCGACAGTCGCCAGTTCGGACATAAAGTCCTTCACCATCGGCTGGCGCTGCGTCTCGAAGGGCAGGGGCCGCACCACCCGCATGGCGGCGATACCGACGCGCACCGTCATCAGCCCGTTGACGATGCCTTCGCCCAAGCGGGCGGAAAGCTTGGCCGCAAGGCCCTGGCCGACGAGCTGCTCCACCACCCCGTCGGTGAGCACCAGGCCCCCGGTCACGGCGAGATGGGCGAGAATGGCGCCGAGCAGCCGCCAGGTGCCGAAGAGGCCGGGCCGGGCACCGTAGAGCCGGGCGATATCCCGGCCCAGCCGTACGCTCTCATAGATCACGAAGGCTATATCGATCAGCGCCCGCGGCGAGACCGTCGTCACCAGCGCCACCCGCCGCGCCGAGGCGGCCGTCAGCACCTTGGCGCGCGCATCGAGCGGGGCCATCAGTGTCCGTTCGCAGAGCCTTACGATCTCGCTGCCGTCAAAGATGTCCCGCGCATTGAGGTCGAGGTTTTCGCGGGCACGCGCGAGGTCGGCGCGGGCATGGTAAATCTCGTTGAGCTCGGCGAGCACGGCCTTGCCCGCCGCGCGCTTGTCGCTCAGCAAGACCTCGGCCGCCCTTCGCCGCAGCCGGTCGAGCGTGCGCAGCCGCAGCAGAGCCAGTGCCTCTCGCGTCAGCAGCGCCGCCAGCGCCAGAACGAAGAGCGCGAGGATGGCGAGGCCCACCCAGCCGAGCCATTCGCTGGTGGAAAAGAGGTCGCGGATCAGCCTTTCGGCGGCAAGGCCCAGCGCCAGGGAGATGAGGATGCCGCCGGTGGTCCAGGCGATACGGGCGAGCCAGCCAGCCGATTTCGGCGGCGCAACCGGCGCAAGCTCCGTATCGGTATCGACTATGGGTTCGATGGTCCGCGGCACGTCCCTGGCCGCCGACGGCTCGAAGGCGCGCGGCGTTCGCGCCTCCGCAACTCTGCCGCCAGTGCCGCCGATCGCTCTCGCCACCGGGCGCTTCATCTCAGCCAGTCTCCGATCAGGAAATCGAGGGCGCGATCGAAGCGGATATGGGGAAGAACAATGCTGCCCTCGGCGTTGCGGTCGAGCTTTTGCGGCGGCATGAAGCGCAGGAAGTTGAGCGCCGCCGGTCCGTCCTCGAACATTGATTCGGGACTTGCCGGCAAGTCCCCGGGAAACAGGGCGATTTCCTTCGTCCCGTCATAGCGCACGCCATCCAGGCTTTCGCCCGGCATGGGTGTGCCGATGATGATGTCGAGCTTTTCGCCGCCTTCCTCGATGACGCCCTCGCGCGTGGCGCGGATGGAGGCCAGCGCCAGCGAGCGAGTCTGGGCGCCGGCGAATTTGGCCCGCCGCACAGCGCCGGCGACCAGCCGCATCAGGATCGTTTCGAGCCGGTCATGCGACGTCGAATGCAGGTGGTCGGCCTTGGTCGCGGCGAAGAGGATGCGGTCGATGCGCCGGGCGATCAGCCGGACGAAGGGGTTGGCGCCGCCCTGGCGGAAGCAGGCGAGAATATCGGTCAGCGCGTTTTCGAGGTCGGCGACGGCGGCGGGGCCGGCAATGAGCGCCCGCAGCGCGTCGACCAGGACCACCTGGCGATCCAGCCGGGCGAAGTGATCGCGGAAGAAGGGGCGGACGACGATGTGCTTGTAGGCTTCGTAGCGCCGTTCCAGCATGGCGTAGAGGCTCTGGCCGCGGACCTGGCCCGGCTGCGGCGGCAAGGGGGCGAAGGTCAGTGCCGGCGAGCCTTCGAGGTCGCCCGGCATCAGGAAGCGGCCAGGGGGCAGGGCGGAGAGCGCCGGTCCATCCTCGCGGCAGGCGCGCAAATATACGGTGAACGCCACGGCCAGCGCTTCCGCGTCGGCATCGTTGGCATCTTTGAGAGGATCAAGGCCCGAAATCGCGTTCATATAACGTTCAGCTTCATGGCCGGAATGTGGCAAGCGGCCCCGCTCCAGTGCCTGCGCGCTCCATTCTGCGTAGCTCAGCGACAGCAGCGGCAGGTCGAGCAGCCACTCGCCGGGATAGTCCACGATGTCGAGGTTGAGGGCCGAATAGCCGAACGCGCCCGCGAGCCAGCGGTTCGACTGGAACTTCAGGACCAGCCTCAACTGACTGATCCGCCTGGTGGATTCCGGCCAGGAGGGTGCCTTGCCGGTTAGTGCCTCGAGGTGATGCTCGTAGGCGAAGCGCGGGATCGCGGCGTCCGGATATTCCGCCAGTTGCGCGCCGATGAACCGGCCTTCGGTCAGCGGCGCGAAGCCGGGCAGACGCCCTCCGGTCAGCAGGTTATGTACCAGTGCCGTGATAAAAATCGTTTTGCCGGAACGACTTAGCCCGGTGACGCCGAGCCGTAGGGTCGGGGTGAAGGGCGCGGCGGCGGCGTCGGCGAGGTTGCCCAGCGCGATGCCGATCTCGTCGGCGATAGTGGTCGGCGGCTTGGGCATGGGATCTCAAGTCCGGGTCGCCAGAGAAGGTAAGCCACCGCCGGGCGATTGCAAGGCGCCGACTTCAGTTTCGGCTATTTGCCAATCTCATCAATATCATAGGGCGTCGTCTGGTAGATCTCGTTGATCCAGTTCTGGAACAGCAGATGGGCGTGGCTGCGCCAGCGGTTCTCCGGTTCCCGCGCCGGATCGTCGTCGGGAAAGAGATCGACCGGCGGCGGCGTGTCCAGCCCGGCTTTCAGGTCGCGCTCGTATTCGTCGGCCAGCGAGCGGTTGTCGTATTCGAGGTGGTTGAGCATGTAGAGCGCGCGGTGCTTGCGGTCGGCCAGCATGCAGACCCCGATCACATCGTTGTCGATGAGGATTTCGAGGTCGCCGCCGAGGGTCGAGCGGGCGATATCGTTGTAGCGCGAGACCGGAATGGCGAGATCGTCCGAAAAACCGCGCAAATAGGGCGAGCGCGGGTTGACGACCTTATGCCGATAGACGCCGAAGGCCTTCTTCTCCATGCGGTAGCGCCTGGCGCCGTGGAAATGGTGCAGCGCCGCCTGCGCGCCCCAGCAGATGAACATCGTCGAATGAACGTGGGTCCGCGTCCAGTCCAGGATTTCGCGCATCTCGGACCAGTACTTGACGTCCTCGAAGGGGATGTGGGCAATCGGCGCGCCGGTGACGATGAAGCCGTCGAACTTCTTGCTCCGCACCTCGTCCCAGGCTTTGTAGAAGGTCTTGAGGTAGTCCTCGGACGTGTTCTTGGACTGATGATCGGTGACCCGCACCAGCGTCAGGTCGACCTGCAGCGGTGTGGCGCCGATCAGGCGGGTGAACTGCGTCTCGGTGCGCTCCTTGTTGGGCATCAGGTTGAGCAGGCCGATCCGCAGCGGGCGGATGTCCTGCCGGGCGGCGCGGGTGGAGTCCATGACCATGACGCCCTCGGCCTCGAGGGTCTTGCGGGCAGGCAGGCGATCGGGAATGCGGATAGGCATGTTGGTCGTTTCTTTCGGCTAGCGTGGTGCCCAAGACCCCGTTCCTCGAGGTTCACTGCGTTCGCACCCCAGGACCGGGGTCTTTCCGCCATGTCCCAGTATTGCTCATTGGCAGACGGGAGCGGAGCGACCTCGACCCACGAAATTGTACAACGGCAGCTTCACATTCGCATTCGCCCGCCGATCGCGTCCCTCATCAAGCTCAGGAAATCACTGCCGTCCCGGACATCCGCCAGATCGGCGGCGTCGACCGTATAGCCGAAATTGTCGGCCAGTGCCTGGTAGCGCGGCAGGCGATCATGAAGCAGCGCCTCGAAACCCCAGGCGCCGAAGCCGGATGGATCGACATCCTCGTCACGGCCGATGCCGTTGAGCCGCTTGTATTCGGCCCATTTCTCGCAGAGGAACCGCGGCTTGTAGTACATGGGCTTGGGGCTCTCGCGGAAGCGACGAACCAGTTCGTCGGCATCGCCGTCGGTGCCCCGGATATAGACCAGGACCGTGTGCGCGGCCAGCGCCCTGATCACCGTATCGTCCGGATCGGATGGATCGACCACCTCGATGAGCGAGCCGCCGGTATCGGCAATGAAATCATCATAGTCGTAGAGCGCCTTGGCCCGCTCGATGAAGTCGGGGACGTCGAGCAGGGCCGAAATCTCGGCGATGCGGTGCTGGTCCTGCCGGCGCTGGTACTCTGCCAGCTGCAATCCGCCGCGCGTGGCGTCGCCGGGCGTGCCCAGATAGGTCGAGAGCGGCTCGAGATTGTCGAACGTGATGTTGGATCGGATGTAGATGGAGTCCGAGCGCAGCAGGTCACGCAGGAATGGGACCTTCATGGCTTCGCGCTTGAAGTTGTCGACGATGTGCTCGCCCATGTGCCGCGTGCCGATGCGGTAATCGACCGAGTAATGGAACCAGTGGCTCTTGCGGAGCAAGGCGGAGAGCCGGGTCTTGCCGACACCGGCCATGCCGAACACCGTCAGGGCGTGACGCGGCGCCTCGATGAATTCCTGCGGATTGTCGAAAAGCATAGCGTTCTGAGCCTTGCGCGAGCGCCAAGCGTTTAGACGATGTGCGGTGCGGGCACAAGCGCACGGCAATTTCTGCCGCTCCGCTCGGACTCTTCTGCCGGGCGGCTGCCCAAAACGGAGTCATGGGTTTCAAGAAACTCCGCCGCAGCAAGAACATAGCGATTTGGCATCGTCCTTGCATCGTAACCTGCGAACCGGCGTGCTGATACGCCAGAACGGGGTTACGGAGTTTTACATGGGAATTTATGGCGCCCTCTCAACCGCAGTAACGGGGCTTCGCGCGCAGGCCTTCGCGCTCGAGAACATCTCGGGCAATATCGCCAACTCGCAGACCACGGGGTTCAAGCGCGTCGATACCGATTTCCTCGACCTGATCTCCGATGCCCCTCAAGCCCGGCAGTCGGCAGGTTCGGTGCTCTCGCAATCGCGCTCGACCAACAATTTGCAGGGCGATATCCGGAGCGTGTCGACAGAGACCAACATGGCCATCAACGGCAATGGTTTCTTTGTCGTCGAGCCGCGCATCGGCCAGGCCGATGGCGACGCGGTCTTTGCCGGCGCCAACTACTACACCCGGCGCGGCGATTTTGAGCTCGACAAGGGCGGCTATCTCGTCAACGGCGCCGGCTACTATCTCAAGGGTCTTCCGATCGATCCGGTAACGCAGAACATTTCGGGCTCGGTGCCGCAAGTACTGCGGCTCGACAATTCGTTCCTGCCGGCGGCGCAGACCACGCGCATCAACTACCAGCTCAATCTGCCGCAATTGCCGAAAACGGCGCAGTACCAGGAATCGCAGATCCCTGGGAGCGAACTGCTCAATGCCGCGGACTTCGTGACGATTACGCCCGATGTCGCGGCAACGACGGCGGGTGCCGCCGCCGTCGCGGGTTCTGCGACATCCACGATCGCGGCGGCCGGAGAGACGCTTGCGATCGACATCGGCGGCACGAGCCGTACCTACGCTTTCAACAGCGGTGGCAGCACGGTGCTGCCCAACATCGATATCGGCGATGCGGCCACGGATACCATCAGTGAGGTTCTCGCCGTCATCCAGGCCGACCTGATTGCAAGCGGCGCAGCCGGCGCAACTGTCTCTCTCGTTGATGGCAACATCCAAATCACCGCCGGCAACGCCGCCGATAGTATCGCCATCACTGACAATACCACGGGTTTCGGCTTCACCAGCGGCACTTATGGTCCCACCATCTCGCAGACGGCTCTGCTCAACGCCCGTGTGCCGACGATCAGCGCCCAGAATTCGGACGAGTTCATCGCTCAGTCGATCTCGGGTGGCGCCATCACCGTCTATGCCGAGAACGGCGCGCCTGCCAACGTTCAGATGCGCTGGGCCAAGGTCAACAGCACCGTCAACGGCGGTACCGATACCTGGAACCTGTTTGTCCTCACCAATGGCCAGGCGACAGGCTCGCAAACCATGTGGGAACGCGTTGGCAATGACTACACCTTTGGTGCCAACGGTTCGCCCACCACCTCGACCAACTACACGCCGCTCGCCGGGCTGACCGTCAACGGCGTCCTCATCGGCGACGTGCGGCTGCAGCATGGTGACAATGGCCTGACCCAGTTCGCGGATCCGAACGGCACGGCCGGGGTCACCGCACTCAATCAGAACGGCTATGCGGCAGGCGAATTCGTCTCGGTCGCCGTCAACAACAATGGACGGGTGGTGGTCTCCTACAACAATGGCCAGCAGCTCGAGGTCGCCCAGGTGGTGACGGCCAACTTCAATGCGGTCAATCAGCTCAAGCGCATGGACGGCGGCGTCTTTGCGGCGACCTCTGAATCGGGTGAGCCAATCCTGGATAATGAAGGCAACATCAGCGGCGCATCGCTCGAGTCCTCCAACACCGACATCTCGGAGGAATTCACCAAGCTGATCATCACGCAGCAGGCCTATGCCGCCGGTACGCGTATCGTCTCGACTGCCAACGAAATGCTGCAGGCGGCTCTCAACATGGTCCGCTAAGGCCCGGTACACGCTCTCCCGGCGCGGTTCAGCGCGCCGGGAATTGACGCAGGGAGTATATTGATGGGTTTGTCGGCCTCGCTGAGCAACGCGCTCTCGGGCATGAAAGTCGGCCAGAGCAGCCTCGACATCGTGTCCCGGAACGTCGCCAATTCCGGCACGCCCGGATATTACCGTCAATCGTTGAGCGTCATCGATACGCTTGGTGTCAACTCGAACTTTGTCCGCAATGGCGCGGTGACACGCGCGTTCAACCAGAGCCTGCAGCAGTACTACACGCGCAATACCTCCGAGAGCGGCTTTGTCAACGTCCGGGCAAACTTCCTCGACCGGTTGCAGATGGTGCTCGGCAAACCTGGTACCGCAGGTTCGCTCGATACCGCGTTTGGCAGCTTCCAAACGGCGCTCGGCGCGCTTGCCACCAGCCCCGACAATTACGCCACCCGCGCGCAGGCCCTGGCTTCGGCTCAGGTCATGGCTGCGACCTTCAATAATCTCAGCAACCAGGTGCAGGGTCTGCGTCGCGAGACGGAAAGCAAGATCGCCTCCAATGTCAGCGATCTGAACCAGATGCTCTCGTCGCTGGAGAAGGTCAATCAACGCCTTTCCGACCGGGGGATCGACGCAAACTCGCGCGTGAGTCTCCTCGACCAGCGCGACCGGCTGATCGCGCAGGTCTCGGAAGTGGCCGACATAAGGGTTGACTACCGCGCCAGCGACACCGTGGCCCTGATGACGCGTTCCGGCGTCGGCCTGCTCGATGGCAAGGCCTCGATGTTCCAGTTCGAAAGCGCGGGGGCGCTCTCGGCCACCGCCCTGTTCAACTCCCAAAGCGGGCAGAGCGGGGTCGGCAAACTGACGCTGCTGACGCCCTCCGGCCTGGCGATCGACCTCGTGCAGCAAAACGTCCTCCAATCTGGTGAACTGGCGGGTCTGATCGAAATGCGGGACGTCACGCTGGTGCAGGTGCAGCACCAGCTCGACGAGATCGCGGCGGCAATGGCACAAGCCATGTCGACCGTGAAAACCGCCGGCACCGCGGTAACTGTGGGCGCGGCCACCGGTTTCGAGATCGATCTCGGCGCGATCCGCAACGGCAATGATTTCGTGCTCGACTACGCCCAGGGGGGGCTGGAGCGCTCCGTCAAGGTCGTGCGCGTCGATGACACCACCAAACTCCCGCTCGACTATGTCGACGCCAGCGGACAGCGGGTGATCGGGCTCGATTTTTCCGGCGGCGCCGGGTCGGTCGCGACGCAGCTGCAGGCTGCACTCGGCACAGGCTTCTCGGTCAGCGGTTCTGGCGATGTCCTGAGCATTGTGAATGACGGTGCCAACACCACGGACATCGTGGGGCTCACCGGCCGTACGACCGTGACAGCGGCCCAGGGCGGGGGGATAGGCCTCTCGCTGTTCGTCGATGCAGGCAATATCGATTTCACCAACTGCCTCGACGGCCGCGGTCAGAAACTCGGCTTTGCCGCCCGCATCAGCGTCAACAGCGACATCGTCAACAACAGCAAGCTCCTGGTGCAATATGTTGCGGGGGGATCGCTCGGCGACGCGGCGCGCGTCAACTATCTGGCCGACCAGCTCGAAACCATGCAGTTTGCCATGGGGCAGCGGGCGACCGACCAGCAAGCGGCGTTCCGGATGTCGGGCAGTGTTTCGGATCTCATCTCCCAGACGATCAACTACCAGGGCAATTCGGCCGCCACAGCCATCGGCGCCAGCGAGTCACAGGCGCTGACCATGGAGATCCTCACGCAGCGCATGGACACGGAGTATGGGGTCGATGTCGACGAAGAGATGGCCCGGCTCATGGAGCTGCAAAATGCCTTTGCCGCCAATGCGCGGGTGATCTCCATCATCCAGGAACTGCTCGACCAATTGCTGCGGATTTAGGACAGCTGAAATGACCGCCATAAAGAATTCGATGTTTCCGTTCCGGTCGAGCTTTCAGCACATCACGAACATGAAGGAGCGGTTCGACAAGTTGCAGGGACAACTGGCGACCGGGCAGAAGGCGGACACCCTCGCCGAGATGGGGTCGGGCAGGTTTTTCGGTCTCACGATGCGCTCGAGGCTCGACAAGATCGCCGGCTATCAGGACACCATCACCATGGTGAACCTTCGACTCGATGTGCTCGACACCGCAATGTCGCGGCTCGACCGGCTCGAGGCCGACCAGCGGATGCTGGCGATGCCGGGCGGTTATGGGTCGAGCAACATCAACCTGACGACGACGCCGAGCCTGTCGCTGGCGCGGCTCGACGAGGTGTTCGACCTGCTCAATTCCAGCGTCGACGGGCGCTATCTCTTCGGCGGCAGCACGACCGATCGCCGGCCGGTGGAAAATATCGGCTCCATCCTCGACGGCGCGCTGGGTCGGGCCGGCTTCCGCACCGTGGTGGGCGAACGCAAGCTCGCCGACGCGGGCGACGGGCTCGGACGGCTCGCCATCGACGCTACCGTCGCCGGTACGGTCTCGCTCGCGGAGGACGGCACTCATCCGTTCGGCTTCAAGCTTTCGACGCTCTCGACCTCCAGCTCCAATATCGCCCTTACGCCGCCGGCGGGCACGCCGCCGGCGCTGTCGGTGGCATTCACCGGGCAACCGCTCGCGGGGGAGATCGTGAATGTCGGGCTCACTCTGCCCGACGGCACGCAGGCAGTCATTCGTCTCGGCGCGTCGGCCGACACGACCGGCGCAGGCGCGTTTCAGATCGGCGCCGACGAGACGGAGAC
>JAUXUM010000187.1 GCA_030680995.1 Devosia sp.
TCTCGGTGCCGCCGCCCGGCCCACCACGACCGGCGCAAAAAAGGCAAACCGGAACAGCCCTTTGACCTTGAGCATGGGAGAATTGAGCAGCACGGCCATGATGGTGGCGAGACCGATCATCAGCGGAACCTGCACTACCAGGATAATGAGCGTGTTCTTGAGCGCGTTGAAAAACGCAGGATCGGCGATCAGCCGCCCCCAGTTGAAGGCCGGCGCAAACCGCCAGGGGACGGTGCGCGTCGCCTGGAACGAGAGGAGGAAGGAGTTGATGATCGGCCAGACCCAGAACGCGGCAAAGATCAACAGATAAGGCGTAAGAAACCCGTAGGCGGTCCGGTTCCGCTGCACCATCAAGCGGGCCCTCCCAACCCCATGTTCGCATGCTCCGGGCGGGCCGCGAACGGTCCGCCCGGCAAAATTGCAGTCGCTGTCACATTACCGGCAGGCCGGTGGCTGCTGCAATCTGGCTGGCAGCGTCGTCGAGGGCTGCCTTCGCATCGGCATACTCACCCGCGAAATACTTGGTCTGCACCGAGCGGACGATTGCCTCCGCGTCGCTCTGGAAGGGGGTACCACGGCTCGGCACGACCTTGGGCAGGGTGCTCAGGATGTCTTTCCACACCGCCTGGCCGCCCCAATAGGGCAGGCCCTCCGAGACATAGGGGTCGTCGAGCGCCGAGATCAGCGAGGGAACGAGGCCGTATTCCTTCAGCATCGTCACCTGGCCCTCATTGGTGCCCAGCGTGTACTTGATGTAGGCGTAGGCAGCTTCCTTGTTCTTGGAGGCCGAGGTGATCGCCAGCGACGAGCCGCCGAGGTTGGCGGCGTGCGGGCCGTCGGCGGTAAGGCTCGGCATCAGATAGACGCCCCATTTGCCGGTGCCGTCGGGGGATTCGGTGCGGACCGTGCCCTCGTACCAGCCGCCATACATCTGCGTGGCGACGGTGCCGGCCGTGTTGTTGGTGATCTTGCCGCCCCAATCGGCCGAGGAAATGATCCCGGCGTCCTTCATCTCCTTGATCTTGGTCATGGCCGCCACGCAGGCCGGCTGGTTGACCGTGATCGACTGCCCGTCGGCAGCGAAGTAAGCGCAACCCTGCTCGTTGGAGATCATGCGGAAGAATTCGGAGTCGCCGTTGAAATCGGCATTGGTCATGGTGACGCCAGGATTGGCTTCCTGGATCTTCCTGCCCGCGGCGATGAAATCATCCCAGGTCTGGATCGAAGCGGGATCAACCCCGGCCTTCTCGTAGAAATCGCGGCGATAGAACATGGCCACCGGACCTGAATCCCACGGCATGGCATAGGCGATGTCGCCGACTTCGAGTTCAGTGCGCTTGAAATCGGGGAACTTGGCCTGGTCTTCGGCCGTGTAGCCGAGGGTGTGCAGGTCGATGAAGCAATCGGGGAACTGGCCCCAGTAATTCTCCGCCTCGCCATTCTCGATCGAGACGATATCCGGCAGCCCTTCCCCTCCGGCGGCGCAACCGGCGATCGACTTGTCGTAAGTCGGCCCGTTTCCGAGATCCTCGACCGTCACCTTCACTTCCGGATAGAGCTTGTTGAAGCCCGCAACAGTCGCCTTCAGCGACGAAGCGGCGATGTTCCAGCTCCAGATGGTGATCTCGCCCGACTGGGCGAAAGCAGGGCCCGAGCCCAGCCCCAGCGCGACAGCAAGCGCAAGCGTGGCGCAGCCTAATTTCAGGCGCATAGAATTCCTCCCTTTTCGTTTGCTCCAGGATTGAGCAATTTCTACACTGGACTGTTGCAGCGTCTTTCGTCTCTCAGAACGGGAATACGGAATTGCAGGATAGTAAGAAGCTCGCCAAGCGGATGTGGGACCCCAAGAAGTCCACGGTGGAGGCCGTCCCGAACAATCTGGTGGTCAGCCACGAACAGCCCGGCATCATGGTTCGCGCCCACTGGCATGCCCAGGTGGAGGTCAACTTCGTCTTCCGCGGCGCCATGGAATACCGCATGCACGGCCATTCGGCCCAGCTCCGCGCCGGCGACCTCTGCCTGTTCTGGGGCGGGCTGCCGCATCAGGTCGTCGACACTTCCGAGGACGCCTTCTTCATCGCCATCCACTTGCCGCTCGTGCATTTCTTCCGCCTGCGGCTGCCAGCCGAACTCACCCACAAGCTCATGCATGGGGCGACCCTGATCACCGCCCGGCCCGACGACACCGATCAGCAAAATATCAACCGCTGGTCGACCTACATGCGGGCCGAGGATGCCGCCCGCCGCGAACACGCGATCGACGAACTGCTGCTGCGCGTCGACCGCATGCAGTTCGAGCCCTACCGGCTGATCGAACCGGTGGGAATGCGAGAGGGCCTCAGCGAGCCGCTCGACATGCAGAGCTTCCAGAACATCGGCAATATCTGCGAGTTCATCACCGAGAATTTCCGCGAGGACATCGACTCGGTCGATATCGCCACCTCGGCCGACATCCACCCCAAATACGCCATGAGCGTTTTCAAGAAATCGACCGGGATGACGCTCAACGAATACGTCAATCTCCTGAGGCTGAGTTACGCCCAGGCGCTGCTGATGCAGGAAGACGGCAATGTGCTGCGGGTAGCGATGGAGAGCGGCTTCGGTTCGCTCAGCGCCTTCAACAAGAGCTTCCGCAAGATCGCCGGCAAGTCGCCGTCCGACTTCCGCCGCGATTCGCGCCTGCGCGCCCCGCCGCGGCGGGAAGCCGACGCCGTGCGGGTGAGCTGAGCGAAAAAGAAAAGGGCCGGCGAACCGGCCCTTCGCGTCTCAGTGATTGTCGCGCGGGATGCCCGCGGTCTGGGCCAGCCGCTGGTAGTTGACCGCCGGCTTGAGCACCGCGCCCGCGCCCAGCTGGTCGACCAGCCCGCGCTGGATTTCCTGCCAGGGCGTCTGATGCTTGGGATAGCGATAGCCGCCTTCGGCATCCAGCGCCGCACGCCGCTGCCCGATCTCCTCATCCGAGATCAGGATGTTGGCCTCGCCCTTGCCGAGATCGATCCGCACCATGTCGCCGGTCTTCAAAATGGCGAGATTGCCGCCCGCCGCCGCTTCGGGCGAGGCGTTGAGGATCGAAGGCGAGCCCGAGGTGCCCGACTGGCGGCCGTCGCCGATGCAGGCGAGCGAATGGATGCCCCTCTTGATCAGATAGTCGGGCGGCCGCATGTTGACAACTTCGGCCGCCCCCGGATAGCCGATCGGCCCCGCGCCGCGCATGAACAGCAGCGTGTGCTCATCGATTTCGAGCGCCGGATCGTCGATCCGCGCGTGATAATCCTCGGGACCATCGAACACCACCGCCTTGCCTTCGAAAGCGTTCGGGCTTGCGGGATTGTTCAGGTAGCGATCACGGAATTCGCTCGAGATCACGCTGGTCTTCATGATGGCGTTGTCGAAGAGATTGCCGCGCAGCACCAGGAACCCGGCCTCGTCCTTGAGCGGGTTGGCGAAGGGCCGGATGACCTTGTCGTCCTGAACCGTCGTGTTGCGGCAGTTCTCGCCGATGGTCTTGCCGTTAACCGTGGGCGCGTTCTCGCGGATCAGGCCCTGCTTCATCAACTCGTTGACCACCGCCGGCACGCCGCCGGCATGGTAGTAGTCCTCGCCCAGATACTCGCCCGCCGGCTGCAGATTGACCAGCAGCGGCACCTTATGGCCATGCGTCTGCCAGTCGTCGATATCGAGCTCCACCCCGATATGCCGGGCGATGGCGTTGATGTGGATCGGCGCATTGGTCGACCCGCCGATCGCCGAGTTGACGACGATGGCGTTGAGGAAGTTGTCCTTGGTGAGAATGTCCGAAGGCTTCAGGTCCTCATGCACCATGTCGACGATGCGCTTGCCGGTCCGGTAGCTCATTTCCTGCCGGTCGCGATAAGGTGCCGGGATCGCCGCGGAGCCGGGCAGCTGCATGCCCAGCGCCTCGGCCAGCGAGTTCATGGTCGTCGCCGTGCCCATGGTGTTGCAGTAGCCGGTGGAGGGCGCCGAAGAGGCGACGAGATCGATGAATTCGGAATAGCCGATCTCGCCCTTGGCCATCAGCTCGCGGGCTTTCCAGACGATGGTGCCCGAACCGGTGCGCTCGCCACGGAACCAGCCGTTGAGCATCGGGCCGACCGATAGCGCGATGGCGGGGATATTGACCGTCGCCGCCGCCATCAGGCAGGCCGGCGTGGTCTTGTCGCAGCCGATGGTCAACACCACCCCGTCAATGGGATAACCGTACAGCACTTCGACGAGGCTGAGATAGGCCAGGTTCCGGTCGAGCCCGGCGGTCGGGCGCTTGCCCGTCTCCTGGATCGGATGTACCGGAAACTCGATGGCGATGCCGCCCGCTTCACGGATGCCTTCGCGCACGCGATCGGCAAGCACCAGATGGTGACGGTTGCACGGAGATAGGTCCGACCCGGTCTGGGCGATGCCGATGATCGGCTTGCCCGACTGCAGCTCCTCGCGCGAAATGCCGAAATTGAGGTAGCGCTCCAGATAGATCGCGGTCATATCCGGGTTTTCCGGATTGTCGAACCAGGCGCGCGAACGCAGTTTCCGGGTGCCGCTCTGAGCGCCGTCCCCGTTGCCCGAACTCATAGTCTTCTCCTCGTTAGGCGATTTTGACCACACGAATCCATAAACCCAAACAAGAGCGATGTGCAGGTGTTTAGTGGTGGTGGCTTAAGTTTCCTTGGTTTTTCTCGATGCATCCGGAGGGCGGTCAGCCGCCGGTGCTCGCCCGGACCTCGAGGTGGATCGGCGAGAGCGCGATGCGCTCGCCGATCTCCTCGTGCCGCAGGCGTTTCCGCAGCATCTGTCCGGCGGCAAGCCCCAATGCGTAGCTGCCGACATAAATGGTAGTGAGCGGGGTATGGAGTTGCTTGACGAATTCGAGATCGCCATAGCCGGCAATGGCGACGTCGCCGGGGATCTTGAGGCCGAGATGGCGCGCCTCGAGCACTGCGCCCACGGCAAGGATATCGGTGCCGAAAAAGATCGCGTCGCAGCCGGGCAGACCGGCCCGAATCTGTTCGAGTGCCTGCATCCCGTCCGTGACCGTCCGTCGCCCTTCGAGCGGGAGCACGAAATCGACCGTGCGGCCGGAGGCGGCCAGCCCTTCGCGGAAGCCGGCGAGGCGTTGTGCGCCGCGGTCCTCGGTGCGGCCGCAATAGGCGATTCTGCGGAAGCCGCGCCGCCCGAAATGCTCGCCCATCAACCGCCCGCCTTCGGCATTGGAGAACCCCACCAGCATGTCGATCGGGTCCGGCCGGTAGTCCCACATCTCCATCACCGGAATGCCCAGTTTGCCCAGTTGGGCACGCGTGCGCTCGGACTGGACGACGCCGGTGAACATCACCGCGGCCGGCCGGAACGGCAGTACCCGCTCGACCACATCCTGCTGCAGTCGGTCCGAATAGCCGGTCTGCGCCATCAGCAGATGGTAGCCGCTGCCCTCAAGGGCATCGGCGCACCCCTGCACGGCGTTGGCGAAGTGCTGGTTCTGCAGGTTCGAGACGAAAACCGAGATGATCGAGGAGCGGCCGGATCGCAGGCTCGACGCGAAGCGGTTGACGACATAGCCGGTCTTGGCGACCGCCTCCGCCACTTTCTTGCGCGTCTCTTCCCTGACCTTTTCCGGGTCGCTCAGCGCCCTCGACACCGTGATCGGCGAGACCCCGGCCTCACGTGCGACGTCTTCGACGCGAACCGCGCGGCCCGCGCGCTTTTGCGTCCCTGCCTCGGTCAAGCTCTCCCCTCCACATTCCCAAGCCTATCCTGTCGCCGAGGAATCCGGAAACCCCGATAGGCGAGCTCGGTGTATCGCTCCTCGATGCGGATCACTTCGTTCCATTTGGCCGTACGTTCGGAGCGCGTCATCGAACCCACCTTGATCTGATCCGAGCCGAGCCCGACCGCCAGATGGCTCAGGGTGACATCCTCGCTCTCCCCCGATCGGCCCGACTGGATGGTGTTCCAGCCCAGCGCAATGGCGGCATTCGACGCCGCGATCAATTCGGTCAGTGTCCCGCACTGGTTGGCCTTGAGCAACGCCGTGTTGCAGGCACCGAGCCGGGCGGCGTGGGCGACGCGCCCGGCGCTGGTGGTGAGATAGTCGTCGCCGACGATCTGGCAGCGTCCGCCGAGCCGACGGGTGATTTCGGCGAAGCCTTCGTCGTCGTCCTCGGCCAGCGGGTCTTCGAGCGAGACGATGGCGTAGCCCTCGACCCAGCGCTCGAGCATCTCGATCATCTGCTCGCTGGAGAGGCGCCTTCCTTCCAGCGCCAGCTCATAGCCGCCATCGGCGAAGAACGAACTCGCCGCCACGTCGAGCGCGATACCGATGTCGATGCCGGGCCTGAACCCGGCCGCCTCGATGGCGCGCGTGAGCGCCTCCAACCCCTCCTCATTGGCGGAAAAGTCCGGCCACACCCCGCCTTCGTCGGCGACGCCGTTGAGCTTGCCGCGCCGCCCCATTGCCGATGCCGCCGCCATATAGACCTCGCCGGTCCATTCGCAGGCCTCGGCAAAACTTCTGGCCCCGGGACAAAGCACAAGGAAATCCTGGATATCGATGCGGTTGCCGGCGTGGCGCCCGCCCCCGAAGACCTGGATCATCGGCACGGGGATCCCGGCACGGTTCTCGTTCCCGTTGAGGTGGGATATGTGCTGCCAGAGCGGCACGCCCTTCTCCGCCGCGGCCGCCCAGGCGACGGCGCAGGACGTGGCGACGGTGGCATTGCCGCCCAGCGCCGATTTCTGTGGTGTGCCGTCGAGCGCGATCATCGCCCGGTCGACCGCGTCCTGATCGCGCCCATCCATGCCCTCGAGCTGTGCGGCGATGGCGCCGCTGACCGCCGCGACCGCGGCATTGACCCCATACCCGCCCAGCCGCATGCCGCCGTCGCGCTTGTCCAAGGCCTCGCGGCGGCCGGTGGACGCCCCCGAGGGCGCGATGGCGCGTCCGCTGGCGCCGGAGGCCAGCGTCACCTCCACCTCCACCGTCGGCCGACCGCGGGAATCCCAGACCTGCCGGCCATGGATGGTGGTGATCGCCGACCGCCCCATCATCGCTCTCCGTGCCTTCCGACGCCTGCGGCAACGGCATCGACCACATCCTCGACGGCATCGGCCGGCTGCGCGATCAGCGGCATCGCAATCTCCCGCACCAGCTGCTGCCGCCCGGCGGCCAGATACTCCACCGGGGATTTGCCGTCGACACGCGCCAGCATCAGGCATGGCAGCAGCGCCGCGGTTCGGCTCGACAACCCTTCCCGCAGATCTGCCGGAAAATGCGCGGCCCACCGCACCGAAAACTGTCCCGCCTGGTCGAGCAATCTCCCGGCCAGCGCCGGCATGTGCACGGATTTGAGCAGCAGATGGTTGAGGCAGAAGGCGCCGTCGAAGGCCGGGTCGCCATACCAGGCGCATTCCGCATCGAGCAGCACCGGATGCCCGTCGCGCCTGGAGACCAGGATGTTCTTGGGGCTCACATCGCCATGCACTAAGGCCATCTTGGTGGCGGCCGTGGTGGCCAGCACCCCGAGGATGCGTCGGCTGAGCGACGGATGACGGCCCGCCGTGAATCGCAGATAGGGATCGAGCCGCAAGGCGTCGATCAGATGATCGGTCGGGAACTCCCGCGCCACATCCTCGTCGAACAGGGTGGCGGCATGGATGCGCCCCAGCGCTTCGGCGACGGCGACCGGCACATCCGGGTCCGCGCGGCCCGCCAGCAATTCGGATTTCCACAGCGCGAACGCTTCGGGCGGCAGATATTCGAGCAGCGCGATGCCATGCTCCCGATCCTCGGCCAGAACCTTGGGCGCCGCGCCGGGAACGATCGTCCCCGCCCTCCTGAGCCAGGCGATTTCATAATGATTGCGTTCGAGCGGCGCCTGCCAGTCGCCCGCCACCTTGAGCTTTCGCAGCGCCCGCTTGGCGCACAAGAGCCGCCCGTCGCCCAGCCGAATCCCGACGATGTCGGACGAGACGCCGCCTGTCAGCGGCTCGACATCGATCCGGCCGTGGACGGCGATCCCGGCGCTTGCCAGCATTGCCGGAAGCACCGCCTCCCAACTGTCGTCCGCCATGGCTCTCCCCGGCCCCTGTTCTCCTGGCCATGGGAAGCCCGCCGCGCCAGTCGACTTCCTTCCCGAGCCTGTTGACGATAACGTTGTCATCGAGGGGCGAGCCTCTGTCAAGATCATCAGGGCTTGCCAAATCCGACGGCAGCGACAAATCTGGCATCGGCTGGGCAAAAGGGAGGGGCAGATGGGACGACTCGAGGGGAAGACCGCATTTCTGACGGCGGCGGGTGCCGGTATCGGCGGAGCGACGGCGCTGGCCTTTGCCCGCGAGGGCGCGCGGGTGATCGCCACCGATCGCGACCGGTCGGCGATCACCGAAATCGGCACGATGCTTGCCCGACTCCATCCCCAAGGGGGGCACGAAACCTTCACCCTCGACGTTACCGATCATGATGCGCTCAAAGCCGCCGCCGCCGACCATCCGGAGGTGAACGTACTCTTCAACTGCGCCGGCTGGGTGCATCAGGGCACCCTCGAAACCACCAGCCTCTCCGACTGGCAGCGCTCCTTCGACATCAACGTCACCCCGATGTTTGTGCTCACCCAGGCCTTCCTGCCGCATTTCCTTGCCCAGGGCGGCGCCTCGATCATCAACGTCGCCTCGGTCGCCTCCTCGCTCAAGGGCGTGCCCAACCGGCTCGCATATATGAGCACCAAGGCCGCGGTGATCGGCTTCACCAAATCGGTCGCCTTCGATTTCATGGGCAAGGGCATCCGCGCCAACGCCATCTGCCCGGGGAGCGTCGATTCCCCATCGCTGCACGTACGTGCCAGTGCCACCGGCGATCACGATGCAGCCTGGAAAACTTTCATCGCCCGCCAGCCGCTGGGCCGCATGGCCCGGCCCGAAGAGATCGCTCATCTCGCCGTCTACCTCGCGAGCGACGAATCGGTCTATGCCACGGGCGCCAATTTCATCGCCGATGGCGGCATCACCCTCTAGCGCCAGCATCGCAGTTGCGCATTCTGACGCTCTTCGAATCCATGGGTCACCATGTCTCGCCCGTCATGCTGGCCGCGATCCGCCATCGCGCCAGCGCCGCCCACAAGACAATGCGCCGGACAAGACGCCGATCCGCTGGTCGGTCCAGGAAACCCGCCGCATCGCAATGCGCCTCGCTCGACGACGCATCCACCCCGCCCATCTCGTCGCATGGCCGCTCTGGCGACGAGCGCACCAGGGCCGAAGCCAGACGGACAGGCCTCAAAACCGCCAGCCCAGGCGTCTCAATCCGCCGAAAACGAAAACACGCTCAGGATGGTCCGACGCCTTCGCACGATCCGTCCTCGGTCAAATGCGATTGCCCTGGGCCAAAGTTCGAGGCCGATTGACATTGCTTTCGTCATACCGCTTCCTAGGGTTGAAACTCGATCAGAGTTTGGAGCGTGGTATGAGCGAAAATCGTCCAGTGTCAGGAGCAAGGCCGAAGGCGGACATGACATCCGTCGAGGCCTTGCGACGCCAGAATGGGCGATTTGCGCCATACCCCCGCGGGGCGCGGCCGCTTTCCTCCCTGAATGCGTCGAGCCCTCCTCGTGGATGTCATATCCACCCCGGCCGTCTCGCCTGTTCAGGACCGAAATCGGGCTCGCGCCGGAGCCTGTCCTCGGGCGCGCTGATAAAGCGCGACCCGGGGGCCCGAACCCGGACCGAGGTTCGACCCTAGCGCGCCGCGACGAGAACGTTGGTCGGCATTCCGAACCCTCTCATCTTACCGCTCCAGCAGAACGAGATGCCGCCTTGAGCACGGTCGACGAAAAACTTGAACCCATTTTGGCAGAAGTGCTGCGCCGCAACGCGGGCGAGGCGGAATTCCATCAGGCGGTGCGCGAAGTGCTGGAAAGCCTGGGCCGGGTAATCGCAAAACATCCCGACTATGCCGACAATGCGCTGATCGAGCGGATCTGCGAGCCGGAACGCCAGATCATCTTTCGCGTGCCTTGGGTCGATGACAAGGGTCGGGTTCAGATCAACCGCGGCTTCCGCGTGCAATTCAATTCCGCCCTTGGGCCCTACAAGGGCGGCGTGAGATTTCATCCCTCGGTCAATCTCGGGATCATCAAGTTCCTGGGGTTCGAACAAATCTTCAAGAATGCACTCACCGGCCTGCCCATCGGCGGTGGCAAGGGCGGGTCGGATTTCAATCCGCGCGGCCGCTCTGACGGCGAGATCATGCGCTTCTGCCAGTCCTTCATGACCGAGCTCCATCGTCATCTGGGTGAACACACCGATGTCCCTGCAGGTGACATAGGTGTCGGCGCCCGCGAGATCGGCTACATGTTCGGACAGTACAAACGATTGACCAACCGCTATGAGGCGGGCGTGCTGACCGGCAAGGGCCTCGCCTATGGCGGCTCCCGAGCTCGACGGGAGGCTACTGGTTACGGCGCGACCTATTTCGTGCAACGAATGCTTGCAACGAAAGGCATCGAGCTGGAGGACAAACGTGTCGTCGTGTCGGGCTCGGGGAACGTCGCGATCTACACCATGGAAAAGATCTTGTCCTTCGGCGGCAAGGTGGTGGCCTGTTCGGATTCTGGCGGATATGTCGTTGATGAAAGCGGAATCGATCTGGCCCTCGTCAAGGAAATCAAGGAGGTGCGGCGCGGCCGGATCGCGGAGTATGTGCGGCTCAAGGGCAATGGGACCCGCTACGTGGAGCAGGGATCCATCTGGGAAGTCGCCTGCGACATCGCAATGCCGTCCGCCACCCAGAACGAACTGACCGGCAAGGATGCGCGCACGCTGGTGGTGAACGGCGTGCTTGCGGTTGGCGAAGGGGCAAACATGCCTTCCACCCCCGACGCAGTGCGCATCTTCCAGGGCGCCGGCGTCCTGTTCGCACCAGGCAAGGCAGCCAATGCCGGCGGCGTGGCCACTTCGGCACTTGAGATGCAGCAGAATGCCTCGCGAGACAGCTGGACGTTTGAACAGACCGAACAGCGGTTGGCCGAGATTATGGGCAATATCCACGATCGCTGCGCAGAAACCGCTGAAGAATACGGCGCTTCGGGGGACTATGTGCTGGGTGCAAACATTGTGGGCTTTGTACGTGTGGCCGAGGCCATGCGCGCTCTTGGTGTGATTTAGGCTTCCGGTATTCGGAACCACGGTGCCAGGGCTGGAAAGAGTGGAATTGCGGTCTGCCCGGTGCTGGCTGCTCTCGACCAATCGCCAGGATATCGACACCCTCTATCTGGTTTTTTCTATTGTCGCAGGTGTGTTCGGCACCGGCTTGTCGCTGGTCATGCGTGCAGCAGCCGGGGCTGCAACTCTTCCACGACGCCAACATGTACAATGCCGTGGTCTCGGCACACGGGCTGGCGATAATCTTCTTTGTGCTGATGTCGGCGCTGATCGGCGGGCTCGGCAACTGGTTCGTGCCGATCCTGATCTCGCTTTTGGTCGGGAGCCCGGCCGGTTCCAATGGTCACAGCGGCTGCGGTGACAACTGCCGGCGGTTTCGGCTTTCTCGGCACGGCGCGTGAGCCGCCCGAGCTCATCGTGCGCGAGGTTGAGCACTTGCGCGAACTCAGGCATCGCAGCTTCGGCGTCAACATCATTTTCCCGCCGCCACCGACGCAGCTCTGCTGGAGCGGCAGATCGCGACCTGCATTCAGCTGGCCGTCCCGGTCGTCGGAATGTTTTGGGACATCCCTCACCGCCCCGGCGGCTTGCTGCCGCGCGTACCAGAGGGCGCCATCCGCCAAACACCGCCGCAGCTGCGCTTCTTCCTCGAAGGCCAGAGTCTGGCCCGTATCGCACAGGAGCCGCGACCGCATTCGACGACGAACTCATCCGAAAGTCTCGGCGCATCCGATCGATCAGCGCAGACCCGGCGCGGCTCGATGTGCGGAAGGCCGAACGCGTGGCGGCGAGCTTCCAGATGGCGATGTTCGACGAGGTGGGCCTGGGACAGCCTAGCGGGCGGCGAACCGAAGCGGACCGTCTCGTCCCTCGGCAGGGAAACGCCTTGCTTCAACGAGCCCTATATTGGCACGGCGTTGCCGCGACCTGACTTGGCGGCCAGCCGACGCAGGATATTATGTTTGCGGCGCCGGCTGGCCACCGGCACCGTTCGCGATCGAGGCCTGTGAAAGGAACAAGAACAATGAAGCTCGAAACGCTGGCGCTGCACCACGGCTATACCGCCGAAGCGACCACCAAGGCGGCGGCCGTGCCGATCTACCAGACGACGTCGTATACCTTCGACGATACCCAGCATGGCGCCGACCTGTTCGACCTCAAGGTCGCGGGCAACATCTATACCCGCATCATGAACCCGACCACGGCAGTGCTGGAACAGCGCGTCGCCGAGATGGAAGGCGGCATCGGCGGGCTGGCCGTCGCGTCGGGCATGGCTGCCATCACCTATTCGATCCAGGCGATCGCCAGCGCCGGCGACAATATCGTCTCCATCAGCCAGCTCTACGGCGGCACCTACAACCTGTTCATGCATACCTTCCCGCGGCAGGGGCTCGAAGTGCGCATGGCCGAGGCCAGCGATTTCGACGCTATCGACCGGTTGATCGACGACAAGACCAAAGCGGTATTCTGCGAGTCCATCGGCAACCCGGCCGGCAACGTCGTCGATATTGAGCGGCTGGCGCAGATCGCCCACAAGCACGGCGTGCCGCTGATCGTCGACAACACCGTGGCGACGCCCTATCTCTGCCGGCCCATCGATTTCGGCGCCGACATCGTCGTCCATGCGCTGACCAAATATATCGGCGGGCACGGCAACTCGATCGGCGGCATCATCATCGATTCGGGCACCTTCGACTGGACGGCCAACAAGCAGCGCTTTCCGATGCTGAACGAACCCGATCCGTCCTATCACGGCGTCGTCTACACCGAGGCGCTGGGCCCGGCCGCCTATATCGGCCGTTGCCGCGTCGTGCCGCTGCGCAACACCGGCGCGGCGCTCTCCCCGCACAGCGCCTTCCTGTTCCTGATGGGGCTGGAGACGTTGGGACTGCGGATGGAGCGCCATTGCGAGAACGCACTCAAGGTGGCGCAGCATCTCGAGGCGCACCCCAAGATCAGCTGGGTTAACTACGCCGCGCTGCCCGACAGCAAGTACAACGCCGTTGCCAAGCGCATCACCAAGGGTCAGGCCTCGGGCATCATCAGCTTCGGCATCAAGGGCGGCCAGGAAGCTGGCGGCAAGTTCATCGACGCGCTGCAGATGATCCTGCGGCTGGTCAATATCGGTGACGCCAAGTCGCTCGCCTGCCATCCCGCCTCGACCACGCATCGCCAGCTCAATCCGGAGGAACTGGCGCGGGCCGGAGTGTCCGAGGATCTTGTTCGCATCTCGGTCGGTATCGAGCACATCGACGACATCGTCGCCGATATCGACCAGGCGCTCGCCAGGGCCTGACAATCCAGCGGCTGGCCCTGCTTCGGCCAGCCGCGGTGAACGATCGGACGGTGGCGCTGGTCGAGAAACTCGGCGTAGCCCCGGACGACAATGCGCTCGTGGACCTGGCGCGAAATGGCGACGGATTTGCCATCCGGACCATCATCAGGCGACGCAATCGGCGGCACTTCAGGGCGGCCAGATCGATCGTCGGCAACGATGGCGAAGTCGAGGATGTCGTCCAGGCAAGCTATGTCAAAGCCTTCACCCACCCGGACTCGTTTCGCCGAGACTCGCAGTTGTCGACGTGGTTGACCGGGATCGCGCTGAACGAAGCCTTGGGTCGGCTGCGGCGCCGGCGACTGACGACGAGTATCGAGCAGATCGATATCGAGGGCAACCGCGGAGGAGGACAAGTGATCCTCTTTCCTTCGATCCAGACACCTCTCGACCCGGAGATCGAACCCGAGTCAAGAAATTTTGATCACACTGCAATTTTCTGCCGTCGCGAGGCTGCAATTGGATGTGCTGCCGGTCAGTTGACGGTAAAGCCTCTCACGAATGGATCGCGATCATCGAGGAAGATGGTATTGTAGCCAGTCACCCAAGCCTGTCCGGCGATTGACGGGATGATCCCCTGATAGGGTCCCACTCGCGCTTGCGCCTCGACCTTGCCGTGGAAGATGCTTCCAATGATGCTCTCGTGGACGAAACTGTCGCCCACGTGGAGTTCGCCGCGCGCCGCCATCTGTGCCATGCGCGCCGAGGTGCCGGTGCCGCAAGGCGATCGATCGATGGCCTTCTCGCCATAGAACACCGCGTTGCGTGCATTGGCCGCCGGATTCGTCGGGGCGCCGGTCCACATGATATGGCGCAGGCCGTTGATGGTGGGATATTCCGGATGCTGGAAGCTATAGGCCTCGCTGATCAACGCGCGCGCAATCGGAGACAGGCGTTGAATGTCCGTTGCACTGAATTGGCTCATGTCGGCAAGGCCGGGCTGCGGCTCGAAAATCGCGTAGAAGTTTCCGCCATAGGCCACGTCGAATTTGAGCGGACCGACGCCCGGCAGCTCGATCGCCAAGTCTGTCGCATGAAGAAATGACGGTACGTTGGTGAGCCGCACATCGATCACGTGGCCGGCCGCGTCGCATTCATACGCCGCCTCGACAATGCCGGCCGGCACTTCGAGGCGGAGCCGTCCGGGCTGCTTTGGGAAGACCAGCCCCTCTTCGATCATGACCGTCACCGTGCCGATCGTGCCATGGCCGCACATGGGCAGGCAGCCCGACGTTTCGATGAAGAGGATCGAGGCGTCGACGTCTTCGCGCAAAGCGGGATAGAGGATCGAACCGGACATCACGTCATGCCCGCGCGGCTCGAACATCAACCCGGTCCGGATCCAGTCGTACTCGGCCAGAAAATGCTCGCGCCGGGCGTTCATGGTATCGCCCTTCAGATCGGGGGCGCCACCCGCCACCACCCGCACCGGATTGCCGCAGGTATGTGCATCGATACAAAAGAAGCTCTTCTTGCCCATGTTGCTCAGTTGAACCTTCTGACGTCGAAAGGATTGAGTTCGGGCATCGGCTGGCTCTCGGCAATCAGTGTGGCAACATGCCGTGCGGTGACAGCGCTTTGGGTCAGCCCGAGGTGACCATGTCCGAATGCGAAAACGATGCGCTTGTCATGCGGATGCCGGCTGATCACCGGTAGGGAATCCGGCGTTGATGGGCGCCGCCCCATCCATTCCACGCCGCCTTCCGGCAATCCGGGAATATAACGGCGCAGCTTGGCCCGCATCTCCCTCGCCCGTGCGTAGTTTGGCGGCGTGTCCGGCTTCGCCAGTTCCACCGCGCCCCCAACCCGGAAACCATCGGCCAACGGCGAGGCGATGAAGCCGTGATCGGCAAAGCCGACCGGCGTCGAGAGGTTCCAAGGCAGATCGGTATAGGTCGTATTGTAGCCGCGCTCCGCCTCCAGCAAGACCTTGACCCCGAGCGAACGCGCAAAATCGCGCGACCAGATGCCGGCAGAGACGACGATCCTGTCGAACGGATGGTGATTGCCGTCGGCGGTCCTGATCAACACCGCGTCCGATGTCTGCAGCACGGCGGCGGCGCTTGCCGAAACCAGCCGGCCGCGGGATCTGACGTGACTTTGGTATCGGCGCAGGACATCGAGCGGATTGGTGACCATCAGGTATTCGGGCGTAAAGATTGCGCCGGCGAAATTCCCTTCGAGCTGCGGCACGCGCTTGCGTACGTCGGCGCTGGACAGCCTCTCACAATCATGGCCAAGCGTGGCTTTGACCAGCAATCCTTCTTTGTGGCCGGCTCGCAGGCCCTTTTGGGTGTCGTGCAGCGACAGAAATCCGGTCAGTCGCAAATGACCATCAATGCCTGCCATCGCGCCGAGCCGCAGGTGGTCCGCAACGGCGGTTTTCATGAGGTATGCAAGCGCCTTGCGTCCCGCCGCCTCCTGTGCCGGCAGGGCGGCCCTCACGAAGCCCAGAAGCCATGGCGTGAGCGCCGGAAGATCGGTCCAGCGCAACGCGAGGGGACCCAGTGGATCGAGCAGCCACCTTGGAACCGAGGACAAGTTCGCCAGGTTTGCCAGAGGCGTGATCTCGGAAACCGCGATGAGCGCCGCATTGCCGGACGATGCCGGCAGACCGTCGGGGTCGGCCTCGAAAACCGTGACCTCATGGCCCTCGGACATCAGCCACGTCGCCGTCGCCGAACCGATAATGCCTGCCCCGATTATCCCTATCCGTGCCAATTTCCGCCTGATTCATTGTTGTCGAGAGCCATATGCAGCGCACCTCTATCCCGCGCGGTGCTGTGGCCAAGTATCCGAAAGACGATAACCACCAGGCCAAGGGTCGTCCGGATCGAGCATGTGCTGATGGGTGCCGGTGATCCAGGCGCGGCCCTCGATGCTTGGAATGATCGCCATTTTGCCATCCAACTCGGTTTTGCGCTCAATGCGGCAATCGAAGCGGGAGTCGATGATGGAGAGGCCGGTGAAGCGGTCGCCGACTTTGAGCATACCCCTGGCATGCAGCACCGCCATGCGCGCCGAGCAGCCCGTGCCACAGGGCGAGCGATCCAACTTGCCCGGTTCGATTGCGACCGCATTTTTGCCGGTCAGTACGCCGTCCACGGCTTCAACCGGCTTGGCGAACTGGCAGAAGGAAATGTGGTTCCAGTCTTTGTTGCTGGGATGGGAGAATCCCAGTTGTTCGTTGGCGGCGCGAGTGATTCTCATGCCCAGTCGGGAAATATCGAGAGCTTCATCCGGCCGGATATCAAACCCGACGTCGCCGGCATCGACCAGCACGAAGCTGTCGCCGCCATAGGCGATATCGACCTCGAGCGAACCAATGCCTTCCACCTCGATCATCGCGTCGAGCCTGGCGGCGAAGGAGGGATGATTGACCACCCTTATCGAGCGTGCCTTGCCATCCCGGCATTGGGCGACAACTTCGACCAGTCCGCCCGGCGCCTCGATGGCGAAGCGCGTTTCCGGCTCGATCATCGGTACGATGCCGCTGTCGAGAAGGACCGTGGCAACGCAAATCGAGTTCGACCCCGACATGGGCGGCGTGTGCTCCGGTTCCATGACCAGCCACGCCATGGCGGCGCGCTTGTCCTTGGGCGGCAGTAACAGGTTAACATGTCGGAACACGCCGCCGCGCGGTTCGTTGAGGATGAAATTGCGCAGGCTCTGGTCATTGTGAATCCAGCGGGCCTGCTCCCAGACAGTGTCGCCTGGGGGTGGAGCGACGCCGCCGACAATGACGTCGCCGACCTCGCCCTCCGCATGACAACTCACGACATGGATGACCTTGCTCGAGCGCATTTCTTGCTCGCCCCTACTTTACAACCAGAACCGGTTCGCCAAGCACATCCATCATTGGATCAACGCCCAGGCCGGGGGCGTCTGGCGCCCGCATGCGCCCGTTGACGCGCTTGGGTGCACCCCGGGCGAAATCTACGGTTCCGTAGGAATTGAAATCAGTGGCGGAAAACGCGAATTCCTCAGGTGTGGAGAGCGCCAAATGCGCGATGGCGGCAGTTACGATGTCGCCGCCCCACGTGTCTTCGATGGTCATCGGGATGCCGGCCGAGAGGCAGATGTCGCGCATCAGGCGTGCCTTGGTCAGTCCACCTACCTTGGAGATCTTTAGGTTGATCACGTCCATGGCGCCGTCGGCAATTCCACGCGTCAGATTGTCAACGCCGCCAATGACTTCGTCCAGCACGAAGGGGAGGGCCGTCCGCTTTCGCGTCGCCAGGCATTCCTCGTAGCTCGGGCTGGGTTGCTCGATATAGACATCGACATCCCGCACGGCCTGCACAACCCGCGCCGCCTCGTGCATGGTCCAGCCGGTATTGGCGTCGGCGACCAGGATATCGCCCTTTTGCATAAGCTTGGCACAGGCGCGGATCCGCTCGATATCGGTGTCCGCATTGCCGCCGACTTT
>JAUXUM010000210.1 GCA_030680995.1 Devosia sp.
GCCTCGGCGGACCGCTCGCCAATTTCGCCGGGCTCCTGCACATGGTCATGCACAGCCTCACCAAATCGGCGATCTTTTACGCCGTCGGTCACATCGCCCAGATCAAGGGCACGCAGAAAATCGCCGAGATCCGTGGCCTCACCGAGACCCATCCTGGACTCGGCTGGGCCCTGGTGATCGGCGTCGTCGCCATCGTCGGGGTGCCGCCCTTCGGCATCTTCATGAGCGAGTTCCTGATCGTCAGTTCAACCTTTGCGCGTCAGCCGCTGCTCGCGATCCCTCTTGTTTTCGGACTTCTGGTCGCCTTCGGCGCCTTGATGCTGCGCCTCACCGGCATGGCGTTCGGCGAACCGACCGGCAGCAGGGCGCCGGCGGAGGCGTCCTATCTGCCGATGTACGCGCATCTGGCGCTGGTGCTGGGCGCCGGGATCTACTTGCCGCCGCCGCTGGTGGCCTGGTTCCAGCATGTTGCGAACCTCCTTGGGTGATGGGAAGCAGGAACAACAAATGTCGGCGCTGACCACCCTGATCTCGGAAGGCAGTCTTGTTGCAGACCATGCCCGCTGGCCACGCGCAATCGTCGACGCCAAAGCGTGGGGCCGCGCCGGCGCAGCGCTTGCGCAAAACCGATTGACCCTCCTTGCGCTCTGGGGAGAGGCGGACATTGTCCACATGGCATTGCTGGAGGCAGAATCCGCTGAGGTCGGTGTCATCAGCCTTGAATGCCCCAAGGGCGGCTTCCCTTCGGTCAGCCGCCATCATCCGCCGGCGCTCAGGCTCGAGCGCACCATCCATGACCTCTTCGGGCTGAAACCAAGAGGCCCGCTAGATGATCGACCGTGGCTCGATCACGGCCACTGGGACAAGCGATATCCTCTCCGGGACCGGCCCGCAGCACCATCGGCGCCCTCACCCTACGCCTTCCTCCCCTCCGACGGCGAAAGCCTGCACCAGATCGCGGTCGGTCCCGTGCATGCCGGCATCATCGAGCCCGGGCACTTCCGGTTTACCGCCAATGGCGAAGCGGTCGTGCGGCTCGAGGAACGCCTCGGCTATGCGCACAAGGGGATCGAGTCGCTGATGGCGGGCGCCGAACTCGATCGCGCCGCGCAGCTTGCGGGTCGCGTCTCGGGCGACAGCACCGTCGCCTACCAGTTCGCGTTCGCGCGCGCCGCCGAGGCTACCCTCGGAGCGTCGGCGCCGCCGCGCGCCGCCTGGCTCCGCGGATTGATGGCCGAACTCGAGCGGCTCGCCAATCACCTGGGTGATATCGGCGCCATCTGTAACGACGCCTCGTTTTCGCTGCTGCACGCCCATTGCGGCGTCTTGCGCGAGCAGGTGCTGCGCGCCGCCGACTTCGCCTTCGGCCATCGCCTGATGCGCGACCGCATCGTTCCGGGCGGCGTCGCCGCTGACCTCAGCGCGGAGGGCATCACCGCGATCCGCGCCGTGACCGCCGAGATCGGCCGCAAGTTTCCCGAGCTGGTCGAGGTCTACGACAACACCGCCTCGCTGCAGGACCGGACCGTTTCTACCGGGGTGCTCAAGCCAGAGCTTGCTATGCAGTTTGGTGCCGGCGGCTATGTGGGGCGGGCCTCAGGACGGAATTTCGATGTCCGGCGCGCGCTTCCCTATGCGCCATACGACTGTCTCAGCTTTGAGGTTCCGGTATTGAGCGAGGGCGACGTCAACGCCCGCGTCTGGATTCGCATCCGCGAGGTTGAACAAAGCATTTCACTGGTTGAGCAGATCCTCGCCAGGCTGCCCGGAGGCCCGGTGCGTGCCGAGGTGGCGAGCGGCGCTGTTCGGCGTGAAGGCATGGCGCTGGTCGAAGGATTTCGCGGCGACGTACTGGTGTGGGTGCGCGTGGGCGCCAAGGAGAAAGTGGAGCGCTGCCACCTGCGCGATCCATCCTGGTTCCAGTGGCCGCTGCTGGAGGCCGCGGTCGAGGGCAATATCGTGGCCGACTTCCCGCTCTGCAACAAATCCTTCAACTGCTCCTATTCCGGTCACGATCTCTAGGCAGGCCAACATGCGCAAGCTCCTCTTCGAAGGTCTGATTCGTCACCCCCTCACCGAACGGCCTCCATCGCCGGGAGCTGCCGCGGCCGACGAACTCGCCGCCACGCTCGGCAATGCGGCACGCCGGCGCCTGGGGCGAAGTCTTTCAATTCGGGTAGTCGACGCCGGGTCCTGCAATGGCTGCGAGCTGGAAATGCACGCGCTCAACAACGCTTTCTATGACATCGAACGGTTCGGCATCCGGTTTGTCGCCTCGCCGCGCCACGCCGACGTGCTGCTGGTCACCGGCCCGGTCACCAAGAACATGCGCGAGGCCCTGGAACGCACCTATCAGGCAACGCCCGATCCGAAGTGGATCGTGGCCATCGGCGATTGTGCGCTCGATGGCGGCTGTTTTGCTGGGAGCTACGCTGTCATCGGCGGCGTATCAGCGGTTGTACCTGTCGATCTCCACATCCCCGGCTGCCCGCCACCGCCGGCGGAAATCCTGCGGGGCCTGCTGGCCTTGCTTGAACAGGTGAGCGTCCAACCTCACGCACGGTAGGGATGAATGCCGATCTTGCGGCTTTGCTAGGCTGGTTTGTCCAGGCGTCATACCCAGTCCCGCTGATCAGAACCTGTACGCCCGATCGCGGGTACCGATGGACATGATCCGCTATGGCGGCGGTGATCTCGTCCAGGCGCGCGGGGAAGCCTTTTTGAAATCCTCGATCGCGCCTTCGGCTTGGGCGTGATAGCGCGGGCGGGCGGAGAGCTTGCGATAGCCCATGGCCGCAGCTCCCGGCCCGGGGTCTGCTCGGCCACGCCGATATGGACGTTGAACGTCACCACCCAGTCATGGACGATTTGCAGCGTGACGCCGCCGATCCTGGCAGCCTGGTTGCGCGCCGCGCCGCACTGGTCGCTCAGCAGAACCGCCGTGCCGCGAACCCCGTTGCCGCCACATCGGAGGCCGCGTAACGTTCGACCCGGCGGCGCCAGGGTCGCAAAAATCCAAAATATGGCCACTACCTCCGATTCCCCGGCAATGGCTCCCCCAGTACGCTCGCGTCCATCCCCGCCACCACATGGAAGCGCGAGGGGAGCAGGTGCCCCTTGCCCGGCCCGCCCTCTTCGCACTGGCGGATGAGCTCGCTGATCAAGGCGCCGCCGGCGTCGCGCAGAGACGAGCGGACGAAGGAGAACTGTCCGGCAAAGGGCGAGAGGTCGATATAGTGCAACTCGTCGTCCATGGTGGCGATGGCGAGATGGCGGCGGCCGCCGGCGCGAACGATGGCGGCGTGGCCCTCGACCGCCATCATCGTCGAGGAATAAAGGATCGCCGTCACCCGCGGATCCGCCAGCGCGAGGCTGGTGAGCTTGAACCCGGCTTCGCCCATCGGGTGCAGCGAATTGAGCACCTTCAAATTGGCCGGGCTGAGGCCGCCATCGATCAGCGCATCGATGACGCCGCGCCGCCGGTAGAGCGCATAGGTGAAGTGCTCGTCGCCATTGACGAAGGCGATGTGGCGATGGCCGTTGGCGACCATCAGCCGGGTGAGGTTGTAGAAATTGGCGTAATTGTCGATGTCGACCCAGCCATACTCGGCCTCGCGCGCGTCACGGCCATGGACGACGAAGGGACGGCCGACATCGAGCAGATAGGAGATGCGCTGATCGCCCTCGCGCGGCAGATCGAGAATGAAGCCGTCGACGCTGTTGTCGTTGACGTAGCGGTCGTAGACCGCGAGCTCGCGCTCGGGCGTGTCGCTGGTCAGCACCACGTCGTAATTGCCGGCGCGGGCGCCGCGCAGCACGCCCGCCATCACCTCGACAAAGTGCGGATCGACGAATTTGCGGTCATTGTCGGACTGCACCCAGGCGATGTTGTGGGTCCGCCGCGTCACCAGCCGCTGCGCATTGCGGTTGGGCCGGTAGCCCATGTGCTGGGCCGCCTCGGCGACCCGTTTGCGGGTCTTTTCGCCCACATCCGAATAGCCGTTGAGCGCCCGCGAGATGGTGGTGATGGAGAGCCCGAGCTCGGCGGCCAGATCCTTGATGGTGACGTTTCGTCCCTCGCCCACCGAACGGGCTCCGGGTGGCCTCGCGTTCTTGTTCATACGTATCTGATTTTTATAACTATTTGAGCAGCCGCGTGAACGCGCTGCCCATCCCCTCCGAGTTGACGGGATGCCAACTTCTTGAGTAAGAATAGCCTACTAAAACGTTTTGGTAAATCTTGCGGAAACGGCGCGCCGCCACTAAGGCGGAGCGGTGCGCGCTTGATGCCACAAGGGAGCAGAGTTTGATCGCCACGCCGCTGATGACGGAGCAAAAACCCGTCGCCGAAACTATCGCCGACAAGGACTGGTGGCGCGGCGCGGTGATCTACCAGATCTATCCGCGCTCCTTCCAGGATCACAATGGCGACGGCGTCGGCGATCTGGTCGGCATCGCCGAGCGGCTCGACTATGTCGCCGATCTGGGGGTGGACGCGATCTGGCTCTCGCCGTTCTTCACCTCGCCGATGAAGGATTTCGGCTACGACGTCTCCAACTATCGCGACGTCGACCCGATTTTCGGGACGCTGGGGGATTTCGACCGGCTGCTCGAAAAGGCCCATGCGCTGGGATTGCGGGTGATCATCGACCAGGTGATCTCCCACTCCTCGGACAAGCACCCGTGGTTCCAGGAAAGCCGGCTCTCGCGCACCAATGCGCGTTCGGATTGGTATGTATGGGCCGACCCCAAGCCGGACGGAACCCCGCCCAACAACTGGCTCTCGATCTTCGGCGGCTCCGCCTGGACCTGGGATTCGAGGCGCATGCAGTATTACCTGCACAATTTCCTTGCCTCCCAGCCCGACCTCAACTTCCACAATCCGGAGGTGCAGGATGCGCTGCTGGGCGAGTTGCGCTTCTGGCTGGAGCGCGGCGTGGACGGCTTCCGGCTCGATACCGTCAATTTCTACTTCCACTCGACCGGGCTGGAATCCAACCCGGTTGTCAAGCCCGAGGATTTCAACGCTTCGACCGCCCCGGCGGTGAATCCCTACAATTTCCAGGAGCACCTCTACGACAAGAGCCGGCCGGAGAATTTGGCGTTCCTCAAGCGCTTGCGGGCGCTGATGGACGAGTATCCGGCCAAGACCACGGTCGGCGAGATCGGCGACAGCCAGCATCAGCTCAAGGTGATGGCCCAGTATACCTCGGGCGAAAACCAGCTGCACATGGCCTATACCTTCGACTATCTGGGCGGCGAGTTCAGCGCCTCCCATTTCCGCGCCGCCGTCGAGGCGACCGAGGCCGAGGCGCCCGACGGCTGGGTCTGCCTCGCCTTCTCCAATCATGACGTGGTGCGGCACGCGAGCCGCTGGGCGACGCACGGTCAGCAGGAGGCCTTCACCCGGCTGGCGGCGACGTTGCTGCTGTCGATGCGCGGCTCGGTCTGCCTCTATCAGGGCGAGGAACTGGGGCTGACCGAAGCCGATCTCGCCTTTGAGGATCTGGCCGATCCCTATGGCATCGAATTCTGGCCGCAGTTCAAGGGCCGCGACGGCTGCCGCACGCCGATGGTCTGGCAGTCCGCCTCGCACCTCGGCGCGTTTTCGACCGCGCCCCGTGCCTGGCTGCCGGTGCCTTCCGACCATCTCGCCCGCGCCGTCGACCTGCAGGAGCAAGACCCGCATTCGGTGCTGCATTTCTACCGGGCGCTGATCGCGTTCCGCAAGCGGCATCCGGCTCTGGTGAAAGGTTCGATCGGCATGATCGACGCACCCGCGAGTGTTCTGGCCTTTACCCGAAAGGCCGACACGGAGACATTGCTCTGCGTCTTCAACATGAGCGAAACGCAAATTATCGTACCCTTGCCGGCCGGCTTGACGCCGCAGGGCATAAAGGCGCCCGGCTCGAGTTCCGATCCGGCGGGAGGTTCATTGAGCTTGGCGCCGTTCGGTGCCTATATTGGCGAACTGCTCTGATCACGCGCGCAACGGCGACGGTTTTGGGTGCCGGCAGTCATCCCCGTCAGCCCCAGCCTGGGAGGCCATCTGCTTGTCTGATTTGAAAATCACCAATCTCTACAAGCGCTTCGGCGCTGTGGAAATTCTCAAGGACGTCAATCTGGAGATCAACTCAGGCGAGTTCATCGTCTTCGTCGGCCCCTCGGGCTGCGGCAAGTCGACCCTGCTGCGCTGCATTTCCGGGCTGGAGTCGACCACCTCGGGCACGATCGAGATCGATGGCCGCGTGGTCAATGACGTGGCGCCTTCCAAGCGCGGCATCGCCATGGTGTTCCAATCCTATGCGCTCTACCCGCATATGAACGTCTTCGACAACATGGCCTATTCGCTCAAGCTCCAGGGCCTGCCCAGGGACGAGATCCGGCAGAAGGTCGAGGCCGCGGCCAACAAGCTGCAGCTGACCAGCTATCTCAACCGCCTGCCCAAGGCGCTTTCGGGCGGGCAGCGCCAGCGCGTCGCCATCGGCCGGGCCATCGTGCGCGATCCCAAGGTGTTCCTGTTCGACGAGCCGCTCTCCAACCTCGACGCGGCGCTGCGCGTGCAGATGCGCATGGAAATCGGCCAGCTTAAGGAACAACTCCCCAACACCACCATGATCTATGTGACGCACGACCAGGTGGAGGCCATGACCATGGCCGACCGCATCGTGGTCCTCAAGGACGGGGTGGTGCAGCAGGTGGGCACGCCCATGGAACTCTACGAGCACCCGCAATCGCTATTCGTCGCCGGCTTCATCGGCTCGCCCAAGATGAACTTCCTCTCGGGCAAGTTCGCCGACAAGTTCAAGGCCCACATCGTCGGCGTGCGCTCCGAGCATCTCGATATTTCCCCCAAGGATGGGGTGTGGAGCGGCAAGGTGATCTATTCGGAAAACCTGGGCTCGGACAGCTACATCTACGTCGATATCGGGGCGGACGAGCCGATCGTCGTCCGCCAGCCGGGCAAGGCGTCGTACCACTCGGGCGACGAGCTCAGCTTCTCGCCGCGCGGCAATGAGTTTCACCGCTTCGACGAGAGCGGTAAGCCGCTGATGCACTAGCATCCGGCTCCTCCCTCCCGTTGGGGGAAGGAGGGGCAAGAACCGATCGCCCTCTCGCTCGACCGCCCCCCTCTTGCGATTTCTGAGGTTTAGCCTCGCAAGAGGGCTCGGCTAAGCCCTCGACATCGCTTTCTCCCCCGCAAGGGGAGAGGGAGGTCTAGTGCGAGCGGGAGCCTCGATGCCCATCTCCCCCTTGTGGGCGAGATGGACTTTCGCCGCCTCTTGCATCGAACGAACCAAGGGGGCGAGCGGATGGTGACTCCCGGCGGCGATTGTGCTTCGATAAAGCGAAACGGAATTGTCGGCGGGGGTGCTGTGGGTCCTCGCGACGAGCGCGAGGATGACGGCCTGTGGGTGGGATGGGGATGACGACGCGATCCGGGCCACGATGGTCCAGTCGTTTCCCTCCCCCTTGCAAGGGATCAAGGGTGGGGGGGCGGATCGCTCCGTGCCCGTACTGACCCCCACCCCTAACCCCTCCCCGCAAGGGGGAGGGAGACCCTGACCGCAAACCCTGCCGCGGTAGCGACAGCGGTTACGCCCAATGACGGTAAAGTCAGAGCACTACTCCGCCACCGCTGGCGCCCGCACCGCCTCTGCCACTTCCGGCAGCCGGGCCTCGACCAGTGCCTGCGTCAGGGGATGCCGGGGCGCCTCGATCAGATCGGCCGGCTTGCCGCTCTCGACGATCCTGCCCTTGTCCATCACCAGCACGCGGTCGGCAATGGCGCGCACCAGATCGAGATCGCGGCTGGTCACCACGCAGGTGAAGCCGAAATCGGCGCGCAGGCGGTTGAGTAGCATCAGCATCTCGCCGCGCAGCGAGACGTCGAGCGCCGCCACCGGCTCGTCGAAGATCACCAGCCTCGGCTTGGAAATGAGCGCCCGCGCGAAGGCGAGGCGCTGGATGTCGCCGACGGCGAATGCGTCCGGATAGCGCGTCAGCACGTCCGGGCTGAGCCCAACCGCGCGGATCACCTCCACCAGCCGGTCGGCCTGTTCCTCAAGGATCAGTTGCGGCTCCAGCCGCAGCGGCTCGGTCACCGATTCGCCGACCGTCAGCCGCGGATTGAAACTACCCAGCGGCTCCTGGAACACCATGGTGATGTCGCGCCGCAGCGCCTTGGGCAGGTCGGTGCCGCGATAGCTGAGGCGGCCCATCGCCAGCCTGCCTTTGCTGGCGCGATCGAGGCCGGCGATGGTGCGGGCGAGCGTTGTTTTTCCGCAGCCTGCCGGTCCGACGATGGCGAGGCATTCGGAGCGGCGGACGGAAAAGCTGACGGCGTCCAGAGCCGCGAGGGTGCGCGACGGCCGCCACGGCAATCGTCGCGGCATCGGAAAAGACCGGGTCAATTCCGTGACTTCGAGGAAACCGGTGCCAATGGGCGAGCGCATCAGCGTTCTCGCCCGGTGCTTTCCCGCCGCTACCAACTCCCGGGTGAGATCTTCTTGCGGCCGTCCCAGGACGTCGGCGAGCGGCCCCTGCTCGACGATCCTGCCACCGTCGAGGATTATCACCTCGCTGCACAGAGCCGAGACCGCCTTGAGATCGTGGCTGATGAACAACAGCCCCATGTTGCGGCCGCTGCACCTCGCCTTGAACAGGTCGAGCACACGCCGTCGCGCCGGCGGGTCGAGCGCGGCAACCGGATCGTCCGCGATCAGCAGCTCCGGCTCGGCCGCGAGCGCCATCGCGATCATCACCTGCTGGCGCTGACCCCTTGTGAGGGCGTCCGGATAGAGACCGCTGAGCGGTGACTCCAGCCCGACCTCGGCCAGGAGTTCGGCCACGCGCTGCCGCGTATCCGCCTCCTCACGGCCGAGCGCGACCACTTCCTCGAGCTGTTCGCCCGCCGTCATCAGCGGATTGAGAGCGGCTTCGGCGTTCTGCGGAATCACGCCGATGCGCGAGCCGAGCAGCCTGACCAGCGCCGCGTCATCGAGCGGCTGCGGAGCGCCATCGAGGCGGACCGTTCCCGATCGGAGCGCCACATCCGGCAGCAGTCCCGCGATGGCGAGGGCGATCAGCGTCTTGCCGCTGCCGCTCCTGCCGACGATGCCGAGGCCTGCGCCAGGATCGATCTCGAAGCGCACGTTCTCGACCACCGGCGCGGCCTGCACAGTGATTGTGAGGTCTTCTACATCAACCAGCGACACGGTCCGCTCCCAGGCGTGCGAGCGGCGTGTCGATCAGCTTGCCGAGACCCTCGGCGGCAAGGTTGAGGGCGAGGGCAATCAGCGCAATGGCGATGCCCGGGACCAGCACCGGCAGCGGCTCGACCAGCATGAAGGACTGCGCTTCCCTGAGCATCAGGCCCAGACTCGTGCCAGGCGGCTGTATGCCGACCCCGACATAGGAAAGCGCGGCTTCGGAAAGGACACCGAAGGCGAGTTGGCGAAGCGCCTGTACCAGGATGACGGGCGAGATCGCGGGCAGCAGATGGCGCTTGGCCGCTTCCCAGGCGCTCAACCCGGCGAGCCTCGCCGCGGCGACGTAGTTGGCCTTCCAGAGCATGGCGGCGCTACTGCCGGTTACGCGGGCGAAGACCCCGATATTGACGATGCCGATGGCGATCATTGCACTCAGCGCTCCGGGACCGAAAGCGGTGGCAATAAGGATGGCGACCACAAGCGCGGGAAACAGGCTGAGGAAATCACCGGCATGCGACGCGGCCCGGTCCGCCCGTCTTCCCCAGGCCGCGGCGGCAAGTCCGGGCGGCACACCGAAGAGCATGCCGATGACCACCGCTATCGCCGCCACGATGAAGCTGGCGAGTGTGCCTTTCATCACCATGGAGACGAGATCGCGGCCCAGATGATCGGTCCCCAGCCAGTGCAGCAGGCTCGGATTCTGCAACTGCTCGGATAGGTTGATGCGGTCCAGCGGGTAAGGCGTCCAGGTGATCGAGACGAAGCCGATGAGCAGAAACAACAGCGACAGAATGATACCAAGCCTCAGGCCTACATGGCCCAACGCGACCCTGCGCACCCAAGGGGCCCGATTTGCCTCGACGCCCTCCGTGCTCATGGGCCGCTCCGCGTGCGCAATCTTGGATCGGCCCAGGCGCCCAGAAGATCGGCCATGAGCAGGGCGCAGCTCATGGAGGCCATCAGCGCCAGCAGGGTGCCGCGGATCACCAAAGCGTCTCGCTCGGCGACGGCGGCCAGGATCAGCCGCCCCAGTCCCGGCAGGTAAAAGACGTTCTCGACGACGATGCTCGTGGCAATGAGCAGGGCGAACAGCGGTCCTGTGATCGCAAGCACCGGCAGCAGCGCGTTGCGGAGGCCACGCTTCCAGATTGCCTGGCGCAAGCTCAGGCCCTTGATTTGCGCGGTACGGATGAAATCCGCCGCCTTCGCGTCGACCATCGCGTCGACCATCGCGTCGCGCATGGCGCGGGCAAGGATTGCCGCGCCCGGCAGGGCCAGGGTGAACGCGGGCAGGATTAGCGATGCGGCGGCGCCGGCGGGATTCTGCCCCCATGGGACGAAGCCGCCCGATGGCAGCCAACGCAATTGGGCCGAAACCAGCAGCACCAGCAGCATCCCGAACCAGAAGCCGGGCACCCCGGCCGCAATAAGCGTAGCGCCATGCAGCACCCGGTCAGCCGGAGCTCCCCGCTTCCATGCTGCCAGCACTCCAAGCGGCAACCCGATCGCGACAGCGAGCAGCATGGCCGCTACCGCCAACGGCAGCGTCACCGCCATTCTTTCGGCGATGAGGGCGCCGACCGGCGCATTCGCCATGGCTGAAGTACCAAAATCGCCGAGCAGGGCGCCACCAAGCCAGCCGGCAAAGCGCTGCCAGACTGGAGCGGTGTCTGCGTCAGGCAAGAAATCAAGCACGAGAAAGACGACGAGAATGGCAAGGAGCAGGGTGATTGCGAGCCCGGCCACACGCTTGAGAACGAAGCCGATCATCAGTCGCCACAAACACCGTCGGCCATTCCGGCGGAGGCCGGAATCCAGCTAGGTGGCCAATACTAGTCAGAATTTGCTCGAAATCCAGTGCTGATCGGGCGGCCGCAATCGCCCGGAGCTAGGCGTGCCGCCGCGCGCTCCAGCGCGTGGCCAGGACCACTGGCACCAGCCCCACCAGCACGATGCTGAGCGCCGGCAACGCGGCCTCGGCGAACAAGCTCACATTGGCCCGCGCATAAACCACTGTCGCCAGCGTTTCGACACCCAGCGGACGGAGCAGCAGCGTTGCCGGCAGTTCCTTGACGATCTCCACGAAGACCAGCGTGGCGGCCGACAGGATGGCAGGCGTCAGGGTCGGAAGGTCGACGCGCCAGAGCAGGCTCCATCCCTTCACCCCCAGCACCCGGCCGGCGTCGAGCATCGCGTCGCCGCGCTTCTTCATGGCCGCGTCCAGGGTCGAGTGGCTGACCGCGAGGAAGCGGATCGAATAGACATAGAGCAGGGCCGCAACGGAGCCGGACAGGATCAGTCCCGGGCGCCACGCGAAGAGCTCCATCGTCCAGCCGTTGAACCAGCGGTCTATCGCGCCGAGCGGCTGCAGCAGGCCGAGCGCCAGCACGGTTCCGGGAATCGCGTAGCCGAGGGTTGCCAGCTTGACCGCCCCTCGCGCGCTCATCCGTGCCCGCGGGCTGCTCTGGCGCGCGGCGAAAAGCCCGATGATCACGGTCAGCAGCGCGCCGCAGCCGGCCAGTGTAACGGTCGTGAGCCCGGCCGACATGGTGAGATCGAGCGTCTCGGGCCGCAGGCTGCGCAGCGCCAGAAACACCAATTGCCCGAACGGCACGCCAAACCCGAGCAGGAAGAGCAGCGTGCAGAACGAGAGCGCCAGCAGCGCCTTGCCGCCGACCAGCCGTTCCAGGGCAGGTGCGACGCGGCTGTCGCGGTGCACGGCATAGACGCGGTCGTGCCGGGCCCGTTGTTCGGCGAGAATGAGGAGCGCGATGATGAGCACGATGGTGACGGCGAGTTGGGCCGCGCCGCCGAAATTGGAACGGTTGATCCAAGTGGTGTAGATGACGGCCGTCAGGCTGTTGACGCCGAAATACTGCACCGCGCCCAGATCGTTGACCACTTCCATCATCGCCAGTGTCGTGCCCACGACGATGGCGGGCCGGCTGAGCGGCAGCGTCACCGAGAAGAAGGTGCGCCAGCCCGTCGCGCCCAGCGTGCGCGCCGCGCTGTTGATCGAACCCGACTGCATCAGGAAGAAGGCCCGGCAGGCGACATAGACATAGGGATAGAGCACCAGGCTGAGGACGATGGCGGCGCCGGTGCCGGTCCGGATATTGGGAAACCAGTAATCTCTGAGTGTTTCGGCCCCGCTCAGCGCCCGCGTCAATTGCTGCGGCGGTCCGGTGAAATCGAGGAACTCGACATAGGAATAGGCCGCGAGATAGGTGGGAATGGCGAGCGGCAGCACCAGGGCCCACTCGAACAGCCGCCGCCCGGGAAAATCGAAATGGGTGACCAGCCAGGCGGCGACCAGCCCCATCACCCCGGTGAGCGCCCCCACCCACAGCATCAGCACGCCGGTTTCCCTGAGCGCCGTCGGCAGCATGTGGGCGGCCAATCCGTTGCTGCCCTCGAAGATGGCGCCGATCGCCGCGACCGCAAGCCACAGGATCGGCAGGCCCATGATGGCGACGAGCGCAAAAGCGCCAACCGGCGGGGGACGTCCCCCGCCGGTCTTCCGGATGCGATCGGTGATCGACGCCAGGGAGATGTCGTGCTCCTAGTTCTGTGCGCCTTCGTTGAACCTGAGTTCGTCGACGAGCGCCGCCGCCTCGCCGCGATGGGCGGCCACCTCGGCCAGCGGTACCGGCGAGGGGTTGAGTTCGCCCCAGCTCAGCGTCAACTCAGCCGGCCTGACCGTGGTCACGGCCGGATACTCGTAGTTGGCGTCGGCATAGAGCTGCTGAGCCTCCGCCGATAGCAGGAAGTCGATGAGCTTGTTCGCGTTTTCGACATTGGGCGCATGCCTGGCGATGAAGGCGCCAGCGGCGTTCACCTGGGTGCCCTCGCCGTCGGCGTCCGGATAGATGATGCGCGCCGACGCCGCCCATTGCTTCTGCTCGGGCTCGGTCTCGTTGGTGAGCATCAAGCCCATGTAGTAGGTGTTGGCAATGGCAAGATCACAGGTGCCGTCGAGGATGGCTTTCACCTGCGCGCGGTCGCTGCCGTTGGGCGCAAAGGCGAGATTGTCGCGCACCGCGGTCAGCCATTCGCGGGTCTTGTCGGCCCCCCACGCCGCGATGCGGTTGGCGATGAGACCGATATTGTAGACATGATCGCCCGGACGCGTGCAGAGGCGTCCCTTCCATTCCGGTCCGGCGATATTTTCATAGCCGAGCGCGGTCTCGGTCACCCGATCCCTCGAAACGTAGAAGACACGGGCGCGCAGCGACAGCGCTACCCAGCCATCCTCGTCGTCGCGGAACTCCGCCGGCACGCGTTCGATTGCGGGCGTGGTGATTGGCTGGGTCAGACCCTGTTCCTTGGCGCCCACCAGATTGCCGATATCGACGGTCAGCACCACATCGACGGGCGACAGGTCGCCCTCGGCCGCGACACGCTCCAAAAGGCCGTCACCGGCGAACAGCACGTTGGCCTTGATGCCTGTCTCGGCGCTGAACTTGTCGAGCAGCGGCTGGATCAGACCAGGCTCGCGATAGCTGTAGACATTGACTTCGGTGCTCTGGGCAAAGGCGGGTGCGGCGGTGCCGGCAACAACGGCGCTCAGCACGGCCGCCGTCAGTCGCATCGTCTTGTTCATCTCGGTCTCCGGTTGCGGGGGGATGCAAGGTCCCCCTTGGGCGCGGCGTTTTCTGCGTAATCTGACCATCTCTGTCAACAAAGCACCGGGGCAGAAATCCCCCTTGATCAATCAATAGTTTGGAACCGTTCAAAACGGGCTGACAAATGCCTCGTGAAAACAGGTTCTAAAGCTCACCGCCTCCAGCTGGTGCCTGCGTCAATTCGACTTAGAGATAACGGAAACGTCATCGGGTGACGAGGTCGACCGGGATCACCAGCGAGAACAGCGTGCCGACCCCGGCGCTCGGGTCGACCGAGAGCGAGCAGGTATTGACCGCCAGCAGCGAGCGCGTCAGCGCCAGTCCGACGCTGGACCGCACGGGTCTCAGCGCCTCGCCATCCTTGCCGATGCCATCGCGAAAGACGACGAAGCGCTCTCCTGGATCGGCATTGTGCCCACCGCTGTCGCGAACGTTGACGGCGACGCCGCCATCATCCTCGACCTGCGCGGAGAGCACGACCGTCCCACCCACCGGCGTCTGATCGATGGCGCTGGCGAGCAGATTGAGGACCGCCTGCCGCATCGAGGCCTGGTCCGCCCGGATGCGCGGCAGCCGCTCGGAAATGGCGCTGCGCACCAGCACCCGTGCGTCACTGGCCTGCGCCCGCACCCGCACCACGCAGGTCTCGAGCAGGGCGCCCAGATCGAGATCGGCCGGCTGGGCCGCGTAGCGTCCTTCCTTGAGCCGGGCAAAGTCATCGAGTTCGTCCACCAGTACCGCGATCTCCTGACCCGCGGTTTTGATATCGCGGGCATATTCGAGATAGCGCTGGTTCTCGATCGTGCCGAAGGCGGCGGAACGGATCAGATCGGAAAAACCGATGATCGTGTTGAGCGGCCTGCGGACGCCGCGACTCACCCGCGCCAGCATCGAAGGCTCGATGTCCTCGTTGCCCTTGCGGTCCCCGCCGGCCGCCGGCGTGCGGCGGACGAAGCCGAAATAGCCGGAGACGATGCCGGCCTGTCCCTCGGCAAAGATGAGGAGATCGGTGCGCGGTGCGGCGCCGCTTGCGGCGAGGCTCGGCCGCGCGGTCTCGGCAAACCGCGCCGGCTGCTCGAGAAAGGCTCGGAGCGCGGCGCTGCCCTTCGGATCGAGCAGGGTCGAAAGCGGCTTGCCGAGAAGGTCCGCGTCAGCGCCGCCGAGGTAATCCCGGCCACGGACCGTGATCCCGGTGACGAAGCCTGCCCGATCGGCGGTGAAGAAGCCTTCCTCGCGAAGTTCGGCGAGCGCCTCGGCAAAGGCCTTGACCACCCCTTCGTGCCCGATGCGCGTTTCGGCGAGGCTGGCGGAGAGCATCAGGGCAGGGCGCCCCTGCCAACTGATCGACTGCAGGCGGGCGGTGACCGGCAGGAGCGTACCGCTCCGATTGACCAGATGGGTGACCGGACCGGTATTTGCCGCATCCTCGGATGGGAAGATCGCCGCCAGGCCCGCGGCGCGCAGGGCATCGACGGTTTCATAGCCGGTAAGATCGGTGAGGGCGCGATTGGCGAACTGCACCTGCTGGTCGCGGAACACCATGATTCCGATCGGCAGCCGGTTGAGGATGAAGGTCTCCGCCGCGATGTTGACCAAAGCGCCTTCGGTTCCCCCCGCCATGGCCGGCCGGCGCGGTGGCTCGATCGCGGGTTCGATCTCGACCGGTTCGCCAGCCGTTGTGGTCTCGGTGCCGACGCGGTCGGTGAGGATACGGCTCAACTCGTCGAAATTGTAGCGCGAGACACGTTCGACGATCTCGCGATCGGGCGTTTCACTCGCGTCGGTCGGCCTCGTTGCCGGGCCCCCGGAAGGCGCTTCGCTCGGGCTCCCTCCGGTTTCGGGCTCCACCGCATCGGACACCATGGGCCTGAAGCCGCGACCGATGACCCGGCAGGTGACCGGGCTGACGGAGGCGCGATCATTGTCTGGTTCCTCGTTGTCTTCAGCGAACTCGATGACCGCCGCAATGACATCCGGCTCGTCCCCGCGCGGCGCTTCTGCCCCTTGGCGAGGCGTGTCGCCCTCCGCCGCCGGCTCGTCCGCGGGCGAGAAGCTGTTCACCAACCTGCCGTGCGGCGGCTCCTGGCGTTCCGGTAACGGCGCGTAGAGTTCGTCATGATCGGCGAGACGGTCGAACAGCGAGGATAGCGAGCGCCCTGGCCCCACTGCCGGGGGTTGAATCGGCTCGGCCCAATACTCGTCCTCCCCGACACCCCGGTCGCGGTCGACGTCGCTGCTGTCAACCGGCTCCTCGATTGGTGGCAGACCCATCGGCAGCAGTGGTTCCTCGCCTTCCTCAGGCCCCGCGGCCATCCGGTCAGCCAGCACCGCAAGTCCTTCCGCCGCCCGCACATCCTCGATGCGCCCCTTCCCGGCATCGGAGTCCAAGGTCTCGATCAGCAGCAGCGAGACGTCCTGCGGCCCGGCCTTGAAGCGAGTCAGCGTCACCGGCCTGCCGGCGAGCTGGACCTCCCCCGACCCGCTTTCCGGCAAGACCGGAACACCGGCCGCTTCGATCGCCGGCCCGAACCGCTCCATGCCGCGGCGCGTACCGCCACGGAGCTTTCCGTCTTCGACGACCAGATATTCCGGACCTGGGGGGAACAGCGCTTCGGTGAGGCTGTCGAAGGAAAGTTCCGTCGAGCTCGCGAGCACTTGCGGCTCGATCGGGTCGGCGCCCACGATCAGCAGTCCTGCTCCGCCGGGCATTTCAAGCGGGGTAACCGTGCAGGTGGCGGAGACCGGTCTCTCGCCGGCAAGGAACTGGATGCGGGAAAGGCTGGAGCGGCCGACCGAGCCGAGGCGGACCAGCCGCGCCACCTGGCCCTTGATCGGGACGGGCTCGGGTGCGAGCTTGAGCCCGTGCTTCTTGAGTCTGGCATTGAAGAAACGCGCGGCGGCGTTGCGCCAGAGCAGGGACTTGCCGTCGCCGGACCACAGCCAGGCCGGCCGGGCATCGGCCCAATGCACGAGCACCCGGCGCGCCATCGGCGATTTGATCCAATCTTCGCTCACGCGCGCTACACCTTCCGGCTGTGCCAGTTTGGCACAAACCGCACTCCGCACTTAACTGATCATAAATATAGGCCCCTCCTGCGAGGGTCCATACGCAGATGGGCCTCCGCAGCCTGCAAAACATTGAGATGGTTAAGGTGGAAGCCTTTAACAATGCTACCACGCAATGCTTAATTCCGCACTTGTCAGCGCGGGCATCAGGACCTATGTTCCGCCCCGCCTTGGGCCGCCTTAGCTCAGTTGGTTAGAGCACTAGATTGTGGATCTAGGGGTCCCCCGTTCAAGCCGGGGAGGCGGTACCATTTCTTCTCACGGGTTGCGATCGTTGCAGCGCCGGATCGCGCTTGAAGCCGGTCCACACTCCCGGTTGCATTCCCCGACGCCGAGGTTTCGAACTCGCCGGCGCATGCGCGCGGCCTTGCTCTTCCCTTGAATAGGCAGCTTTTGCACACTATATAAAAAACACATTTGGATGGTCATGCTGCAAATTCAGCAGCAAATCGGCACCTCCAAGAAACGCAGAAGCAGTGCGCTTCGCCTTTGGCGAGGCCGAAACGGCGTACCCGAGTTTTTACTCGCGTTGCCGAGAGAGTCATGAACCAAAATGAAAATCATACAATACGACGCCAGTGCGGAACTCTATCTTGGCAGGGATCCCAAGGTTGCGCGCGGCCTTGGCTTCAAGCGCTTCGAAACGGCTGCCGCCGCCATTCGATTTGCTGTCGAGGAAGCCACGCCGAACAGTCTGCGGGGAGCGGTACTTGAAGTCGGGAGCACACGCTTTTCCGGTCCGGAGATCGCCGCGCTTTACACAGACCCGGCCTATCCCCTGCCAAGGGACACTGAACGTGCCACGGCCGAAGAGCGCCGGGTCCGGGCACTTGAGGCCGCGTAAGGTCCGCTACATGAATGGGGCCGCTGCCGTGCCTCGCCACGTTTGTCGGCTCGTGTCAGACTCGGCTGACGTTTTCACGTTTGCCTCAATGGCTGACCGCGTCCCTGTTGGACAGAGAACTACTGTCGGCCGCCCTCTTGGCCCCGGTGGAGCGTGCCTTTCGCCAAACACCTTCCTGCGTCCGGCGCGCGCCCGCCGCCGCGCGGTCGCCCCTGCGGCCGGCACCGTCCGTTGATCTCCAGCAAGGCTGTCGCAGGTTGCGAGGCCGCGCGTCAGGATGCGCGCGCTTGGGCACCGACCTCCGCGCCGGCCTCGCCGCCAAGGGGCCGGGACCGCCGGCGGCGAAGCACCATCCACACCCAAGCCAGCCACGAGAGTACCCACGCGGCAAGCACGAAAACCATGCCGACATTGGCGAGCGCAAAGTTGGGCAGATCGGCAAGTCCTGCCTCGGGCGCCGCGGTCAGCCAGGCAGCGACGAGGCCGACCACGACGAGGTTGAAAATCGCGAAGCCGAGCCGGCGCGGATGCCGTAACAGTGTCCGGAGGAATTTCTGGCTCATGAGGCGCTCAGTTCGGGAACGCGCTGGACGCGCTTGACATGCGAATGCAACGGCACGACCTGCGGAACCCGCGGCGGAGCAACCGGGGCCCTGTCCTGCCCGTAGACCCACACCAGCCGTAGCGCCGCGCCCTGCTGGTCTTCGACCATCACGTCGGCGTCGTGGCGCATCGCCCCCATCAGGTCGGCCATGACGATGGCGCTGTTGACCGCCTGCGGTTGCGAGTGGTGGCGGGCCATGGTCCGTCCCTCCAGCGTCACCAGCCAGTGGCCGTTGTACCGGATCACGAAATAACGCGCGTGGCTCATCCAGACCTCCTGCGCAATGCGGGTTTTTGCACAACGCGGTTCGTACCCATGCGGTTGCCGCCGGGTGTGATCGCGGATTAACGGAAGATGAACGGCGCATTCGCCCCCGGTTCAATGGAAGAGGCGTAGGCAAGCACCCACCGCAATCACACCGACGTTCCATGAGGGGCACAAATGATCCACTTCGCGAAGCAGCTTTCCGCCGCCGCGATTGCTCTCGGCTTGAGCATCGCGCCGGCCTTGGCGGTTCAATCCCCGGTCGGCACCTGGCAGGTCGCGAGTGGCGAATCCCGGTTCGAAATCTCGTTGTGCGGCGACGGCACCCAAGTCTGCGCCAAGCTCGTCTGGCTGCGTGACGACGCCCGTACCGCCGAGAACCTGCCCTATCTCAACAGCTACGTGTTGATTGGTGCCAAGCGGGCGCTCGAGAACAAGTGGCGCGGCAGCGCCGAATATCTGGGCGAGGTGGTCAAGGGTACTTTGACCATGGTCGACGCCAACACCATGACCATCAATGGCTGCAAGGGCGCCTTGTGCCAGAAGTTCGAGCTGACGCGCATCTGAGCGCAGCGGTAACGTCTTCGTGCGGCAACTGGAATCGAGGGAACTGCGTTTCCAAATCGACAAAAGTGAGCTGGCGCCGATGCGCCAGCCGAACCGACGGGGAAGCACCTATGCAAAGCCATTCGCCGCGTTCTTCTTCAGAGGTTCAGTTGAACCATGCCCCGCTCTGGCTGGCGGCGTCGGAGGGGCGGCGTCTGCGGCGGCCGCTGTCCGAGGTGATCGCCGACATCAACGGTCCCGAAACCACCATGATCATCGAATTCTTCGGTATCACCGGGGCCGAACAGCGGGCCGCCCTCCACGCCTTCCCCGGCGGCGGGCGGTTCGTGCTGGCGTCTTCAGTGCGGTAGCACTGAACCCGTCACAGCCACCCCCGCCCCTTGAAGTAGAGGAACGGCACGACCGCCGATATCACCATGAGCGTGATGGCGAAGGGGTACCCCAGGAGCCAGTGCAACTCGGGCATGAAATCGAAGTTCATGCCGTAATTCGATGCGACCAGCGTCGGCGGGAGAAACACCACTGCCGCCACCGAAAAGATCTTGATGATCTGGTTCTGCTCGAGGTTGATGAGCCCCAGCGTCGCATCGAGCAGGAAGTTGATCTTGTTCGACATGAAGGCCGCATGCTCGGCCAGCGATGCGACGTCGCGCTGGATGAGCTTGGTGCGTTGCCGGCTCTCGCGATTGGCCGGCCGATTACCCTCCTCGAGTGCGGCGTGATAGGCCGCCAGCCGGGTGATGCTCACCAGACTTTCCCGCACCATGGTGAGCAGGTCGCCCTGTCGCCCGATCCGCTCGATCACCGATTGCAGATTGCGCGTCTTTTTGCTTACCGTCGAAGCCTGGTTGCGGAAGATTCCCGCCGAAATGGCGTCGATCTCGTTGCCCGCCCGTTCCAGCGTGTCGGCAAGCCGGTCCACGATCGCCTCGACGATGCCCAGCATCGTCAGTTCTCCGGTGCTGGCCGAAACGACGCCCGGGCGCTGGCTGCGCACCAGGAAAGCGCGGAACGGCTTGGGCTCGACGTAGCGGACGGTGACCAGCGCCTGGTCCTTGAGGATGAACGTCACCGGCGTCTTGGCCGGAGCATCGGTATCGAGGTTGGCGAGAGCGGTGATGGTCATGAATTCGGCGCCGTCTTCGTGGTATAGCCGCGCCGAAAGTTCGATCTCCTCCATCTCGTCCCGCGAAGGCACTTGAACGCCCAGCAGCTTTTCGGCGTGCGCGTTCTCCTCCGGCGTCGGATTGATGAGGTCCGTCCAGACGGGTGTCACCCCGTTCTGTTCGGCGTCCGGCGTCTCGACCGGGACAAGGCGGTTTGTTTGCCAGTCATAGGTGCGCAGCATCGGGAGGGCTCCTCTCTTGCAGGACCGATACAGTCCCGCTGCCCAGGCGCGATGCGCGCTAGCTCAGAAAGACCGCGTCGGGGTCGAAGCTCGACTTCGACTGTCGGGGTTCATCCGGTTTATCCTTCGCGCCTGACGCGCTGACACCTGAGGCAATGGCCGTTTCGAGGCTGTCTGTCAATTCCAACGTCCGATCGGGGAAATGCGATGCCCCATCGTTTTGCCAGCCGCGGGGTGGAAAGCTGGTTGGCGATGTTTCCGAATGCCGTCTAGCGGGATAGTCGCAGCGCGGATATATTCTGCCCGATTTCGCGAAATGCGTCTTTCAAGTCGGTCCCCGTGGTTGCGAGATAGGCATGCGAGGCGTCCGTCGCGCAGTTCGCCATGAGGTCCCGCGCATTCTGATTATTCACAATGTCGAAGCCGACCGTGTAGACAATTATTCCGGCCGCCTTGATGGCATCGCACTGGTTGATGGCCTGGGTCCATGCACTGCCGTTCGGCGCGTTGCAGTTAATGTGATCAGCCGCGGAACCGCTGCCCCAAATCGAGTCCTTGCTGATCACGCCGTTGCACTAGGTGGTGTTGAATTCGCCATCCGTCATGAGAACAAGAACCTTAAGCAAGTTCCCCGTGTCGTACGCGGCGGGCCTGCTCTCGGGTGGCCAAAGATAACCGAAGTTTGGAGAAATCATGTACCACGACCATGCCAATCCTATTTGGCCAGCAGTGGATCCACCAGCAGTAAGACTACTTGCGGCCGCACTTAGCGCAGTCTTATTGCTGGACAAGGGAAAAATGTTTGGAGTCAGGCAGGGGTTTTTTGAACTCGGATAATTTAACCCAAGATAGGTTACGCTGGGTGCCGCATCGGTCCATGCATTTGTAGTGCGATCGGTCGTGCAGGTGCTGACTTGAAATGTATTCCAATTGCCTTGTGGACTTTGAAAATAGTAATATTGGCAGCCATAGGTGGTACAGAACAAAGAGCCACCAGAACTGTACGTCCCATAACTTGGACCCTTCGTATCTAATAGCGCAAAACTATTCGCACTTGTGTTAGCAACATTAAAAATACTATTGTTGAGCTGGGTCATGCCGCCAACGCCAGTAATGTATACGACGTCGCCGTTGGAGAATCCATGCGCGCTGGAGGTGATGACGATCTCGCAGGCGGAGGTCTGGCATTTTTTGACGGTGCCGCCGGAGGAATAGGTGCTGTAGCTCGAACTGTCGACGCCGTTAAGCGTGAACTGCGTCGTACTCGTTACGGTGATTGTATATGACTTGTTGTTAAGCTGAGTCATGCCGTTTACACCGGTGATGTAGACGGTGTCGCCCGTGATGTAGCCGTGTGCGCTAGATGTTGTGATTTTTGCGGGCTTGGCTTTCGTCGCTCCCGATATGCCCTTTGACGAGCCGGTAACCGCCCACGCCGCGCCGGCGATCGTTTTCGCGGCAGCGATGGGGCCGCGTACCGAAGCGGCGTAGCCGCCCACATTGACACCCATCGAATACGGTATCAGCGCCATCTTCGAGTATGTCGGCGTCTGTACGTCCTGAACGACGATGCCGATAAGCTCTTTTGTCGCCGCGCGCAGGTCGATGATCTTTTGCCCCGACATCGATCCGGTGGTATCGAGCGCAAGGGCGACCTCGACGTCGACCGATCCCCGTGTTGCCTCCGCCATCAGTCGAGCGGTGAGCGAGGGGAAGCCGATCAGGGCGACGAAGGCGGTCGGAATCTTGAGTCTGGCTTCCAGATGCAGCGTGCCCTCGGCCGCATCGATGGCGACGGTGTCGATCTGCGCACAGGGCGGTATCGCCTGATCGGTACAAATGCTCCAGCCCTCGGTGCCGGAGGAGAGCTGTTGTACCAGAAGGTTCTGGGCTTTGGTTTTGATGATCGCTGCCGCGTCGGCATCGTAGATTCCAGGCTGCAGCCCGAGAGCGGCCGCATCGAGCGCAACCTGGGCGCGGGTGCGGGCCTGTTCGATCGAAGTGTAATCGACCACCGCGCCGGACGTCGCCACCAGCACGATTGCCATAACGCCGAAGAGCACGAGGAAGGCCCCGCGCTCATCGGATCGGAAGCGTGCCAGGAGTCGCAAAATTCGGTGCATGAAGACCTGCGGAGACGGAACAGCAGCTCCGCAGTCTGCCGCAAATTCCTAACTAAAGAACAATCACAGTAGCGCCGATTTTTACGCGTTCGAAGAGATCCACAACATCATCATTGATCATCCGGATGCAGCCCGAGGAGACGTTCTGGCCGATGCTCCAGGGTTCGTTCGTGCCGTGGATGCGATAGAGCGTCGAGCCGATATAGAGGGCGCGGGCGCCGAGCGGGTTGTCCGGGCCGCCGGGCATGTAGTCGGGCAGGCCGGGCTTGCGTTTCTTCATCTCGGCGGGTGGAGTCCAGCCTGGCCATTCGCGTTTGCTGGTCAGACGGTGCGCACCACTCCACTCGAAGCCGTCGCGGGCGGTGCCGATGCCGTAACGCAGGGCTTTGCCATTCCCCAGAACCAGATAGAGGAACTTTTGCCCGGTGTTGACGATGATGGTGCCGGGTTTCTCGCCGCCCTTGTAAGGCACGACCTGGCGCAGGTACCTGGGATCGAGCCGCACCTTGCCGCTCCGCAACTGCAGCGCATTGGTGGGCTTGCCGCTGGTCAGCTGCAGGCCGGCCGGCGGATTGAACATATGAAATGGCCGGCTGCCGGCGACCGCCGGGCCAACAAGGAGCGAGATAGAAAGGGCAATAGCCAAGCCGCCCGCGGCGGCACGTGACCAACGCAACATTTGCAACACTCACACTGGATTACGCAGGGCCCGGCGCCTGTCCGGGACAGGCACAAATAATTGCGTCAAATGACCAATATTGGGTGAACCCGAATGGTTAAGTCTTTGCCGCGGAACGTGGTTTCCATTCGGCTAACGGGCCGGCGACAACCGCCAGCCGCGTCACAACCGGGTTGCAGCGTGCGTTCGGCCGCCTTACCCATGAGCACGACAAGCACGAGGCGACATGAGCACCGACGAAACCCGAGCCATCCGTTGCGCATGGGCCGGCACCGAGGGCATCTATCTCGACTACCACGACCGCGAGTGGGGGCCGCCCCGCCGTCTCCGATACAAGGCTCTTCGAAAAACTCTGCCTCGAGGGTTTCCAGTCCGGCCTCTCCTGGCTGACCATCCTGCGCAAGCGCGAGAATTTCCGCGCCGCGTTCCATGGCTTCGAGATCGGGAAGGTCGCGGCCATGGGCGAGGCCGACATCGGGCGTCTGCTGCAGGACGCCGGCATCATCCGCCATCGCGGCAAGATCGCCTCGACCATCGACAATGCCAGGCGGGCGCTGGAAATCCGGGCCGAGTTCGGCTCGCTCGCGGCCTATTTCTGGGGTTTCGAACCCAGGCCCGGGGAGCGGCCGGAGCGGCTGACCCGGGACGTGCTCGAGACCATGGCCGAAACCGGGGCCTCGCGCGCGCTGAGCAAGGATCTGCGCAAGCGCGGCTTCGGTTTCGTCGGGCCAACCACCTGTTATGCGTTCATGCAGGCGATGGGGCTGGTCAACGACCATGTCGAGGGGTGCTTTTGCCGGATGAGGTTGAGGCGGAGCGGGAGCGGCTGGCGCGGCCCTGGCGGGGGAAGGTGGCCCGGCTGCGGCCGCAGTAGAGCACCGTCGTCTGCCCACCCACCGGCCGTCATCCCTATCTGTTGCGGTTTGGCCACAGAGCGCTTCGCCTTGTCTCCAAATGGCCTTTCCGCTAGGAACGGGCCTGATTCCGGACCCGGACCGCCCTTTACACATGACCGATACGAAAAAGCTCATCGAACCGCGGCTCCCGCGCGGCTTTGAAGACCGTTTGCCCGGTGAGATCGCGGCCGTCGATCAGATGCTTGCAACCATCAAGAGAGTCTTCGAGCGCTATGGCTTCGACCCGCTAGAAACCCCGCTGTTCGAATATACCGAGACGCTGGGCAAGTTCCTGCCCGATACCGACCGGCCGAACGAAGGCGTCTTCTCGCTGCAGGACGACGACGAGCAGTGGCTGAGCCTGCGCTACGACCTCACCGCGCCGCTCGCCCGCTATTTCGCCCAGAACTACGACCGGCTGCCGAAACCCTTCCGCTCCTATCGCCAGGGCCTCGTGTTCCGCAACGAAAAGCCGGGGCCGGGGCGCTTCCGCCAGTTCATGCAGTTCGACGCCGATACGGTTGGGGCAGCAGGCCCAGAGGCCGATGCCGAGATGTGCATGATGATGGCCGATACCATGGACGCCTTGGGGCTGGCCGGGAAGTATGTGGTGAAGGTGAATAACCGGAAGTTTTGGGATGGCGCTCTCGATGCTCTTGGCGTCGCGCATGACCGCCGCCTGACGGTATTGCGCGCGGTCGACAAACTTGACCGAGTCGGCATCGACGGTGTGACCGAACTGCTCGGGAAGGGACGCAAGGATGAGAGCGGCGACTTTACCATTGGCGCTGAGCTTGACGAAGCTGCCATCTGGGTCGTTACCGAGCTGCTGAGAGCGAATGACTTTGACGTCCAAATGGACGATATCAACTACTTCTCTTTAGCGCTCGCCGCGGATAGCAGGCTTTCAATCAATGCCATTTTCCGGGAAGGCGTCGAAGAGCTGCGGCAGATTTCAAGGCTGGTGGTTGCGTCAAACTACAAGAACGATCGCATCCGGATCGACTACTCCGTGGTTCGGGGCCTCGAATACTACACCGGCCCGGTCTTCGAGATCGAACTCACCTTCGAGGTGAAGAACGAAAAAGGCCAGCCGGTCGTGTTCGGCTCGGTCGGTGGCGGCGGCCGATATGACGGGCTGGTGAGTCGCTTCCGCAACGAGCCCGTCCCGGCGACTGGCTTCTCCATCGGGGTCTCGCGTCTGGCCCAGGCCTTGAAGCTCACCGGCAATCTCGGGGCCGAAACACCGGTCGGGCCGGTGGTCGTGCTGGTCATGGACCGGGACCAGACCGCCCGCTATCAGGCCATGGTTTCCGAACTCCGCAGCGCCGGCATCCGCACCGAGATGTACCTCGGTCCCTCCGGCATGAACGCGCAGATGAAATACGCCAACCGGCGAAACGCGCCCGCCGTGGTGATCGAAGGCAGCCATGAGCGCGAGCAAGACCTGGTCACCATCAAGGATATGATCGCCGGCGCCGAAGCCGCCAAGGCCTTCACCGACCACGCCGAAATGAAGGCGGCGCGCCCCGCCCAGTTCAATGCGCCCCGCAGCGGGCTCGTCGAGGCGGTCAAGCGCGTGCTCGCCACCGAGGGGGTCAAGTGAAGACCGCTTCGGAACGCTACGCGGCGCTGGTTCGGCTGGTCGAATCGCGGACGGTGACGCGGGTCACCCCGCCGCTGCTGCTGCCGGCCGCGCCGTTCTTCGACCTTGCCGGCGAGGAATTCGGCCGGCAGCTGCTGCTGACCACGGCGAACAACGGCATCGAATATTGCCTGCGGCCCGATTTCACCCTGCCGATCGCCAAGACCTATCTGGAGGACGGACTGATCGGCGTGCCGGCGGCCTATACCTATCTGGGCACTATTTTCCGCCAGCAGAACGGCCAGCCGGTCGAATACGAGCAAGCGGGGCTCGAGCTGCTCGGCCATGCCGATGCCGGTCAGGCGCTCGACCAGGTCCTGACCTTTGCCCGCTGGGCCCTCGCCATCTACGATGTCACCGCGCCTTCGATCCGGCTGGGCGGGGTGGGGCTGTTCGAGGCCTTCCTCGAAGCGGCCGAAGTGCCGCCCGCCTGGCGGGCGCGCATCCGCCACCGCTTCGGGCACCCGGAGGCGCTGCAGCGCCTGATGGAGCGGCTGGCGACGCCCGGCGATGTCATCACCGGCCACGCGCCGGACGGCCGCGAGACCGTGATCGAGATCGTCACCGACGCCATGCTCTCGGCGGGCCTGAGCCTCATCGGCAGCCGCACGCCCGAGGAGATCGCCGACCGCTACCTCGAAAAACAGGCGCTCGACGCGGCCCGCATCCCCGAACGCACGGTGGAATTGCTGCAGGATTATCTCTCCGTCGCAGAGAGCGCCCAAAGTGCCCTCGACCGCATCGGCGCCATGTGCCGCGCCCACGGCGTCGATTTCGAGGCGCCGCTGTTCCAGGTGCGCAATCACGCCGCCGCGCTCGCCGCGCTCTCGCCCAACGCCGACGTGATCTTCGATGCCAGCTTCTCGCCGCGTCTCGACTACTATACCGGCATCGTCTTCGAGATGACCGGCGAGGAGGGCGACATCCTGGCTTCGGGCGGCGAATACGACCGCCTGCTGACCCGGCTCGGCGCCCCCCGGCACATCACCGCCTCGGGCTGCGCGCTCTGGGTCGACCGGCTGGAACGGGAGGCGACGCGATGACCGGCGGCCTGACGCTTGCCGTGCCCTCCAAGGGGCGGTTGGAGGAAATGACCCGCAAGGCCTTTTCCTCCTCGCGGCTCACCATCGCGCGGCCCGGCGGGGTCCGCTCCTATGTCGGCTCGATCAAGAACCAGCCACAGGTGACGGTGCGCTTCTATCCGGCGGCCGAGATCGCGCGCGAGCTGATCTTCGGCGGCGTCGATATCGGCGTCACCGGCACCGACCTCATCCACGAGGTCTCCGAAAGCGGAGACGAGAATGTGCTCTTCGTGCGGGGGCTCGGCTTCGGCGAGGCCGATGTCGTGGTCGCCGTGCCCGACGCCTGGATCGACGTGCAGCGGATGGTCGATCTCGCCGACGTCGCATCGGACTTCCGCGCCCGGCATGGCCGCTGGCTGCGGGTGGCGACCAAATATGTGAACCTGACGCGCCGCCACTTCGCCAAGTACGGCATCGCCGAATACCGCATCGTCGAGAGCGCGGGTGCAACCGAGGCGGCGCCCGCCTCCGGCTCGGCCGACCTCATCGTCGACATCACCTCGACCGGCTCCACGCTGGCGGCGAACTCGCTGCGGGTGCTCGAGGACGGCCTGATCATGAAGAGCGAGGCCAATCTCATCGTCTCGCGCACCGCCGACTGGACGCCGTTGCGCAAGGCCCAGCTCGAGGCGCTGCTTTCGATCCTGGGTGGCGTACCGGCGGGGATCTCGACGCTGCTCTAGGCTTCGCTGAACTGTGAGGGGGCCTTAACTGGGTTGTCCCTATAAGTAGCCGATCCAAGCCTTCAGCAAGGGATTCGCATGGCCGAGGCCGAACTCGAACTAACCATTCTGATGCCCTGCCTCAACGAGGCGGAGACGCTGGCCACCTGCATTGCCAAGGCGAGCGGCTTTCTCGACCGCAGCGGCATTTCGGGCGAGGTGCTGATCGCCGACAATGGCTCGACCGACGGCTCGCAAGGGATCGCCGAGGCGACCGGCGCCCGTGTCGTCGAGGTTCATGAGAAGGGCTACGGCGCGGCGCTGGGCGGCGGCATTGCCGCGGCGCGCGGCAGATATGTCATTATGGGCGATGCCGACGACAGCTACGACTTCGCCGGTCTCGACAGTTTCGTCGACGAGCTGCGCAAAGGCAGCCAACTGGTGATGGGCAACCGCTTCAAGGGCGGCATCGCCCCCGGCGCCATGCCTTGGCATCACAAGCATATCGGCAACCCCGTCCTGTCGTTCCTGGGCAAGCTGTTCTTCCGCACCGTGGCATCGGACTTCCACTGCGGCCTGCGCGGCTTCGACCGCGAGGCCATCCTCGGGCTCAATCTGCGCACCACCGGGATGGAATTTGCCTCCGAGATGCTGGTCAAGGCGACGCTCTCGGGGCTCGGAGTGACCGAAGTGCCCACGACGCTTTCGCCCGATGGCCGCTCGCGCGCATCGCATCTGCGTTCGTTCCGCGATGGCTGGCGGCACCTGCGCTTCCTGCTGCTGTTCTCGCCGCGCTGGCTGTTCCTCTACCCGGGCTATGCACTGCTGGCGGTGGGCCTGTTCCTGGGGGCGCTGCTGTTTCGCGGCCCGGTCAGGATCAGCTCCACCATCGAACTCGACATCCACACCTTCCTGATGGCCGCCATGTTCATCCTGGTCGGTCTGCAGGCTGTCTCCTTCGCCATCATCGGCCGCCGCTTCGCCTCGCGTTACGGCTTCATCCCCCGATCGGAAACCTTCGACGGCGTGCTCGAGTCGCTGACGCTCGAACGGGTACTGGTCGTCGCGGTGATCCTCGTCGCGGTGGGCGTGGGGACCCTGATATGGGGCCTCACGCAATGGGCGGAGCGGGGCTTCGGCACGCTCAATCCATCGACCACGATGCGGGCGATGATCCTCGCCATGACTGCGCTCGTGGCCGGCCTGCAGCTTGCGATGTCGGCCTTCATGTCCTCGATGATCACCATTCCGCTGCTCGAACGCCGCGTATCATCGGTGCCGCCAGGAGACTTCGTGGTCCGCCGCGCCACCGACCGGCAACGGAAGACATAGCCTCGTGCTCGATCCTCTCGTTCTTTCAGCGCTTGCCGCTGTCGGCATGCTCGCCGGCTTCGTCGACGCCATAGCCGGCGGCGGCGGGCTCATCTCGCTGCCGGCGCTCCTGTCTGCCGGCCTGCCGCCCGTGGCCGCGCTCGCCACCAACAAGCTGCAATCGGTGATCGGCACGGGCGTCGCCGCTTTCACCTACTGGCGCAAGGGATTCGTCGTCCTCCGGGCGCTCATCCCCGCGATCGCGCTGACCTTTACCGGCTCGCTGCTCGGTGCCTTCGTCGTGAAGCGTCTCGATACTTCCTTGCTTTCGCTCGCCGTCCCGGTCGCGCTCATCGGCATTGCGCTCTACTTCGCCTTCGCCCCAAAGCTCACCGACGCCGACAGCCATGCCAGGCTGCGCTTCCCGCTCTGGGTGCCGGTGATGGGTTTCGGTATCGGCTTCTACGACGGCGTATTCGGGCCCGGAACCGGGTCGTTCCTCACCATGGGGTTCGTGACGCTGTTCGGTCTCGGCCTCACGCGCGCCGCGGGCCACACCAAGATCCTCAACCTGATGTCGAACCTGGGGGCCTTGGCGCTGTTCCTGCCGGCGGGGGACGTGGTCTGGCCCGCCGCCATCGCCATGGCGCTCGGACAGATCGTGGGTGGCTACCTGGGCGCACATACCGGCATCCGCTTCGGCGCCAAGCTCATCCGCCCGCTGATCATTGCCATCTCGGTGATCCTGGCGCTGCGGCTGCTGTTCTTTCGCTAGGGGGCGAAGACGGCACGCCTAGTCGGTCAGCTCCTTGCGGACGGCCGAAGCAATGAAGGCCGAGCGGGTCTGGCCCCTTTGCCGGGCCTCGGAGTCGATGGCCTCGAGAAGCCCGAGATCCAGCGACACATTGATCCTGGTAGTTGAGCCCAAGTCGCGGACAAGCGGTATGGCCGCGACAACGGCGCCCTCTCGATCCTCCGCGAGGTCGGGATCGGCCATGATCTCATCGAGTGTGCGGGGCGGCGGAACGGGGTCGCCGTCGGCTTCCAGCCAACGAACATGCGCAGCCAGCGCCTCAACCGCGTTGCGCGAAGCCTCGTCCAACGTGTCGCCGGCGGAGAAACAGCCCGGGATATCGGGAAAGACTACGCCGTAGGCAGAGTCGGGGTCTTTATGGATGAAGGCTACGTAGCGCATTTCTCACTTCGAACTGGTTGGTAGTCCTGCCTGTTTCAAGATCGCTCCAGCAAGCCCGATTGGCAAATCCTTACGCCGGTGGGTCACCGTGGTCTTCCCCTTCTTGCCGGGATGCTCAAACTGGTGGTGCGATCCTGCGACCGCCACCAACTTCCATCCGTCGCCTTCAAGCAGCTTGATCAGCTTGCGACTGTTGCGTTCCATCGCGTGGCTCCGTGTAACATAATACACACTGAGTCGCTCATCAACGGTGCCGTTTGAAGTGACTTGAGAAGCGACCGAGCGCGGCGAACACCGTGCTGCCCGCCCAAATCAACACCATCGCCAAGACGCCGGCCAGTTGGGGGTTCTCCGCATACGTGTACCTACGAAAAAGGCGCGGTGTTGCCACCGCGCCTTCTTCGAAGTCCGTGACTGGGAAGTCTGGACTAAGCTTTGGACCGGACTTCCCAGAAGTCCATGCCGCCATTCGGGCCGGCTTGACCGGCCCGAACACGTTGGGTTGTCGGGCGGATGGACTAGAAGTCCATCCCGCCCATGCCGCCCAGGCCGCCGCCGCCCGGCATTGTCGGGGCCGCGTCCTTGGGCATCTCGGCGATCATCGCCTCGGTGGTGATCAGCAGCGCCGCGACCGAAGCCGCGTCCTGCAGCGCCGTGCGGACGACCTTGACCGGATCGATGATGCCCATGGTGATCATGTCGCCATATTCACCGGTCTGGGCGTCGAAGCCGAAGGTCTCGCTGGCATTCTCGAGGATCTTGCCAACCACGACCGAGCCTTCGCCGCCCGAGTTCTGGACGATCTGGCGTACCGGCTCCTGCAGGGCGCGGCGGACGATGCCGATACCGGCCTGCTGGTCGGGATTCTCGCCCTTGACCTTGAGGTCCGAAGCGGCACGCAGCAGCGCCACGCCACCGCCGGCGACAATGCCTTCCTCGACTGCGGCGCGGGTAGCGTTCAGCGCGTCGTCGACGCGGTCCTTGCGCTCCTTGACCTCGATCTCGGTCGCACCGCCGACCTTGATGACGGCAACGCCGCCGGCGAGCTTGGCCAGCCGCTCCTGCAGCTTTTCCTTGTCGTAATCCGAGGTGGTTTCCTCGATCTGCGACTTGATCTGGGCGACGCGGCCGGAGATGTCGTCCTTGGAACCCGCGCCATCGATGATGGTGGTGTTTTCCTTGGAGATTTCCACCTTCTTGGCGGTGCCGAGCATGTCTATGGTGACATTCTCGAGCTTGATGCCGAGATCTTCCGAGATCACCTGGCCGCCGGTGAGGATCGCGATGTCCTCGAGCATGGCCTTGCGGCGATCGCCGAAGCCCGGAGCCTTCACGGCCGCGACCTTGAGGCCGCCGCGGAGACGGTTGACCACCAGCGTCGCCAGTGCCTCGCCTTCGATGTCCTCGGCCACGATCAGCAGCGGACGGCCGGTCTGGACGACGGACTCGAGAATCGGCAGCATCGACTGCAGGTTCGAGAGCTTCTTCTCGTGCAGAAGGATCAGCGGATCCTCGAGCACAGCAGTCATCTTCTCGGGATTGGTGACGAAATAGGCCGAGAGATAGCCGCGGTCGAACTGCATGCCCTCGACGACCTCGAGTTCGCTTTCCAGCGACTTGGCTTCCTCGACGGTGATCACACCCTCGTTGCCGACCTTCTGCATGGCGCTCGCGATCATCTCGCCGATCGATTTTTCGCCATTGGACGAAATCGTGCCGACCTGTGCGACCTCGGACGAGGAGGTGATCTTGGCGGCCTTCTTGGCGAGGTTGGCGACGACCTCGGCGACGGCAAGGTCGATGCCGCGCTTGAGGTCCATCGGGTTCATGCCGGCCGCAACCAGCTTGACGCCTTCATTGACGATCGACTGGGCCAGGACCGTCGCAGTGGTCGTGCCGTCGCCGGCGATGTCGTTGGTCTTGGACGCCACGGCGCGCACCATCTGGGCGCCCATGTTCTCGAACTTGTCTTCGAGCTCGATTTCCTTGGCCACCGTCACGCCGTCCTTGGTGATGCGCGGCGCTCCGAACGACTTGTCGATGACGACGTTGCGGCCCTTGGGGCCCAGGGTAACCTTCACCGCGTTGGCGAGGATATTGACGCCGCGCAACATCTTGTCACGGGCATCGGTGGAGAATTTTACGTCTTTCGCGGCCATGTTTGGCGCTCCTTACGAATGAATTTGTAACCGGAAGGCAGGATGGACTATCAGGCGCCGATCACGCCCATGATGTCGCTTTCCTTCATGATCAGAAGCTCCTTGCCGTCGAGCTTGACTTCGGTGCCGCTCCACTTGCCGAAGAGGATGCGATCGCCGGCCTTCACATCGGGTGGAATGATCTTGCCGCTGTCGTCGCGCGCGCCCGGACCAACCGCCTCGACGATGCCCTCGGAGGGCTTTTCCTTCGCGGTATCGGGGATGATGATGCCGCCAGCGGATTTTTCTTCGCTGTCGACGCGCCGGACGACCACACGGTCGTGCAGGGGACGGAAGCTCATGTCTGCTCCTATTACGCTATGGTGAATCTGGGCCTGTTAGCACTCGCATCTAATGAGTGCTAACAGGCTGGGCGGGATATAGAGCCGGGCATCCCCGGAGTCAAGGTCGGGCCAGCGCGACAGGCGATATCCTGGTCCAATGGCCGTAATGCGCTGTTGCCGGATTTCCCCATCTGCATGGCCCATATGCCACACTCCGGTGACAGCGGCGTGTCCGCGGTTGCATTGGAACCAGCGAGCGGCTAGTCAGCACCCTGGATTTTGCCTCGGATGCATGCGCGTATTGGTTGAAGATCTGGAAACCGCCGCGGGCGCAAGGCTCGCCACGAGCTGGCAGGCGCCCGAGCTTGCCGTCATTGTCCCCAGCTACAATGAGCGGGACAATATTCCCGTGCTCTACGACAGGGTCGGCGCCGCGCTCGAGGGCATCCCCTTCGAGTTCATCGTCGTCGACGACAACTCTCCCGATGGCACCGCTGCCGTGGTCAAGGAGATGGCGCGGCGGTTCTCCAATGTCCGCTGCATCCATCGCATCGGCAGGCGCGGCCTCTCCTCGGCCTGCATCGAGGGCATTTCGGCCAGCGCCGCGCCCTTCTTCGCGGTGATCGACGCCGATTTGCAGCACGACGAAGCCATCCTGCCCCGGATGTATGCCAAAGCCATCGACGGCGACGACATCGTCGTCGGCACCCGCTATGCCGGCGCGGGCAGTACGGGGGAGGGGCTGTCCTCGGCCCGCGAAGCCGGCAGCCGCCTCGCCACCCGGCTCTCGTCGCTGCTGACCGGCACCAAGCTGTCGGACCCGATGAGCGGCTTTTTCCTGATGCGCCGCGAGGTCTTCGACGAGGTGGCGCCGACGCTGAGCAAGGACGGGTTCAAGATCCTGCTCGACATCATCGTCTCGGCGACCCGGTTCCGCACCCGGGCGGACCGGACCCTGAGCATCGGCGAACTCCCCTACCGGTTCCGGGCGCGCCAGGCCGGCGAGAGCAAGATGAGCCCGCTGATCGTCGTCCAGTTCCTCGGCCTGCTGCTCTCCAAGCTGAGCCGCGGCCTGCTGCCGACGAGCTTCCTGTTGTTCGGCATGGTCGGCGGCTCGGGCGTCTTCGTGCATCTGGCGGTGCTCTGGCTTACCCACGAAACCATGGGTTTCAACTTCACCAACGCCCAGCTGACCGCGACCATCGTCGCGATGACCACGAACTTCGTGCTCAACAACGAACTGACCTACGCCGACAAGAAGCTGCGCGGCGGGCGCTTCTGGATCGGACTGTTGAGCTTCTATGTGGTCTGCTCGATCGGCGCGCTGGCCAATGTCTCGGTCGCCACCTGGATCTACTCGGCCAGCCCGGACCTGTTCCTCGCCGGCATCGCCGGCGCGGTGATGAGCGTGGTATTCAACTATTCGGTGACCCGCGTCTTTACCTGGCGCTGAAGAGGATTTTATGGCGGCCGAACCCACGAAACACGAGATAAGCCTCCGCCGCACCGGCGGCAGCGGTCCCAACGCACAGTGGCAGTGGGAAGTGCTGTCCGAAGGCCGGGTGCTGAAGAAGGGCACCGCCCTGGGCGAAGAGCACAAGGCCTATGCCACGGCGCGAAAAGTCAGCGAGAAGCTGGCGAAGGGCTAACGTGATAGTCAGAGTGCTTTCGGCCACTTTTGCGCGCCATGAAGCAGCCTGAGGACGATCACCGCGTTGCCGTCGACGCGGTATGCCGCGATGTAAGGCGTACGCCGAATTACCAGTTCCAGAGTCCCTGGTACACGACCGCGTCGCCCTGAATCTGGGAACTCCCGGAGCCGCTGGACCTGGTCATGGATGCGTTCATCGACAATGAGCGCAGTCTGAGCACTTTCAGTTTCCAGATAGTCGATGAGTCGGTCGCGGTCCAATTGTGCGGTCCGCGTCCATTCGACTTTCACCGGCTGCCAGCCGCAATCTTACGACGGAGTTCTTCGCGGCGTTTTGCGAAATACTCCTCCACCTCTTCCCCCGGAATCCTGGGACTTGGATCATCCAGCGCTTCCTGCACCTTGGCTCGGAACCAGGCATCGTAAGCTTCTGGATCGCTGGTCAGCTCAAACGGCAGCGCCCCCTCGTTCGCAACGCGGGTGAGCAGGATGCGGACAGCGTCGGACACGGAGAGCCCCATGCCTTCAAGTACCGCGGCAGCGCGGTCTTTCACATCCGGATCAATACGTGCCTGAACAAGTGCCGTCGCAGCCATTTCGGTTCTCCTTCGAGAACCAAGTGTAATGCAAACGTATGACGCCTGCGAGTCCCTAAGCCGCGCCCTTGCGGTCCGCGCCCGCCTCGGCCCAGGCCTGCCGCTTGCGGTAGATGGTGGAGGGGCTGAGCTCCAGCGCCGCGGCGGCAAGCGCGATGTTGCCGGCAAAGCTCTGGATGGCGTCTTCGATGATGCGCTGCTCCTGCCGCCACATTGGCAGCACCGGCTGCTTCTTCGGCGCCGGTGCCGCGGCCTCCTCGCGCACCAGACCAAGGCTCTCGATGTCCGCCGCGGCGATCATCTCGGCGGTGATCTCGCCGCCGTCGAACATCACCACCAGCCGCCGGACGAGGTTTTGCAGCTGCCGCACGTTGCCCGGCCATTCCCGCGCGATGAGCAGGTTCGCGGTCTCCGGCGAGAAGCCCGAAAACAACTTGTGTTCCTCGCGCGCGAAGCGCTCGAGGAAGTGCCGGGCCAGCACCAGGACATCGGCCGGACGCTGCCGCAGCGGCGGCAGGTGGATCGGCAGCACGTGCAGCCGGTAGAAGAGGTCTTCGCGGAACTTCTTCTCGGCGATGAGCTGCATCGGGTTGCGGTTGGTGGCGCAGATCACCCGCACATCGATCTGGCGGACGCTGGCTTCCCCCACGCGGCTGACCGCGCCGGTCTGCAGGAACCTCAATAGCTTGCTCTGCAGGCTCAAATCCATCTCGCCGATCTCATCGAGGAACAGCGTCCCGCCATCGGCGAGTTCGGCGGCACCCTTGCGGTCTTCGTGTACCCCGGTATAGGCGCCGCGGGCCACCCCGAAGAGCTCGCTCTCCATCAGGTCACGCGGGATTGCCGCGCAGTTTATGGCCACGAAGCGCTTGTTGGCGCGCGGGCCGCGTTCATGCAGCGCCTCGGCGCAGACGTCCTTGCCCGATCCGCTTTCGCCGGTGATGAAGACCGGGACCGAAGAGGGAGCGATCCGCTCGATCTGCTCGTAGACGAACTGCATCTGCGTCGAGGCGCCGACAAACCCCGCAAAGCGCTCGCCGCGTTCGGGCGCGCCCGTCTCGATGGTTAATGCCCTGGCCTTGCCGTGCCGGTGCGCCAGCTCGCCGATTCTGGCCGCAAAGGCGGGGCCGCTGATCGGCTTGGCAATATAGTCGTGGGCACCGGCCCGCATCGCCTCCACCGCTGCCGAGACCGAGGCCCCGTCCGACAGCGCGATCATCAGCGCCCCCGCCGCCAGTTTCACCAGCCGGGCCACCGCGTCCTCGGTCTGGGCGGCGAGGTCGCCCAGACTGGAAAGGTCAACCAGCACAATGTCATAGTTCTGGTTGCGCAGCATCTCCGCAGCCTGTTTGCCGTCGCGGGCAGCCACGATCGCCGGCTCCGCGAGGAAGCAGTTGCGCAGGTGCTCCGCCGTCACCCTGCCACTTGCCGGATCGCGCTCGATCAACAGCAGCCGCGCGGCGGCATCCGAACCGGGTCCGGAGCGGAGAAGCATGGTCATGTGTTTCCCTGGGTCCTTGTTGCTTGCCCTGATTGTTGACGAACACGGTAAATAATCCGTTTTGAACCGTTGCTTCAGCGCCAAAGCTTCCGGCTGGTTTCCGGCAATGCTATGGCTTCGATGTCGAGTCCGTTCTTGGTCACTGGAAACGCGAAGCTGCTCGTGCAGGGTTTGGTTTATATCTTCATAGCGCTAGCCGCCCTCGGTATCGCCGGCGCCGCCTATTTTGGCCTGACCTTTTCACCCATCGAGGCTTTCGTGACGGCCGTCGCTTTCGGCTGCTTGGCCGTGATGCTGCTCGAACGCACGCTGCGGCAGCGCGCCGAAGCCCGCCTGGAACGCGCCATCGAGGATCTCTCCCGTCTGCTCTCGACCGATGCGCAGGCCGGCGCGGTGCTCAGCCAGAGGATCAACGCCTTGGCCGACGCCAATGCGGGCAGCCGGCTCGAAGCGATCGAAGCCGACATTTCCGTGCTCGGCACGGTCGTCCGTCAGGTGGCCGAAGCGGTTGCCGAGATCGATGAAGCGCAGCGCCATGAGGGATTTGCGCCTCCCGCTCCGGCCGAAGCCGAAAGGCCGGATGAAGACACGTTTCCCGAACCGGTGATCCCGATCGAGTTGTTGAAGGAAGCGATCGCGGAGAACCGCATGGTCTGCCACATCGAGCCGGTCATAACGCTGCCGCAGCGCCGGCCGCACGGCTACGACATCGTGCCGCGCCTGATGATGGAGCACGGCGGTCTCGCCGATCCGCCCGATTTCATGCCGCGTCGCGGCAGCGACGAGGTCGTGCAGCGGATCGAGGCCCAGGTCCTCGGGGAAGCCATCGTCATTGCCCGCCGCGCCCGCACCAGCGGGCAGCCGATCCGGTTGTTCGTGCCGTTGTCGCGCGCCTCGATCAGCGATCCGAACGCGGTGGCGCAGATCTTCGCCTCGCTCGACGCCAACCGCGCCATCTCCGATGCGCTGATATTTGCCGTCACCCAGGCCGAGTGGACCGCGATGCCGCAGAGCGAGAAGTCCGTCCTGTCCCAGATCAACCATCGCGGCGCCGCCTTCTCGCTTCTGGCCGCGGCATCGCTGCGCGTCGATTTCGGCGAACTCGAAGGCACCGGCTTCACCAGCGTACGCTTCGACGCCACGCGCTTCCTGCGCGATCCCGAACAGTTCACCGATTTCCATACGGCCGACATCGCGCCCTACGCCAGGCGCTTCCATATCGATCTGGTGGCGACGGGCATCATTGACGAGCAGCAGCTGCTGACCTTCTTCGAGGATGGCGTCGTGCTGGTCCAGGGGCCGCATATTTCAGGACCGGGTCCGGTACGGCCCGATTTGCTGGTCGAGCGGCCGGTGACTTCTGCCGCCCCGCGTCGCGCGGAGGCGCAATAGCGCCGGGGCGAGAAGTCCTTGCCGCGGCGGCGGGAATCTCTGTTAGAGAGCGGCAACGAAGCAACGGAGAATCCCGTTCCAGCGGGATTGGTGCGGTGGTCCAGATGCATGCTCTTGCCGGTCTCAGCGAAATCAGCTCGGGTTACGATGCGGTGCTCAGCGACGTCTGGGGCGTCGTCCACAACGGCGTTGCGGCGCACCCTTCGGCTGTAGAGGCGCTGCGGTCCTACCGCCAGTCGGGGGGCAAAGTGGTGCTGATCACCAACGCCCCAAGGCCGTCCTCGGCGATCGTTCCGCTGCTCGACCGGTTGGGCGTCGCGCGCGACTCCTACGACGCCATCGTCTCCTCCGGCGACGCGACAAGAGCGATGATCTCGGAATACTCCGGCAAGGTCATCCACCACGTCGGGCCGCCGACCGAGGACGATGCGCTCTACGAGGGGCTGAACGTCACCCGCGGCAGCGCCGAGGCGGCCCAGGCAATCGTCGTTACCGACCTCGATACCGATGACGACACCCCCGACATGTACAATGAGCGGATCACGCTCTGGCTCAGCCGCAACCTGCCCATGATTGCCGCCAATCCCGATCGCGTCGTCGAGCACGGCGAGCGCCTGATCTATTGCGGCGGCGCGCTGGCCGATCTCTACGAGGCCCGCGGCGGCATGGTCCGCATGGCGGGCAAGCCCTACCGGCCGATCTACCAGGAGGCGCTGCGACTTGCGGAGACGGCGGCCGGCCGGCCCATCCCGCGTGAAAAGCTCCTCGCCATCGGCGACAGCGTCCGCACCGACGCCATCGGCGCGGCCGGCTTCGGTATCGACCTCCTGTTCGTCACCGGCTCCATTCACGCCAGCGAGCTAGACGCCTTTGGCAAACCGGACCCGGAGGCAATTCATCGCCTCGTGGCGCCCAGCGGGGTGAGGCTGGCGGGCTTCATGCCGCGGCTGAGCTGGTGAGGGTCCTTGCGCGGCGCGCCGTTTCTTGCCATTGAACGCGCGCAAATTTCGGCGGGTTTGGATTTGTCCGGTTTCATCAGGCTCTCGGGCCTCGATCACGTGCCCGATGCGCTCAAGCGCTGCGTCGTCGCCATCGGCAATTTCGACGGTTTCCACCGCGGCCATCAGCACGTGTTCACCGCGCTGAAGGCGCGGGCGAAGCAGCGTGGGGTCGCCGCCGTCGTCCTCACCTTCGAGCCCCACCCGCGCGACGTCTTCGCGCCCGAGCCGGTGATGTTCCGGCTGACCGGGGCCGACGCCAAGGGCCGCCTCGCCGAGGCGCTCGGGCTCGACGGCATCGTCATTATGCCCTTCAACCGCGAATTCTCCCAGATCGAGGCCGAAGAGTTCGTCTCCCGCTTCCTGATCAAGGCGCTCGACGTCTCCCGCGT
>JAUXUM010000220.1 GCA_030680995.1 Devosia sp.
GGCATTCCGCCCCCTCATGAAAATCCGCAAAGCCGTCTTTCCGGTCGCCGGCCTCGGCACCCGCGTTCTGCCCGCCACCAAGGCGATGCCGAAGGAAATGCTGACCATCGTCGACAAGCCGCTGATCCAGTATGTGTTCGATGAGGCCAAGGAGGCCGGCATCGAACATTTCATCTTCGTCACCGGCCGCAACAAGGGTGTGATCGAGGACCATTTCGACCGGCAGTTCGAGTTGGAGCACACGCTGGAAGACCGTGGCAAATCGGCCGAACTGGAGGAATTGCAGCGCGAACTGCCGCAGGCGGGCCAAACGAGCTTCACCCGGCAGCAGGAGCCGCTGGGGCTCGGTCACGCCGTCTGGTGCGCGCGCGAACTGGTCGGCAAGCAGCCCTTCGCATTGCTCCTCCCCGACATGGTGTTCAACGCCAGGCCGGGTGTGCTCAAGCAGATGATGCAGGCCTATGAACAGGCCGGAGGTAACATCATCGGCGTCGAGGAGGTGGACCCCGCCAACGTGTCGAGTTACGGCATCGTCGCCCGCGGCGAAGGCCCCGATTCGGGCTTCCGCATCACCGCCATGGTGGAAAAGCCCGATCCGAAGGATGCGCCTTCCAACCTCTTCATATCGGGCCGCTACATCCTGCAGCCGGAGATCTTCACGCTCCTGAGCGAGCAGACCAAGGGCGCCGGCGGCGAGATCCAGTTGACCGACGCCATGCAGATCCTGATCCGCACGCAGACTTTCACCGGCGTCAAATATGAGGGACGGGTGTTCGACTGCGGTTCCAAGATCGGCTTCCTGACCGCCAATGTGGTCTTCGCCCTGGAACGCCCCGATCTGGCCGCCGACCTGAAGCGGGAGCTGCGGGCGCTCGACCTGGGCCATTAGGGCCGAAACTCGATCAGGGCTCGCGCCGCGCCCGAACCCTGATCGAGTTTCGAGCCGAGAGCGAGTTGCGTCTAGCGCGCGAACGTCACGCCCAGGGTTACGCGGTGCTCTTCCTCGCCCGGATCGGGCGTGGTTTCGGCCCAGCGATAGGCATAGTCGGCGGTCAGCGTCGCGAACTCGTTGAGCAGATAGTCCAATCCCGCACCGGCATTGTAGCCGGTCTCGGTCGTGGTTGTTCCCACCAGCAGCGCATGTCGCCAGCCCGCCGAAGCGCGCAGCTTGAGCCAGGTGTTGAGCTGATAGCTCGCGTCCGCTGCTGCGGCATACTCGATCCGCGCCAGCCCGGCGGAACTGGGCCCAGGCGCCCCGACCGTCGTCGAGAAGGTGCCGCTCAGCGTCACCGTCTCGTCCGGGCGGAAGGTGAGCTTGGCGTTGTAGAGCGTCGAAACCACCTCCCCGAACGCGGGCGCGGCGAATCGCCTCAACCCCAGCCCGATCGAGCCTTCGGCCTCCAGCACGCTGTTCCATTTGGCGCCGAGCCCGGCCCGGATCGCATAGTCGGCAGCATCGAGCTTTTCCAGATAGATCGGCGAAGGCAGATCGTAGAGCTGATACCCGGCGCCGCCGTCGACGAAGGCGGTAAGGACGGGCGTCACGGCGTAGCCCAGGCGCAGGCCGGTGCCCACTTTCCAGTTGTTCTGCGCGCTGTTGTCCACCACCGAGGCGTCCAGCAGCGTCGTCGGTCCGTAAACGGTGCGGCTGGCGCTGCCCCGCAGCGCGACGTCGAACATGCCCAGCTCCCGCGTGACCGCCGCTTCGGCCTCGGCCGAGCCCACGATCGGGGCGATCGCGACGTTGTTGGCCACTCCCGGCGCGCCGGGGCTGTCCTGGGTCAGCGAGAGCTCGAGCGCACCGGAAATGACGGTCAGGGCATCGAGCCGGTAGTCGGCGCCGGCTGCTGCGCGCAGGGCCGCGAGACGGTAGGCGTCGAGGCTGGACCTGGCGAGTTCGGCGCTGGCGGAAAGATCGTAGCCGCCACGCATGGCACGGTGGGTCAGGCTGACGCTCGGCACCGCCAGCGCCTCGAAGTGCCCGCCGTCCTGATCGCGCGCGTAGGCGCCGCGAAGCGCAAGACTCCAGTCGAGGTCGAAGAACGGATCGTCCCGTTCATGTGGCGGACCCGCGAGCACGCAACTCTCGCAGCCAGTCGTTGTGTCGCGCAGCAAATCCGCGGTGCTGAACTCCGTCCCATCGCCCATGGCATTGAATTCGCCTGCCGCGGACGCTTGCGCGCCGCCCGCCCACGCCGCCAGCGCGGTGCCGGCCAGCAGCTGCAATCGCAGGGTCGAACGCCGGTTTTTAGCGCGGAAGGGCATGGGGGCTCCGGCGCGGACAGCGCCAACGAACCCTTGCAGTTTATGGTTAAGGAACCCTTTCCTTCGGTCGTCCGGTGTGCCGTTACCCGCCGTTAACCCTGATGTTTAAGCGCATGTTATCCCGGTCCCCCCATGATCGAAGCGAAGGATTTTTCTTCGCTTTTCGACCTCAGGGGCCTCCAAGAAGTGGATATCGCTACCGTCATTGGCATCATTGGCGGCTTCGCCGTCCTGATTGCCGCCATCCTGCTGGAAGGATCCAGCCCGATGAGCTTCGTCAACCTGCTGCCGGCGGTCGTGGTGATCGGCGGCGCGTCCATGGCAATCCTGGTCCGCTACACGATGGGCAGCTTCGTCGCCGCCATCGTTCTCGGGCTCAAGAGTGCCGTGCTCTACAAGCACGTTTCCCCCACCAAGCTGATCGATCAGATCGCCGAGATCGCCGAGACCATGCGGCGCCAGGGGCCCATCGCCCTCGAGCAGGTGGAGATCGAGGATAAGTTCTTCCAGCGCGGCGTCCGCATGATCGCCGACGGCTTTTCCTCCGAAGCGCTGCGCGCCTCCCTGGAACGCGAGCGCGATCTCGACTACGAGCGCGTCGAGGAAGGTCACAAGATCTTCAAGGCGCTGGGCGACACCGCCCCAGGCATGGGCATGGTCGGCACGCTGATCGGCCTGGTCTCGATGTTCGGCCACATGGACGACCCCAAGAAGATCGGCCCAGGCATGGCCATCGCCTTGCTCGCCACATTCTACGGCGCTGCCATTTCGAACGTGTTCGCGCTGCCCATTTCCGACAAGCTGGCCCACCGCGCCCAGGAGGAAGGCACCAATCGCACCTTGATCATCGAAGCACTGGTGATGATCCGGGAAGGCCGCAACCCCACCACCATTCGCGATGAGCTGGCGAGCTATCTGCCGCTGCACCATCGCGAAAAACTGCTGGAAGCGGCCTGATGGCGCGCAGGAAGAACGGCGGCGGTGGCGGCGGCGCCCACGGCGGCAGCTGGGTCATTTCATTCGCCGACCTGATGTCGCTGCTGATGGCCTTCTTCGTGATGCTGCTCAGCTTTTCGGTGCAGGACCAGGAGAAGCTCAGCATGGCGGCCGGCTCGGTGCAGGACGCCTTCGGCATCCAGCCCTTTTCGGCCATGAGCGGCATGATCGAGCGCCGCGGCAATCCCGAACGCGATTTTTTGAAGCAGGTCGGCCCCGAGGAGATGGCGGCATCCACCGAGTTCTCCACGGAAGATCAGCCCGAGCACGAGAATCAGGGGCAGGAGGCCAACACCTTCGCCAAGGAGCGCACCAGCATCGAACGCGCCGCGCAGTTCTCCCTGGCCGCGGCGAGCCTCAAGCAGGCGTGGCAGGATTTGCCCGACATCACCGCGCTCTCCAGGAACATCATCATGGAGGAGACCGACGAAGGGCTGCACATCATCATCGCCGACCAGGACGGACGTGCCATGTTCCCGGAGGGCAGCAAGTATCCCTATGAGATGACGCGCAAGGCGATCGCCGCCATGGCGCCCGCGCTGCAGAAGCTGCCCAACCAGATCCAGATCACCGGCCACACCGCGGCCGGCGCCAGGTTCGACAACCCGCGCTACGGCAAGTGGGAACTCTCGTTCGACCGGGCCAATGTCACCCGCCAGGTGCTCGAGGAATTCGGGATGTCCGGCGACCGCATCGGCTCGGTGGTCGGCCGTGGCGACACCGACCCGTTCTTCCCAAACGACCCCTATCTCTCGGCCAATCAGCGGGTCACGATCCTCGTGGTATATGAGAAGCCGCCGGTCCCGGTGGACCTGACGCCCTAGGTGGCCGCCAGCCGGGCGCGCCCCGGTTGGGGGCGTCTATGCCGCCTCGACGCGGTGAATCAGGTCCATGATGGCGTGGCTCATGGTGTCGTACTGGCCGGAGTTGATGAGCTCGCCTTCGACCCGGTAGTCGTTTAGCACGACGATGCGGTCGGCCAGGGCGACCATTTCGGGCATGTCGCTGGTGATCAGCAGGATGGCCGTTCCGTCATCGGACAACTGTCGCAGAAGATCGTGCAGATAGGCCTTGGTCTTGATGTCGATGCCCACGGAGGGCTCATCGACGATCAGGATGTCGACGCCGGCGGCCAGCCATTTGGCGACGCTGATCTTCTGCTGGTTGCCCCCGGAGAGGTTGCCAACGGTCTGGTCGAGACTTGGTGTCTTCACCTCGAGCTTCTCGATGAAGGGCGCGACCTTGGTGCGGATCGTTCCATCGGTCAGCGCGGCCAGCCAGCGCGCGAGCTGCCGCCAAACGGTGATGCCTGCGTTCTCGAGCACCGAGTGCATCAGCACCAGGCCCTCCTGCTTGCGGTCCTCGCTGAGATAGCCGATGCCGTGGCGGTGGATGGCGTCGGCGACGCTCCGGATGACCACCGGCGTGCCACCGACCCTCAACTGCCCGCCGGTAATGGGGAACTTTCCCATGATGCACTTTGCCAGTTCGGTGCGTCCCGCGCCGACCAGGCCGTAGAGCCCGACAATCTCGCCCTTGTGGACGGCAAGGTTGACGTTCCTGTGGCCGAGCCCGGTCGAAACCTCGCTCAATTGCAGGGCCACGGGATTGCCGGTGCGGTCGCGCGCCGTCCAGCGGCCGGCATCCTCGCCGCGCCCGATCATCATCCGCACGAGGTCCTGACGCCCCAGGCCTTCCATCGAGCGGCTCTGGCAGGCATTGCGTCCATCGCGCAGCACCGTGACCCGATCGCAGATCTCCTGCACTTCCTCGAGCTTGTGGCTGACGAAGAGCAGGCTCGCGCCAGTGTCGCGCAACTTGCGCAGGAGGGCGAAGAGAATGTCGGTTTCGTGGGCGGTCAGCGAGGCGGTGGGCTCGTCGAGCAGGAGGACGCGCGAGCGCAGCGACAGCGCCTTGGCGATCTCGACCATCTGCATCTTGGCAACGCTGAGCCGCGATACCGGGGTCCTCGGGTCGATATCGAGCCCGAGTTCATCGAGCCACTGGCTGGCCATCCGGTTCAGCGCGGCGTAGTCGATGGGCTTGAGCGGGAAGGCTCCGAGCCGTTCCAGATGAATGTTCTCCGCCACCGAGAAGCGGCCGATCAGGTTCCGCTCCTGATGCACCACGCCTATGCGATTGGCGATCGCGTCGCGCGGGCCGGTCAGCGCGATGGGGTTTCCGTCGAGGAACAGTTCGCCCTCGTCCGGCCGGTAGACCCCGGTGATGATCTTGATCAGCGGCGACTTGCCGGCCCCGTTCTCGCCCAGCAGCGCGTGGATGGAACCGGTGTGCAGGTCGAGCGAGACTTCCGCCAGCGCCTTGACGCCGGGGAAGAACTTGCTGACCTGGCGCGCTTCGAAAACCGTCTGCGTCATCGTCAGATCCTCCCGGCCGGACGTTCAAGGCGCGCTTCGCGGAAGCGGTTGAGGCCCACGGCGCCGAGGATGAGGAAGCCGAGCACCACCTGAACGAGATACGGATCGATGTTGAACAGCACCAGCGCCTGGGTGATGATCGCGACGATGACGACGCCCAGCAGGGTCGCCGGTATGCTCACATGCCCGCCGGCCAGCACGGCGCCGCCGATGACCGGCGCGGCGAAGGACAGGATCAGCCAGTCATCGCCGATGGTCGGTTGCCCGATCTGCAGGCGCGCCACCAGCAGGATGCCCGCAAGCCCGGCCAGCAGGCCGGAAATGGCATGCGCCACGGTGACGGTGAAACCCACTGAAATGCCCGAAAGCTCGGCCGCATGCTGATTGCCGCCCACGGCGAGGATGAAGCGGCCGACCGGCAGCCGGTTGAACATGTACCAAAGGAGCAGGGCGACGATTGCGGTCGGGACCGCCAGCCAGGGGATCGGGCCCAGGACGTTGGTCTGGCCGAACGCCTTGACCGCGTCCAGCACGCCGTAGAAGGGCTGCGCCTGGGTGATACCGAGGTTGATGCCCTTGTAGAGCGAGAGCGAGGCCAGGGTGATGATGAAGGCGGAGATGCCGGTCCAGGCGATGACGAGGCCGTTGAGCAGCCCGCAGACGAGACCGAGCGCCAGCGCCAGGGTTGCCGCGACCGGGGCGGGAAAGCCCCAGACTTCCATCATGCCCGCGAAGCTGATCGCCACCAGCCCGCCGATCGCGCCGACCGACAGGTTCATCTGGCCGATGGCGATGATGCTCATCTGCGAGAAGGCGATCAGTGCGTTGATGGAAATCGCCAGCAGCAGCACCTGGATATTGAGCGGAGACAGGAAGGATGGATTGAACGCCGCCACGATGGCGATAGCCGCCAGGGCGATGACGAAGGGCCCGAACCAGTCGGTCCGGACGATCCGGGACAAGCCCGGGCTCATGACAGCTTGCTCCGGTCGAGGAGCATTCGGCGCGACTTGTCGATGAGCACGGCGGCGAGCAGCAGTAGCCCGAGGAAAGACTGGATCCAGAATTCTCCGATCTGCATCAGCAGCAGGCCGCTGGTAAGCATGGTGACGAGAAAGGCCCCGAGGCAGGTGCCGAGAACCGAGACGCGTCCGCCGGTGAGCAGCGTGCCGCCGAGGACCGGCGCGAGGAAGGCGGGCAGCAGCCAGTCCTGCCCGAGCTGCCCGGCCATCGACGGGATTGCCGCGCCGTTGCGTGCCGTCAGCATCAGGGCGGCGACGGCCGCGATCGCGCCCGAGAGCATGTGGCAGATGATGAACACGCGCCCCACCCGGACGCCGGAAAGCTCGGCTGCCTCGGCCTTGGCGCCCGCCGCGAGCATTTCCCGGCCCAGTGCCGTCAGCCGGTAGAGATAGGCGAGCAACAGGGCGACGACGACGGTGACGACCAGCAGCGGAGAGACGATCTCGACGATCTTGATGCGCCCGAAACTGGTCAGCTCCGGTGGCAGTCCGCGGTAGGACTGGGCCCGGGTCAGGAAGATCATGGCGCCGAAGAAGATGCTCATGGTGGCCAGCGTGATGATGAAGCTGTGCAGGCCGGAGCGCACGGTGATCCAGCCGTTGATGGAACCGAGGGCGGCGCCAAGCGCCAGCGCCAGAACGATCGCGAGGGGCCAGGCGAGGCCGGCATCCTGAATCAGGAAGCCGCAGAAGATCGCCGCGCAGACGCCGATCGCGCCCAGCGCCAGGTTGAGCCCGCCGGTGACGATGACGACCATCATGGCGAGACCGATCATGATGTTGATGGAGGCCGTCCGACCTAGGGCGAAGAGGTTGAACGGCGACAGGAAACCCTGAGCCGTGACGCCGAACAGCACCGCGAAGAGGACGATGAGCGCGGCCAGTCCAAACTCGTTGGTGAGAAAGTACCGCGCCATCGGGCGCTTGGCCTGTCGCGTGGCCGGGCTGGCCGGGCTGTCGGGAAGCGCCATGAAACGATCTCGTAGAAGGGCGGCTGGGAACTGCCGGCAAGGCAGGCTGCGCGGAGGCAAGCCGCCCAGGCATGCCGGTGCGAATGGGCGGCTGTGGGGCGCCGGAACAGGGTCCGGCGCCCGACTTTCGCGTTACTGGCAGGTCAGGTAGGTCGCCTCGAACGTGTCGAACAGCGCCTTGGTGGCGGCGCGCATCGCGTCGACATAATTGTCCACGCCATCAGCTCCGACGAAGGCGGTGCCCGAATCGATAAACTTGGCGGTCAGCGCGTTCGCCATCAGCGGGGCGTCCTGCTTGACGGTGCAGCCCGAGCGCAGCTTGTCCAGCGCGAAGGCGCCGATATAGGCCTGGCCGTAGGGGTTCTGCAGCATGGTGCCGGTCACGAAGCCGTCCTTTATCGCCTGCAGGACCACTTCGTCGTGGTCGATACCCACCATCTTGATGCGCTTGTCGCCGATCTTGCGCAGGGCGTTGGCGGCAACCACCGCGGGCACCCAGGCGGTGGTGATGATGCCGTCGACCTCCCCGGCATGGGCGGCCAGATAGGCGTTGATCTTCTCCTCGGCCGGCTCGGGTGCGTCGATGTCGGCGATGACCTGCACGACCTGGGCGCCCGCCTCATCGGCAGCGCGCTGTACCGCGTCGATGCGCAACTGAGTGTTGGGATCGACCAGGAACCCGGTGAAATGGACGATGCGCTTGCTGTCGCCGAGCGCCCCGATCAGCTGCTTGGTACCCAGATAGGCCGAGTTGCCGGTGTCGGTGCCGAGGCAGAAGGCGGCATCGGACGGATCCTGCAGGCATCCGGCCCCGGCGATGACCGGCGCACCATTAGCGACCAGTTCCGCCGCCGTGCTGCCTGTACCCACTGAATCGCCCGGGAAGATCAGGAAGCCGTTGTAGCCCTGCGACAACAGGCTCTCGAGGAGCTGGTTCTGCTGGCTGAGTTCCCATTTCTGCGGAACCTTGTAGTCGGCGGCGGCCAGACCGAAGTCCCTGGCTGCATCCTTGCCAGCCTGTTCCCAAGCGGAGAAGTAGGGATGCGGACCACCCGGGACGAGAGCAAACTTGCTGTCGTCGGCCGCCAGGACGGCGGTGGATCCAACCGACAGCGCCAGGCCGGCGCAGGCCAAGACACGTGTGACTCGAGACATTCATTCCTCCTCAATGCGCGCAAACTTCGCCGCCAGTTGCCCCGGCAACTTCGCCTCGATGACGAAGGATGAGCTTGCGCTGACCAACGTTACCCTAGTATGCTTGTATTCAAGTGGCAAATGGATTTTGGGAAGGCGCGGCAAATGGCATTGACCGACGGCGAAGGGCTGGTGTCGGTTGCGTTCGCCCTCGATCGCCGCCAACCGGTGAGCGAGCAGGTCTACGAAGTGTTGCGGCAGGCGATCATCCGCGTGCAGTTGCCGCCGGGCACGCCGATCAGCGAGAACAGCCTGTGCCGACAGTTCAAGGTCTCGCGCACGCCGGTTCGTGCCGCCATCCTGCGGCTTTCCGAAGAGGGGCTGGTGGATGTCTACCCGCAGCAGGGCAGCTTCGTGTCGGCGATCAAGCTCAGCGACGTCCGCGACAGTCACTTCGTGCGCCGCTCGCTCGAACTGGCGCTGCTGCGGGAGGTCGCGGGGCGCTGGACTCCTGCCATGAGCCGGGAGATGCGCGACGTCATCGCCACGCAGGCGGACGATATCCGGAGGGGCGATGTCGACGCCTTCCACCGCGACGACGAACGCTTTCACCAGTTGCTTGCCGTCTACGCGGAACGCGCCGGCGTCTGGGGGACTATTCTTGCGGCCAAGACGCGATTGACCCGCTTCATCCGCTTCTCAGGCAATGCCAAGCGCCTGCCGGTCGTCATCACCGAGCACGAGGCCATCGTCGATGCGCTGGATCGGGGTGACGCGGATGCAGCCGACGATGCTTTGACCCTCCACCTCGACAGGATATTCGTCCTTTTCGAACAGCGCCCGGAACGCGACCGGGCGTACTTCACCAACTGAGGCAGGCCTGCACCGGCCCGGGATCAATGTCACAAATCATGCAGAACACCGGGAAGACCGCCTTCGTGACCGGCGCCGCTGGCGGCATCGGCCAGGCGATTGTCGGGGCGATGCTCGCCTCCGGGACCAGGGTCGTCCTGGTCGACCGGGATGCGGCCTCGCTGGCAAGGCTGGCCGACCGGTTCGGTGCGGCGGCCGTGCCGGTCACGATTGACCTTGCCGATCCGGACGCGGTCATCTCAGGGATCGCCGGCATCCTCGACAGCGTGGGCCAGGTGGACATCCTCGTCAACAATGCCGGGATCCTCACCAGCGACAAGCTGGCGACCACCACGCTGGCGGACTGGCACCGGCTGATGGCCATCAATCTCGACGCCGCCATGCTGCTGACCAAGGCATGCCTGCCGGCCATGAGGGCCGCCGGCTGGGGACGGGTGATCAACATCGCCTCCTATGCCTGGAAGTCCGGCGGCCTGACGGCAAGCACGGCCTATGCCGTCTCCAAGGCCGCGCTGGTCGGACTGACATTCTCGACCGCACGCGAGACCGCCGCGGCCGGAATCACCTCCAACGCCATCGCTCCGGCCTATGTGATTTCACCCATGATCATGGAGCAGCTGAACGAGGCGGACCGCGCCCGCCAGCTGCGGGCCATCCCCGTCGGCCGGTTCTGCGCGCCCGAGGAAGTGGCCCATACCGCCGCCTTTCTCGCCTCGCCGCTGGCCGGATTCATCACCGGGGGGGTCATCGACATGAACGGCGGCATGCAGTTCGACTAGCAAAGACCAGGGAAGGCAGCGAACGCCCGCCCCTGCTGCACAATTTCCCGGTCCATGAAGGATTCCGACCCCATGACGCGCCTGTCAAACGCCACTCTCGCCGAAGTCCGGCCGGGCATAGACCTGCCCGCCTATGACCGCGCGGCGGTGACGGCCGGGATCGTGCACCTTGGCCTGGGCGCCTTCCATCGCGCCCGTCAGGCCGTGTTCGTGGACGATTGCCTGGCGCGCGGACAAACCGGCTGCGAGCGGCACATCCCCTGCCTCTCGTCCATGGTCGGCCGTATCGTCCCCGCCACCACCGACGCCAATCGTTCCGAGGTGGCGGCGGCGCTGGCCTATAAAGGCCGGTTGCTGGCCCGGTTCGCCAATGCGAGGCTGCCGCGCCAGACCGCGCAGATTGCCACCGATGCCTCCCGGAAAGTGCCCCAGCGGCGGCTCGCACCGCTGCGCGAGCGCCTGGGTGCCGGACATTTGCCGGAGGCGGTGAGTTTCGCGGTCGCGGCCTGGATTCGCTCCTGCGGCGGCATGGACGATGACGGCATCGCCTTTTCCGTCAACGACCCGCTGCTCGAAGGCTGGAGCGGACGGCCCGATCAGAGGGCGGCGACGCCCGCCGAAACGGTTGCCGCCTTCCTCTCCTTTTCCGCCGTGTTCGGCAGCGGCCTCGGCGCCAATGCGGCGGTCGGTGGCGCCATCGAGAGGGCGCTCGCGGCAATCGCCGGCAGGGGCGTGCTCGCGGCGCTGGCGGCACGCGGCTGGAACGCATCACGCAACACCCACCAATTTGCGGAGGACAGACCGAAATGGAACAAACATGGCGCTGGTTCGGAGAAAACGACCCCGTCACCCTCGATAGCGTCAGGCAGGCCGGGGCGACCGGCATCGTGACCGCGCTGCGCGACATCCCGCCAGGCGAGGTCTGGAGCCCCGACCGCATCCTGCGTCGGAAGCAGATCATCGAGGCGGCCGGGCTGCGCTGGAGCGTCTGCGAATCCATCATGATGCCCAATGCCATCAAGCTGGGCGATGCACAGGCGCCGCGGGCGATCGCCGCCTGGACCGATACGCTCGCCAATCTGGGGCGGGCCGGCATTCGCACGGTCTGCTACAATTTCATGCCGGTGGTCGACTGGACCCGTACCGATCTCGTCTACCCGATGCCGAGCACCGGCCTTGCCCTGCGCTTCGACATGGTCAGCTTCGTGGGCTACGACGTGTTCGTCCTCCGGCGGCCCGGCGCCGGCGCCAACTATCCCCCGGCGCTGGTCGAGGCGGCGCAGCGCCGCATCGCCGGCATGGGGCCGGACGACATAGCCCGTCTCGAGGCCAACATCATCCGCGGACTGCCGGGCGGCGAGGCGAGCTATGACCGCGCTTCGATCGGCGCGCTCATCGCCCAGTATGCCGGGCTGGACGACCAGGGCATGCGCGCCAATCTCGTTACCCTGCTTCGCGCCGTCACCCCGGTTGCCGAGGAGTTCGGCATCCGACTCGCCATCCACCCCGACGATCCGCCGTTCTCCCTGTTCGGACTGCCGCGCATCGTATCGACGGCGGCGGATATGCGCGCCATTCTCGCGGCCGTCGACAGCCCATCGAACGGCATGACGCTTTGCACCGGATCCTACGGGTCGCGGCCGGACAACGATGTACTCGCCATCGCCGGCGAATTCGCCGGCCGCATCCACTTCGCGCATCTGCGCAACGTGACTTGCGAGCCGGACGGCTCCTTCTTCGAGGACGGCCACCTGGACGGCGGCACCGACATGGTGGCGGTAATCGACATCCTGCTGCGCGAGGAAAACCGCCGCCGCGCCGGCGGCGACACCATGCCGATACCGCTCCGGCCCGACCATGGCCACCTGCTGGCCGACGATATCGGCAAGACCGTCAACCCCGGCTATTCCTTCATCGGACGGCTCAAGGGGCTTGCCGAGATCCGCGGCGTCGTGCGTGCGCTGGAGCACCCCGGCCGGCATGCCTAGAGACGATGGCCGATCCGGCCCGCGTCTGGCGGGTCGGATGCCGTCGTCCCGGCGGATGGGGTAGCCGCCGCCGATGACCGGCACGTCGCCGGTGATGTAGTGCGCCGCGCTGGGGCAGAGGAACAGCGCGGCGGCGCCGCTGTCGCGCCGATCCACGCGCCCCCGAATTGAACCCGGTCGAAAATGTCTGGCAGTTCATGCGCGACAACCGGCTGTCGAACCGGATCTTCGGCTCTTGCGACGACATCATCGCCCTCTGCTGCGAGGCCTGGAACAAGCTCATCGACCAGCCGTGGAAGATCATGTCCGTTGAACCGCGCGAATGGCGCATGGGTCATGAGCGACGCGCGTCGGCATGAGAGCGCCTTTCCGCCTTCGCGGTCACCATAGCCGGAGCCCGCTGGGATAAGGCTTTACATCCGCCGCCATTCCAGTAAGTAAGTGAGTGATAACTAACTTTATGGTGATGAAATGTCCCAAAAGATAACGTTTCCCGACGCCACGCCAACAGATGCACAAACCGCGAGCGCGCTGGCTGACGTAAAGGATGCGGGCGCAACGGCGCGCAATGCTGGGCCCAGTGTCGGGTTTGCAGGAAAGGCTCCGCCAAAATGGGCCCGCCCAGCAGCCGTTGCCGCGGCGGCATTTGGTATGGCTACCCTGTTTGCGGGCGGCGCGACCCTGTTTGGTCCCCAGGATGTCACGGGGGAGGCAGGCATGATCGTTCCATTTGTGTTGTGGTTCAACTTTCTTGCCGGTTTCGCCTATCTCGCGGCGGCGCATGCCCTGTTTCAGTGGAAGTCTTGGACCCTTCCTACCGCTCTTGCCATCGCTGCCGCCACCACCCTGGTCGCTCTGCTATTTGTCGGCCATGCGCTTTCCGGGGGAGCTTTCTCCTGGCGAACGCCGGGGGCGTTGCTTCTGCGCGCCAGTTTCTGGGGAGCCTTGGCGTGGGCCGTTTGGCGGAGACGCGGAAGCGGAAAGGCGCGCCATGCGTAGGCAGGCGGCAGACCGAAAGGCGGAAATCGTCGACATCGCCATCGGGCTGGCCGACAAGGTCGGGCCCGACCGCATCACGACCGACATGATTGCGGCCCAGATCGGCATCACCCAGGCAGCCATTTTTCGTCACTTCCCGAAAAAGGACGATATCTGGAACGCCGCCGCGTTGTATCTGACCGGCAGATTGAGGCAGGCGTGGGACAATCTCTCAGTGGACAATGCCGACCCGGTCGCCAGGCTGGAGGCGGTCGTCATCGGTCACCTGAAGCTGATCCGCGGGATGCCGGCTTTGCCCGCCATTCTCTTCTCGCGCGAACTGCACGCCAAAAACACCTTGCTGCGCACCACCTTGCTTGGCGCGATGGGCAGTTTCCAGAGGCGGCTGACCGGCCTTATCGAAGAGGCCATCTCCGCGGGCCGCTTTCGTGACGATCTGGTTGCCGAGGATGCCGCAATGCTGCTGATCGGCCTCATTCAGAGCCTTGCCCTGCGCTGGTCGTTGAGCGGCCGCAGTGACGATCTGGTCGCAACCGGTGAACGGCTGCTTGCCGTCCAGTTCGCTGGTCTGCTGGCCGTTCCGGCGGGCAGCCGGAGTGCAGCGGACGAGGGGGACAAGGCATGAAAAACGGTCTCAAGCTGGCACTGGTAACCCTGCCCCTCGCCTTGATCGGGGCCGGCGTGCTGGCCCTTGTCATTTCCGGCAAGACCTCGCCGCTGCAAGAAGAAGCCGGCAAGCGGGCCACGAGCGTGCGGGTGATTACCGCTCGGCCGCTTGTGCTGACCCCCAAGATCGTCGGCTATGGCCGCGTTGAACCCGCCACGGTGTGGACGGCAATCGCCCAGGTCGGTGGTGAAGTCGTCGCCATGGCGGATAACTTCGAAAAGGGCGCTCTGCTGGCCGGCGGCACGGAGGTGGTGCGTCTCTCGCCCGCCGACTACAACCTCGCCATTGCCCAAGCCGAAGCAAATATCCGCGCCGCGGAGGCGCGCCTTGCCGAACTGGAGACCGGTGAACGCAACACAAGGGCAAGCCTGGACATGGAACAGGAGGCCCTGGCGCTGGCAGAAGCGGAACTGGCCCGGAGCAAAGAACTCAATGCGAGCGGCGTGGTCGCCCAATCGTCGCTCGACAAGGTTGCGGCAAGCGTCGTGGCCCAGCGCCAGAAACGCGCCGCGATAGCAGGCGCGCTTGCCCTCATTCCCTCCCAGCGCGCTGTCCTCGCGGAGCAGATTGCCGTCTACCAAGTCAGTCTCGAATCCGCCCGGCTCAATCTAGAACGCACCCGGATTGTGCTTCCGTTCGATGCGCGGGTGGCCGCGGCTGAAACCGAGATGGGCCAGTTCGTCAAACAAGGGCAGACAATCGGTGTGTTCGACGAAGTCGGCGCCGCCGAGATCGAAACGCAATTGGCCATCACCCGTTTCAGAACGCTTCTCGATGCCGTGGCGGTCGGTTCCGGTGGCGGCTTCGGTCTTACCGACTTCGACAACCTGGCCGAGCGTGCCGGCTTTTCCGCGCGGGTCAAGCTGCGCATGGGCGACGATTATGCCGAATGGCCCGGAACGGTCGTGCGGGTCAGCGACAGCATCGACGTCGCAACCGGCACGCTGGGCGTAATCGTGTCGGTAGCCGACGCCTACGGCGGTGCTCGTACGGCTGAAAAACCGCCCCTGACAAAGGGCATGTTTGTCGAGGTCGAGTTGCGCACAAGCCCGGTCGCCGACGTCATCATGGTGCCGCGGGCCGCGGTACACGGCGGGCAAGTCTATGTTGTCGACGGCGGAAATCAATTGCGCATCCGGCAGATCGAGACGGGCCTCCAACAGGGCGACTTTATTGTCATCGCCCAGGGTCTGGCAGCCGGCGAACGCGTCGTCGTCGGCCAGTTGAGCTACGCTGTTGACGGCATGGCCCTCAAACCGCTCGATGATCCGGAGCTGGCGTCTCGTCTCGCGGCCGAGGCTGGCGAGGGAGCCGGCAGCGAATGATCCGCTTTTTTGCCGCCCATCCCACCGCCAGCAATCTCCTGATGATCGGCTTTCTGATCATGGGGCTCATTGCCGCGCCGTCCCTCAACCGCGACACATTCCCGCGGCCCGCGCCAAGTCGTGTCGAGGTCAGCGTTGCTTATCCCGGCGCCCGGCCGGAGGACGTGGAAACCGCAATCTGCGAGCGGCTCGAGAAGGCGCTCGACGCGGTCAGCAACGTTGAGAAGATGAGCTGCGAGTCCAGGGAAAACCTTGGGCGGGCGACACTGCAAGTTGTGGAAGGCAACAGCCTTGATGCTTTTTACGCCGATATTGTTTCCGAAGTGGAGGCCATCAGCGATTTCCCGGACGGGGCCCAGGCTCCGGTTGTCAAACCGGTGGGGCGCACCGATTTTGTCGCCTCCATAACAGTTTCGGGCATCAATGAGCGCGCCCAACTCAACGCCTATGCGGATGAACTACGCAAGCGCATGTTACGGTGGAGCGGTATCCCGATGGTCGAGGTCACCGGCTTCTCCGATCGACAGTACCGTGTTGAAGTCCCCGCGGACATTTTGCGGCAGCTTGGTCTGAGTGTCAGCGACGTCGCACGCGCCATTCAACGCCAGAATGTCGATCTGCCAGCGGGCAGCATCACCACCGTCGATGACGAGATGCTGGTGCGCGTCGCGGACGAACGCCGCAATCCGCTCGACTACCTCGATCTGGTCGTTCTTTCCGGCGCCAAGGGCGCCCAGGTGCGGTTGGGCGATATTGCAAAGGTCAGCGAACAGTTCGAGCAAAGCGAGGTCAATATGCAGGCGGATGGACGCCCGGCTGCAGTACTCGATATCTCCAAGACCCGAAACCAGGATACCCTTTCCGTCATTGATGCGGTCAAGGCATTCCTCGACCACGAGCGCGAGGTCGCCCCACCCGGCATCGCCCTCTCCATCACCCAGGACAACGCCTCGATTATCCGTGACCGGCTCTTGCTGGTGGTGACAAATGGTTTGCAGGGCCTGGCGCTGGTGCTTGTCGTCTTGTGGCTGTTCTTCGGGCTCGGATTTGCCTTCTGGGTGGGCATGGGCCTGCCGGTCGCCTTCATGGGCGGCATCGCCCTCATGAACATGGGAGGCTATTCCCTCGATCTGATGACGACAATTGGCCTGCTGATCGTCATCGGCCTACTCATGGACGACGCCATCGTCATCGCGGAAAATATCGCAGCCAAACGGGAGAAGGGCATGACTGCCCTCGACGCGGTGACCGAAGGCGCGCGTCAGGTTTTCCCAACCGTGTTTGCTTCCTTTGCGACAACCACTCTTGTTTTCGGCTCACTTGCTTTCCTCAATGGCGACCTCGGCGCGGTGCTCAAGGTGGTCCCCGCGGACATGCTGTTCGTCCTCGCGGTTTCGTTGGTCGAGGCTTTCCTTATCCTGCCGCATCATCTGTTGCATGTCCTTGAGCATCCCAAGGCCGTCACCCGCTGGCGGCGCGTGATCGAGCGCGGCATAGATTTCACCCGCGACAGGCTGGTGGGCGGCCTGGTCGATTTCACCGTGCGCTGGCGCTACGCCACAATTGGCGTTGCGTTTGCCGTCCTGTTGACCGCGGTGGCGATGCTGGCGGGCGGCATTCTCAAATTCACCGCCTTCCCCCAACTCGACGGGGATGTCATCGTCGCCCGCATCCTGTTGCCCCAAGGCACGCCTTTGGCACGCACCGAGGCGGTCGTGAGGCAAGTTGAAGACGCGTTGCGCGAGGTCAATGGCCAACTGAGCCCGCTGCAGCCGGACGGGGTGGCTCTCGTGCGCCAGATCACCACCACGTTCAACGAGAACCGAGACGCCTTCGAGGCCGGCGCCCATGTCGCAACTGTCACCGCCGATCTGCTGAGCGGCGACCGCCGCAATGTCCGGCCGGACGAAATCATGGCGCGCTGGCGCGAAGTAACCGGCGACATCGCCGATGTCATCAGCCTCAAATTCGCCGAATCCACCATCGGTCCGGCAGGTATCGCCATCGATATGCGTCTGCGCGGCGACAATCTTGCCGATCTCAAGGCCGCCTCGGTCGAGTTGCAGGACTGGCTGTGGCGGTACCGCGGGGTAACCAGCGTCCTCGACGATTTGCGGCCCGGCAAGCGCGAAATCCGTGTCCACATGAAAGAGGGCGCTATTACCCTCGGGGCCAATGCCGCGCTTGTGGCCGACCAGTTGCGCGCCGCCTACTACGGCACCACAACCAACCAGTTGCAGGTCGAGGGCACCGCGTTCGACGTCACCGTGCGGTTGGCCGAAGGTGACCGTGGTGACCTGACAGTGCTCGATGATTTCCCTATCGTGCTTGCCAGCGGCAAGATCGTGCCAATCACGACCATTGCCGCGCTGGAAGCGGGACGCGGCTACGCGCGCATCAATCGCGAAAACGGCGTTAGAACGCTTACTGTGCAGGGAACCATCGACACGCGCATCGCCACCGCCAACGATATCGTCAACGATACCATGGCCCAATTTGTACCGGATCTATTGGCGCGCTACCCGGATCTGACCCTTTCGCTTGAGGGGCAGAACAAGGAGGCCCAGACCACTCAGATCTCGATGATCAAGGGCTTTGCGCTGGGCCTGATCGGCGTTTTCGTCGTTCTCAGCTTCCAGTTCCGGTCCTATATCGAGCCGATCGTCGTCATGCTGGTTATCCCCTTCACCCTGATCGGCACGATTTTCGGCCATCTTGCCCTCGGAATCCAATTCTCGATGCCGAGCATGCTGGGCTTCGTGGCGCTGGCCGGCGTTGTGGTCAATGATTCCATTTTGC
>JAUXUM010000226.1 GCA_030680995.1 Devosia sp.
GCCGCACCATCACCGAGACCGACTTCGTGGTCCATGCCGGCCATACCGGGGATTTCTTCCCCCATCACATGGACGCCGAGCAGATGAAGCAGAGCGAATGGGGCCAGCGCATCGCGCACGGTACCATGACCTTCGCCATCGGCATCGGCCTGACCGCCGGCGAGATCAACCCGCTGGCCTTCACCTACGGCTTCGAACGGCTGCGCTTCCCCAGGCCGGTGTTCATCGGCGACACCATCCACACCACGCTCGCCATCACCGCACTCGACCCCGACCCCAAGCGCCCCGACTACGGCCGCATCACCGAAGCCGTGCGGGTCGTCAACCAGCGCGGCGAGGTGGTGCTGGCCTGCGATCACATTTATCTGGCGAAGCGCCGGGGGTAGGCGTTTCCCCTTCTGTTCCACCACTGCAGCCGATGCACCCCACCGGCCGCCGTCCCGGCGCACGCCGGGACCCACCGCTCCGGATGCGCCGTCGGCCGCATCCATCCGGTCTTGCTCCGATGCAAGACCGGCGAACGCCAGGTGCGCGGAAAAGCCCGTTCGCCGGAATGACGGCGGTGGATGGGAGCTGGATCGCAGATGGGGGCCAGCAAGTACCGAGCCCCCGGACCCCACTCCTGGCCCTTCGGGCCGGGGGAGGCAGGAAAGAAGGATTGGTGGGCGCGACAGGGATTGAACCTGTGACCCCTGCCGTGTGAAGGCAGTGCTCTCCCGCTGAGCTACGCGCCCGGCGCGACAGGCCGGAACCCACGGGACCTGGGCCCGGTGGGCCAAGAGATGGTGGGTGTAACAGGGATTGAACCTGTGACCCCTACCATGTCAAGGTAGTGCTCTCCCGCTGAGCTATACACCCATCTCTTCTCGAGGGAACGGCAGCGCCGCTCCGTCGCCGCGCGATAGACCATGAAACCCTTTGCCGGGTCAAGAGGTCAAGCCATCGCTTGCGACGACGGCGGTTTTCAGGCCGCCAGCAGCCGTTCGACCTCGTTGACGAGGTCCTTGAGGTGGAACGGTTTCGAAAGCACCGAGGCATCCTTGGGTGCCTCGCTGTCCGGATTGAGCGCCACCGCGGCAAAGCCGGTGATGAACATGACCTTGAGATCGGGATCGAGTTCGGTCGCCCGGCGGGCCAGTTCGATGCCGTCCATCTCGGGCATCACGATGTCCGAGAGCAGCAGCGAAAACGGCTCTTCGCGCAGCCGTTCATAGGCCGACTTGCCATTGTCGAACGACACCACCTCATAGCCCGCGGCCTTGAGCGCGCGCGTCAGGAACTGGCGCATGTCGTTGTCATCTTCTGCGAGCAGTATACGCTTCATGCTACCCTCTGGCGCCCGGTCCGGATGGGGACTCTATATGCACGATGTTTAATGCAAGTTTTCTGTTTCGCAACCGCCCGATCACAACTGCGCCCCAACTATCTGACTTATGGACATTCCGCCATGGCGAAGGCAGACTGGGCGGCGGCGATAAGTGCTTCGCACGCAAGGAGCCCTGGTGCAGTCCGACTATTGGGACAAACCTGCTTTCGAGACGATCCGCCCGCGCCGGCTGACCGCTCCGTTCGTTTTCAACTCGGCCCATTCGGGCCGCGACTATCCTGAACGCTTCCTCTCGATGACCCGGCTCGATCACCTCTCGATCCGCCAGTCCGAGGATGCCTATGTGGACGAGCTTTTCGCCCGCGCCCCGCGCCTGGGCACCCCGCTCGTGCGCGCGCATTTCCCGCGTGCCTATCTCGACGTCAACCGCGAGCCCTGGGAGCTCGATCCCTCCATGTTCGCCGAGCCGCTGTCGGAACGCTTCAACACCACCTCGCCGCGGGTTGCGGCCGGGCTGGGCACGCTGGCGCGCGTTGTCGCCGAGAACAAGCCGATCTATCACGAACGCCTGACGCTGGACGACGCACGCACCCGCATCGAAGGCATCTACCTGCCCTACCATGCGACCCTGCAGAAGCTCCTGGGCGAATCGCACAGCGCCTTCGGCGTCGCCGTCCTCGTCGATTGCCACTCCATGCCGCGGCTCGCGCGTTCCGGCGACCGGCTCGCGCCCGACATCGTGCTCGGCGACCGCTACGGCACCAGCTGCGCCACCACGCTGGTCGATGTCGCCGAAATGGTGTTTTCGGGGGCCGGGCTCCGGGTGGCCCGCAACCGGCCCTATGCCGGCGGCTTCTGCACCCGCACCTATGGGAGGCCGCAGCATGGCATCCACGCCCTGCAGATCGAGGTGAGCCGCCACCTCTACATGAACGAAGTCACGCTGGAAAAGACCGAGGCCTTCCCCGCCATGCGGCAGCTGATCGAGCAGCTGCTGATCGCGCTTGTCGGCTTCGAAACGGCGCTGCTGGCGCCGGCCCGGCCGCTGAACGAAAAAGCAGCGGCGGAATAGCGCCCTCCCCTCCAACCAGCGGCCGCGCTCGCCGCTTCACAGCGCCTACGCAGCGACGTTCCCGCGACTGCATAATGGTCGCCCCAACAAGAAAAAGGGCCGCCGAAGCGGCCCAGTCAAGGGAGGAAACGATGGTGGCCGGTGACGTGCTCAAGTCGCGTGCAGAGATCGCGGGCCGCCCATCCATCATGCCCCTTATCGGGTGAACTGATTTGCCCCCGGGAGCAAGTTGCAGATAAATCTTCAACAAGAAAACCATGACCGATGTTGCAAAAATGAATCACAGAATTTGAAGCATTTTCACGCGCGGCCGCCTCTCAATCCGGCTACCGGATTGCAGCATCTGGCGAATTTCTCATCGAGAGTGACCATATGAACGATACACCTCTTGCCAGCCTCGACCCCGCCGCGGTTCGGAAGACCCTGCTCGACGCGGCCGACCTCGCGGCGGCAATGACGCTGCCGCGCTTTCGCCAGGGGATCGCCGTCGACAACAAATGGACCGAGGGCTTCGATCCGGTGACCGAGGCGGACCGCGAGGCCGAGCGTGCCATTCGCGACATGATCGCCGAGCGTTTTCCCGATCACAGCCTGATCGGGGAGGAATTGGAGCCCAAGCACACCGGCAGCCGCTTCGCCTGGATCATCGACCCGATCGACGGCACCCGGGCCTTCATCACCGGCGTGCCCGTCTGGGGGACGCTGATCGGGCTGATGGTGGACGGCCGCGCCGTGGCGGGGCTCATGGCGCAGCCTTTCACCGGCGAGATCTATCTCAGCCTCCCGGGCGAAGCGCATTACCATCGCGGCGCCGAGCGGCTGCAACTGCGCACCAGCAAGGTCACCGGACTGGCGCACGCCAAGCTCACCGCCACCTCCCCAGAGATCTTCATGGGCAACGGCCGGGACCTCTCGGCCCAATGGAAGGCGATCAGCCGCGAGGCGCTGACCGTGCGCTACGGGCTCGATTGCTACGGCTATTGCCTCCTGGCCGCCGGCCATATCGACCTTGTGGTCGAAGCCGGCCTCAAGGACGTCGACATCACGCCGCTGATCCCGATCATCACCAATGCCGGCGGCGTCGTCACCACCTGGGACGGCGGCCCGGCGGAGGCCGGCGGCGATTGCGTGGCGGCGGCGACGCCGGAACTGCACGCGGCGGCGATGGCGGTGCTGCAGGAGGTCGCCGGCTGAGCCCGCTGGCCACCACCACCTTTGTCGCGGCTCTCGCATCTCTCCCTTCCCCTTGCGGGGAGGGACGGCCCAAAGGGCCAAGGGTGGGGGTGCCACCCGCGCCGAGCTTGCCTCAACCCCCACTCCTGACCCCTCCCCGCAAGGGGGAAGGAGACCCGGCCGCAAGATTTTGGCTCGAGGGGCCTAAGCGCTCGGCTCCGTAATGAACGCATCGAACGCCGCGAACACCTGGGCGCGGATGGCGTCGTTTTCCATGAACAGCTCGTGCCGCGCGGCCGGGATGATAGCGTGCCGCCCGGTGCGCATGCGCAGGCCGAAATTTTCGGTCGCGGCGGTCGATACCACCCCGTCCCGGCCGGCCGCCAGCATCAGCACCGGAATCCTGATGCCACCGGGAAAATCGTCCCGCGCCGCCCGCGCCATCGCCCGCATCGCCGCCGCGACCCAGCGGACGGTAGGGGCGCCGATCTCGAGGTCGGGCCGCGCCTTGAGCACGTCGACGCCGCGGGTGAAGCGCCGCAGGTCCGAGGTCACCGGATTGCCCGGAAACGGCATCTCCGAGACCGGCTTGTCGGCCCGCCGGCCGACCGGCATCCGGCCCAGCCCGGCAAAGCTCAGCGCTTCGGCGACCGTCGCCATCCCGGCGCTGCTCGCCGGCTGCCCGCCCAGCCCGATCATCGGCGCAGAGAGGAATATCCGCTCGAACATCATGCGGTCGCGGAACCCGGCATGGAGGCAGACCAGCCCACCCATCGAATGGCCGACGAGGTAATAGGGCGGCGGGCAATCGGGGAGGAGTATGGAGCCGTGGAAGCTCTTGAGGTCGGTCCAGTAGTCGTCGAAGGTATCGACATAGCCCAGCCGCGAATTGGCGATCAGCCGCTGTGAGCCGCCCTGCCCGCGCCAGTCGAAGGTCGCGACGCAGAAGCCGCGCGCCTGGAAATCGGCGATGGTCTCGAAATATTTCTCGATGAACTCGGTCCGCCCCTGCACCAGGCAGATGGTTCCCTTCGGCGCCCCGCCCGACTTGGGGAAGGTGGCATAGCGCAGCCGGACCTTGTCGGAGGTCTCGAACACCCCGACGCGGACGCCTTGGGGCACGGGATTGGACGGCACGCCGGCGAGAGCGGGCACGTTGGGATCGGCGACGGCGTTCATCGCAAGATCATTAGGACGCCAAAAGTGGAAAAGCCAGCGTTCCGGTTGGAACACTGGCTTCTCTGAAGCCGCCGTGCGGGGGGCGGGTGACGGCGGCCCGTTCGGGATGTGCAATCTGCAGCAGACAGCCTGCACAATTCTGCTTATAGGGAGCCGTGCGTGAACCTTCGTTGATGCCCGTATTCATATTCCGTTCATACGCAATTGCCGCGGGCCTTGAACCCGCAAATCGCTCTCCTACATCGAGGCTGTCCGCCGGACTGATCCGGGGACCGGGTCATCCCGAAGTAACGCTCGCCGCATGCCGGGAGCGCTCGGGGGGACGCCCGTTGGCACGTTGCTCAACAAGGAGAATGTGAGATGCAGACCATCGATTTTACCCCCTTCTACCGTTCGACCGTCGGCTTCGACCGGCTGTTTTCGCGGCTCGACAATCTGGTCGGCCAGGAGGCCAAATCCTACCCTCCGTACAACATCGAGAAAGTGGGCGATAACGCCTATCGCATCTCGATCGCGGTGGCAGGCTTCGCCAACGGCGACATCGCCATCGAAAGCAAGGAAAACGGCCTCGTCATCAAGGGCGCCAAGGCTCCCGAGACCGAAGAAAAGGCACGCGACTTCCTCCATCGCGGCATCGCCGAACGCGCTTTCGAGCTGCGCTTCCAGCTTGCCGAATATGTCGAGGTGACGGGCGCCTCGCTGGAGCACGGCCTCCTGCATATCGAACTGAAGCGCGAGCTTCCCGAAAGCAAGAAACCGCGCCAGATCGCCATCAACGGCGGTAGCGGCAAGACGATCGAGAACAAGTCGGTCAACTGAGTGGGCTGATTGCGATCATGACATGGGGCGCAGTCTGCGAGGCTGCGCCTTTTTCGTTTTGCCCAGCTAATAGGAGAGGCCACTGGTCGGCCGTCATGCTCATTGCAGACCCCTCCACCGGCCGTCAGCGCAACAACAGCCACCCCCTCCCGATCGCGGCAAAAAACTGGCCGCTCCCGCTTGCCCGCAGTTTGGAAGTATGACAATGTAGCCCCGATAGGACAATAGTATTGTCCAATCTTGGTGAACGGCCGGTCTCCCCGGATGCGTTTCACACGCCTGTCCGGCTGGCCCGCTTGTCGATAGCGGAAACGGATTGGTGGGGCGAACCAGGCCCATATGAGCGGCCATTTGGATGCAGAGCCGCTCCCCACCGAATTGGATTGCGCCGCTCGTTTCGAGCCGTACAGTGTACGACCCGGAACCTAGGCGCGTCGAAAGGACTGACAGCCCCGGGGACCTCCCCGGAATGTAGGCGACTGCAAACGCGAGGAAGCGAGAATGGCACAAGCACGGAACGGATCGATGCAGCATCCCGTAACGGACATTGCCACTCGCAAAAACGGGTATCCCACCGCCGCGGGACTCTTTGATCCCAAGCGCGAGCACGATGCCTGCGGCGTCGGCTTCATCGTCAATTTGAAGAACAAGCCGAGCCGGAGGATCGTCCAGAACGGGCTCTCGATCCTGGAAAACCTCGAGCATCGTGGTGCCGTGGGCGCCGATCCGCTGATGGGCGACGGCGCCGGCATCATGGTGCAGACTCCGCACACATTCTTTGCGCGTGAGGCGGCGCGGCTGGGCTTCGACCTGCCGCGGCCCGGCCACTACGCGGTCGGTTTCATCTTCATGCCGCAGGATGCCGAGCTGCGCGCCAAGATGGAAAGGGTCGTCGCCAAGGCCATCGAAGATGAAGGACATGTCCTGCTCGGCTGGCGTGACGTGCCATCGGACAACTCCAGCCTGTCCAAGGCGCCCGAAATCGCCGCTACCGAGCCGTTCCACCGCCAGGTGTTCATCGGCCGCGGCAAGGACGTGACCGACGAGGACAGCTTCGAGCGCAGGCTCTACATCCTGCGCAAGGTGCTCTCCTCCAAGATCTATTCGGCCTATGCCGGCGAGCCGACCGACTTCTACGTCGTGTCGATGAGTTGCCGCACGCTGATCTACAAGGGCATGTTCCTGTCGTTCCAGCTCGGCGCCTACTACAAGGACCTGCACGACCCCGATTTCGAGTCGGCGCTGGCGCTGGTGCACCAGCGGTTCTCGACCAACACCTTCCCGTCCTGGCGGCTGGCCCACCCCTACCGCTTCGTCTGCCACAACGGCGAGATCAACACCGTGCGCGGCAACGTCAACTGGATGGCCGCCCGGCAGGCGTCGGTTTCCTCGCCGCTGTTCGGCGGCGACATCCAGAAGTTGTGGCCGATCTCCTATCCGGGCCAGTCGGACACCGCCTGCTTCGACAACGCGCTCGAGTTCCTGCTGCGCGGCGGCTATTCGCTGCCGCATGCGGCCATGATGCTGATCCCGGAAGCCTGGGCCGGCAACCCGCTGATGGATGAGGACCGCCGCGCCTTCTACGAGTACAACGCCGCGCTCATGGAGCCGTGGGACGGCCCCGCCGCCATGTGCTTCTCGGACGGCATCCATATCGGCGCCACGCTCGACCGCAACGGCCTGAGGCCGGCCCGTTACCTCGTCACCGACGAGGACGAGGTCATCATGTCTTCGGAAGCCGGCGTGTTGCCCATCGAGCAGAGCAAGATCGTCCGCAAGTGGCGCCTGCAGCCGGGCAAGATGCTGCTCATCGACCTGAGGCAGGGCCGCATCGTCTCGGACGAGGAGATCAAGGCGCAGCTCTCTTCCGCCCACCCCTACAGGCAATGGCTGGCGCGCACCCAGATCGTGCTCGAGGACCTGCCGGCCGTGCCGCACCAGGCGCGTGAGAACGACATCCCGCTGCTCGACCGCCAGCAGGCCTTCGGCTACACGCAGGAGGATCTCAAGCTCCTGCTCACCCCGATGGCGACGACCGGCCAGGAAGCGGTGGGCTCGATGGGCACCGACACGCCGATCTCGGCGCTCTCGGACAAGTCCAAGCTGCTCTATACCTATTTCAAGCAGAACTTCGCCCAGGTCACCAACCCGCCGATCGACTCGATCCGCGAGGAGCTGGTGATGAGCCTGGTCTCCTTCATCGGGCCGCGGCCGAACGTCCTCGACCAGACCGGCGGCGGCAAGCGCCAGCGGCTCGAGGTGCGCCAGCCCATCCTGACCAACGAGGACCTTGAAAAGATCCGCGCCATCGGCGGCATGGAGGACAACCCGTTCCGCTCCAAGACGCTGGACATCACCTATCCGGTGAGCGAGGGCGCCGACGGCATGAAGAGGGCGCTTGAGCGGCTGTTCGCCGATGCCGAGATGGCGGTGCACGCGGGCGACAACATCATCATCCTCTCGGATCGCGCGATGAGCCGCGACCGGGTGGCGATCCCGGCATTGCTGGCGACGGCGGGCGTACATCATCACCTGATCCGCAAGGGCCTTCGCACCTCGGTCGGTCTCGTGGTCGAGACCGGCGATGCGCGCGAAATCCACCATTTCTGCGCTCTGGCCGGCTATGGCGCCGAAGCCATCAACCCCTATCTCGCCTTCGAGACGCTGCTGGCGATGAAGCAGGACTTCCCCGAGGAAGTCGACGAGCATGAGGTCATCTACCGCTACATCAAGGCCATCGGCAAAGGCATCCTCAAGGTCACCGCCAAGATGGGCATCTCGACCTATCAATCCTATTGCGGCGCGCAGATCTTCGACGCGATCGGGCTGTCCTCCGAGTTCGTCGGGACCTACTTCACGGGCACCGCGACCACCATCGAGGGCGCCGGCCTCGCCGGGATCGCGGCCGAAACGGTCAAGCGCCACAAGGATGCCTTCGGCAATTCCCCCGTGCTCGAGGACGTGCTCGACATCGGCGGCGACTATGCCTTCCGGCAGCGTGGCGAGGCCCATGTCTGGCGCGCCGAGACCGTCGCCAATTTGCAGCATGCCGCGCGCGGCAACGCCCAGGACAAGTATCGCGAGTTCAGCCGGCTGGTGAACGAGACCGAGGACAAGTACCTGACCATCCGCTCGCTCTTCCGTTTGAAGACGGCGGAGGAGGACGGCCGCACGCCCGTGCCGCTTGAGGAGGTCGAACCGGCTACCGAGATCGTCAGGCGCTTCTCGACCGGCGCAATGAGCTACGGCTCGATCAGCCGCGAGGCGCACACGACGCTGGCCATCGCCATGAACCGGATCGGCGGCAAGTCGAACACCGGCGAGGGTGGCGAGGAAGTGGACCGCTTCACCCCGCTGCCCAACGGCGATTCCTTGCGCTCGGCGATCAAGCAGGTCGCCTCGGGCCGCTTCGGCGTGACGCCCGAATATCTCGTCAACTCCGACATGATGCAGATCAAGATGGCGCAGGGCGCCAAGCCCGGCGAAGGCGGCCAGCTGCCCGGCCACAAGGTCGACGCGGTGATCGCCAAGGTGCGCCATTCGACGCCGGGCGTCGGCCTGATCTCGCCGCCGCCGCACCACGACATCTATTCGATCGAGGACCTGGCGCAGTTGATCTTCGATTTAAAGAACGTCAACCCGACCGGCCTGGTCTCGGTCAAGCTGGTCTCCGAAGTGGGCGTCGGCACCGTCGCCGCCGGCGTTTCCAAGGCGCGCGCCGACCATGTGACGATTTCGGGCTATGAGGGGGGCACCGGCGCTTCGCCGCTGACTTCGCTCAAGCACGCCGGAAGCCCATGGGAAATCGGCCTCGCCGAAACCCACCAGACGCTGGTCGCCAACAGGCTGCGCGGCCGCATCGCCGTGCAGGTCGACGGCGGCATCCGTACCGGGCGCGACGTGGTAATCGGGGCGCTGCTCGGGGCCGACGAATTCGGCATGGCCACCGCGCCGCTGATCGCGGCCGGCTGCGTCATGATGCGCAAGTGCCACCTCAATACCTGTCCCGTCGGCATCGCCACGCAGGACCCGGTGCTGCGCAAGCGCTTCACCGGCAAGCCCGAGCACGTCATCAACTACCTGTTCTTCGTCGCCGAGGAAGTGCGCGAGCTGATGGCGAGCCTGGGCTACCGCAGGTTCGAAGAGATGGTCGGCCAGATGCAGATGCTCGACAAGACCGAGGCGATCACGCACTGGAAGGCCAAGGGACTCGACTTCTCCAAGCTCTTCCACAAGCCCGAGGCGCCCGAGGGCGTCGCCATCACCCACTCGGAACGCCAGAACCACCCGATCGAGACGATCCTCGACCGGCGGTTCATCGAGCAGGCCAGGCCGGCGCTCGAGCACCGCACCCCGGTCAGGATCACCGAGGCGATCGCCAGCACCGACCGCACCGCCGGCGCCATGCTGTCGGGCGAGGTGGCCAGGCGCTACGGCCATGCCGGCCTGCCCGAAGACACCATCGCCATCTCGCTGAGCGGCACCGGCGGCCAGAGCTTCGGCGCCTGGCTCGCCCATGGCGTCTCGCTCGACCTCGTCGGCGAGGCCAACGACTATGTCGGCAAGGGCCTGTCGGGTGGGCGCATCGTCGTGCGGCCGCCGGCCAATGCCGGCTACAAGCCCGAGGAGTCCATCGTCATCGGCAACACCGCGCTCTATGGCGCCATTGCCGGGGAGGGCTATTTCCGCGGCATCGCCGGCGAGCGTTTCGCTGTCCGCAATTCGGGCGCCATCGCCGTGGTCGAAGGCACCGGGGATCATGGCTGCGAATACATGACCGGCGGCGTCGTCGTGGTCTTGGGCAAGACCGGCCGCAACTTCGCCGCGGGCATGTCGGGCGGCATCGCCTATGTGCTCGACGAGGACGACGGCTTCGCCAACCTCTGCAACATGTCGATGGTCGAGCTCGAGCCGGTCGAGGAAGAGGAAAGCATTTCCGCCCGCGATTACCACCAGGCCGGCGACCTGGAAACCAAGGGCGTGGTCGAGATTCTCTCCGATCTTGGCCGCGGCGACGCCGACCGGCTCTATCAGCTCGTCGCCCGCCACAAGAGCTTCACCGGCTCGGCGCGCGCCGCGCACATCCTCACCCACTGGGAGGCCTACCTGCCCAAGTTCCGCAAGGTCATGCCGGTCGAATATCGCCGGGCCCTCGCCGAGCTCGAGAAGGAACAGGCCCAAGCGCAAGTGGCGGCGGAGTAGGACAGCGTTATGGGCAAGATCACTGGCTTTCTCGAGATCGATCGGCGTGACCGCAAGTACACGCCCGCCGCCGACCGCGTGCGCCACTACAACGAATTCGTCATCCCGCTCGGCGATACCGGCACGCGCGAGCAGGCGGCGCGCTGCATGGATTGCGGCATCCCCTACTGCCACAACGGCTGCCCGGTGAACAACCAGATCCCCGACTGGAACGACCTGGTCTATCGCGGCGAGTGGCTCAAGGCGCTCAGGAACCTCCACTCGACCAACAACTTCCCCGAGTTCACCGGCCGCATCTGCCCGGCGCCGTGCGAGGCGAGCTGCACGCTCAACATCCCGGACACCCCGGTGACCATCAAGACCATCGAATGCGCCATCGTCGACAAGGGCTGGGAAGAAGGCTGGATCACCCCGCAGATCAACGCGCGCAAGACCGGCAAGTCGGTCGCGGTGATCGGCTCGGGTCCGGCGGGCCTCGCCTGTGCGCAGCAGCTGGCGCGGGCCGGCCACGACGTGCATGTCTACGAGAAGAACGCCAAGGCCGGCGGGCTGATGCGCTACGGCATCCCCGACTTCAAGCTGGAAAAGCGCCACATCGACCGGCGCGTCGCCCAGATGGAAGCCGAAGGCGTGACCTTCCACTACAGTTCCCATGTCGGCATCGGCATTGCGATCGACGAACTGGTGGAAAAATACGACGCGGTGGCGCTCTCGGGCGGCGCCGAGAAGGCGCGCGACCTGCCGATCCCCGGCCGCGAGCTCGGCGGCATCCATTTCGCCATGGAATTCCTGCCGCAGCAGAACCGCCGCGTTTCCGGCGAACCGCCGGCCAACGCCACGCCCATCCTCGCCGAGGGCAAGCACGTGGTGGTGATCGGCGGCGGCGACACCGGCTCGGACTGCATCGGCACTTCCAACCGCCAGGGCGCGCTGTCGGTCACCCAGATCGAGATCATGCCGGCCCCGCCGGAAAAGGAGAACAAGGGCCTCACCTGGCCGAACTGGCCGATGAAGATGCGCACCTCCTCCTCCCAGGAAGAAGGCGTCACCCGCGACTTCGCCGTGGCGACGGTCCGCTTCGAGGGCGAGAACGGCATGGTCAAGGCGCTGCACTGCTCCCGCGCCGACGAGAAGTTCCAGCCCATCCCCGGCACCGAGTTCGTGCTCCAGGCCGACCTCGTGCTGCTCGCCATGGGCTTCGTCGGCCCGGTGCAGGACGGGATGATCGAGGAGCTGGGCGTCGAACTCGACAAGCGCGGCAACGTCCTTGCCGACACGCTCCAGTACAAGACCTCGCGCGAAAACATCTTCTCCTGCGGCGACATGCGGCGCGGCCAGTCGCTGGTCGTCTGGGCCATCCGCGAAGGCCGCCAATGCGCCCGCTCGATCGACCTTCACGTGATGGGGACGACCGACCTGCCGCGGTAGCAGTCTTTCGGTCGAAGGCAATCTTTCAGTCGGATCTCCCTCCCCCTTGCGGGGAGGGTTTAGGGGGGGGGCAGTACGGGCACGGTGCTCTCCGCCCCCCACCCTTGATCCCTCCCCGCAAGGGGGAGGGAGACGACTGCGATCGCTGTGATCGACTTACCGCCCGCCGCTATTCACCTGCTCCGCCTCTGGAAGTTTCCCCACGCCGAACGCATCCACGCGCCCCACTGGCGCCTGGATCAGGAGGTTCGTATCGAACGCCACCGGCGCCAATTCGACGGCGCCCGCGGTGACCAGATCGGCCGCCCGGCGCCGCGCATGGGTGAGCGAGATCACCGCGCCCGCCACCTCCAGCAGCCGGATCTGCCCCAGGCCCTGATAGGGCGGGCGGACCATCAATTGCGCGTCGGTCCCCAGCAGCGGATCGGCCACCTCGATCCCCACGGTCCCGCCGCCGCGATAATAGAGTTTCAGCGTCTGGCTCAAATAGAAGGCAAGCTTGTCGGCGCCGGCGGCGGAGAAATGGATGCCGTCGTCCTTGCGCATGCGCACCCGATTACCGTTGAGATCGGGCCCGTGCGACGAGTACTTGCCCTCCTCGGTCGCGAAGCGCTCGTAGATGTCGAGAAATTCGGCGGCGCCCGAGAACGCGGCCAGCTTCTGCATCTCATTGATCTGGTTGATCGCCTTGGCGTAGGACGGCGCCTCCATCGGCGGCAGCCCGATCCAGATCGTCGGCTTGTTGGCGTTGCGCAGCTGGGTGACGAAGCTGCTGACCCGGGCGCTGTATTCGGCGCTCCATTCGGGGGCGAGCGCCTTGTAGCTCGTCCCGTCGATCTTCATGGTCTGCCGGTCGTTGATGCCGATGATGACCACCGCGATATCGAAGCTGTTGGCGGCGATCGCTTCGCCGATGGTCTTGTTCCAGTCGAAGAAATCGGGCCGAACGAAGCCCGACGAGCCGACGCCCTGCGGGATGATGACGAGGTTGGGGTCTTCGGCATAGAGGCGGGCGAGCGCCTTGGCGAGATCGACAGCCATGGAATCGCCGAACACCGCCAGCCGCGTGGCGCCAACCGCCTTTTCCACCGCCGGCCTGGCCGGCGGCAGGCTCGCCGCCTTGGGTTTGACCACGGCCGGCGCTTCGACGACAGGAGCCTCTTCCCGCCGCTGCTCCTCCTCGTTCCCGAACAGCAGATCCATCAGCGTCTTGCGCTTGCGCGGCCGTTGCTGCTCCTGGGCAACGAGGATCGGCGCGGCGCGCTCGGTCGAGGCGATGGCCGGCACCGCCGTAACCGCGGCTTCTTCCGCCTGTGCGAACATCGGCAATATGTCGGTCGCCAGCAGGGCGGCGACGATGAAGCCGATGATCCAGAGCTGCCAAGTCTTCTTCATGCCTTGCTCATAGCGCGATCGCCGGTGCGAAAGTAAGGCTGCCGGCGAAAGTTTGACCTATCGCGTCGCCGCCATCAGCGCCTCGTGGCTCCGCGCGGTGATGAAGCCGTCGGCGACCTCGCCGCGCGCCGCCTGGAACCGCGCATAGGCCAGCTGGCTCACCGGTCCGATGCGGCCGTCGACCGCCCCGTCATAGAGGCCGAGCGCGCGGAGTGCCTGCTGGATCGCCTTGCGTTGCGCGAGGCTGGGGAGCTTCGTGCCGCGCGGCCAGTCCGCGGCGAACCCGCCCGAGCCCTTGAGCCGGTCGGTCATGTGCGCCACCGAAAGCGCGTAGCTGTCGGAGAAATTGTAACCCTTGAGCACCAGGTAGTTCCGCGTCATCAGGAATTTCGGACCGTTCTTGCCGGCCGGCACGTAGAGGAAGACCGGCTGGCCGGAATCGGCAAAATCGCGTCCCTTGACCCGGCGCACGCCGCGCCCGGCGAAGAACGCGATGGGCCGCAGCTGTTCGCGTGTCGCCAGCATATAGTCGAAGCCTTCCGGCAATTCGACCTCGAAGCCCCAGTCGATGCCGGGCTGATAGCCGAGATGCCTGAGAAACGCGGCGCCGGTCGCCAGCGCGTCGGCCAGCGAATTGTGCAGGTCGACGCGGCCGTCGCCATCCCCGTCGGTGCCGTGGGCGACGACATTGGAGGGGTTGACCTGCAGATGCCCGATCGCCCCCGCCCACGAGCCGGCGAGGCTTTGCGCGTCGAGCGGCCCGGCCTGCACGAGCTTGAGCGCGGCGATGAAATCGGCCTCGTCCTCCTCGAGCCGGCCGCGCCGCTGATGCACCAGCGTCGCCAGCGAGCGGATGACCGGGCGGATCAGCTTGCTGTTCCCCAGCACGGCCCCGTAGTCGGTCTCCAGGCCCCAGATCGCCCCCAGGATGTAAGGATCGACGCCGGTGCGCCGACCGGCCGCCTCGAACAGCGCCTGGTTGGCGGCAATGGCTGTCTTGCCGCGCGCGATGCGACCGGCCGAGACGCGCGTGTCGATGTAATCCCAGATCGGGGTGGTGAACTCGGGCTGGCTGGTGACGAGGCCGGGAACGCTCGGATCCGGGGTGAGACCCTCGGTCGCCCGGCGGTAGACTTCGCGGGAAACCCCGGCCGCGACGGCCTTGGCCTCGAAATTGCGCAGGAAGGACGAGAAGGACTCGATGGGCTGGGCAAAGGCGGAAGAGGCAAGGAGGACGAGCGTCAGCAAAATGGCCGAGATTGCAGCGTTCGCCGCCCCCCACCCCTGTCCCCTCCCCGCAAGGGGGAGGGAGACCCTCCCAAACAATCTCATCAACCTCACCTGCTGCATTTGCGGCTCAATCGTCTCCCTCCCCCTTGCGGGGAGGGAACAGGGGTGGGGGCGGCGCGTACCAAGCCGGCAGACTACCGATTCCGTGTGACCAAATAACGTTCCCATTCATAGGCGGCGGTGACGATCTCCTCGAGGTCGGCGTGGGCCGGGACCCAGCCCAGCACCTCGCGCACCTTGTCGGCCCTGGCGACGACCGAGGCCGGGTCGCCGGCCCGCCGCGGCGCCTCGCGCACCGCGAAGTGGACGCCCGACACCTTGCGCACCATGTCGATCACCTGCCGCACCGAATAGCCCCGCCCATAGCCGCAGTTCATGGTGACGCTCGTGCCGCCGTCCCGCAGATAGCCGAGCAGCAGCGCATGCGCTTCGACGAGGTCGCTGACATGGATGTAGTCGCGCACCCCGGTGCCGTCCGGAGTGGGAAAATCGGCGCCGAAGATCTCGACGTGGCTGCGTTGCCCCAATGCTGCCTGCGCGGTCACCTTGATGAGGTGGGTGGCGAGCGGCGTCGATTGGCCGCTCCGTTTCCTGGGGTCGGCCCCGGCGACGTTGAAATAGCGCAGCGCGCCATAGGTCAGCGGATGCGCCGCCGCGACGTCGGCCAGCATCATTTCGGTCATCAGCTTGGAGCGGCCATAGGGTGACATCGGGTTGAGCGGGGTTTCCTCGGCCACCGGCTCGAGCCCGGTCATCCCGTAGACCGCCGCGGTCGAGGAGAACACCATGTGCTTGACCCCGCCCTTGACCGCGGCCTCGATCAGGTTGCGCGAGGCCGCCGTGTTGTTGCCGTAGTATTTGAGCGGATCGGCGACCGATTCCGGCACCACGATCGAGCCGGCGAAATGGATGATTTCGGAAATGCCGTGCTTGCCGACCAACTCGCCCACCAGCGCCATGTCCCCGGCATTGCCTTCGACGAATTGCGCTCGTGGATCGATCGCCCAATCGAAGCCGGTAACCAGATTGTCGAGCACAACCACCGCCTCACCGGCGTCGCAAAGGCGCAGCACCATGTGGCTGCCGATGTAGCCCGCGCCCCCCGTCACCAGTACCGACATGCCAACCTCCAACCAGAAATTAATGCGGCGGATGCTAGGGTTGAGGTATTGAGATAGAATTACAGGAAGACTGGAGGAGCCCCTTGCCCAATCGCGTGCGGACTGCCGTGTTTCCCGTCGCCGGTCTCGGCACCCGATTCCTGCCCGCCACCAAGGCCATGCCCAAGGAAATGCTGACCGTCGTGGATCGCCCGGTGATCCAATACGCGGTCGACGAGGCGCGCGAGGC
>JAUXUM010000090.1 GCA_030680995.1 Devosia sp.
GCCGGCGTTGAAGGTCTGGTGCACGTCTCGGAAATGTCCTGGACCAAGAAGAACGTCCATCCGGGCAAGATCGTCTCGACCAGCCAGGAAGTCGAAGTGATGGTGCTCGAGGTCGATCCCGACAAGCGCCGCATCTCGCTCGGTCTCAAGCAGACCCTGCAGAACCCGTGGGAGAGCTTCGCCGAGAAGTATCCGGTGGGTTCGACCATCGAGGGCGAAGTCAAGAACAAGACCGAGTTCGGCCTGTTCATCGGCCTCGACGGCGATGTGGACGGCATGGTGCACCTTTCCGATCTCGACTGGCAGAAGGCCGGCGAGTTGGCGCTCGACGACTACAATCGCGGCGATATCGTCAAGGCCAAGGTACTCGACGTCGATGTCGAGAAGGAGCGCATCTCGCTCGGCATCAAGCAGCTCTCCACCGGCGAGGTTTCCGACACCGGCGGTGAAGGCATCAAGAAGGGTTCGGTGGTGACCGGCACGGTGACCGACGTCAATGACGGCGGCATTGAAGTGCGGATCGCAGACAGCGAGATGACGGCGTTCATCCGCCGTGCCGACCTTTCCCGCGACCGCAACGACCAGCGCCCCGAGCGTTTCGCCAAGGGCGACAAGGTCGATGCGCGCGTGATCCAGTACGACCGGAAGACCCAGCGCGTCTCGCTTTCGATCAAGGCGCTGGAAATCGCCGAGGAAAAGGAGGCGGTGGCCCAGTTCGGATCGTCCGATTCGGGCGCTTCGCTCGGCGACATCCTGGGCGCGGCGCTCAAGGACCGCGAGAAGAAGTAGTCGCCGGCTCCCCGGTAGCGGGGCCGGATTGCATTGGGCTCGCGCCGCCGGCGCGGGCCTTTTTCTTGGGGACGAGCCATGATTCATCAAGACGTCGCCTGGCGGGCAATGACCGGCTACGATTTACCGGCGGTGCAGGCCATCGCCGATCAGGTGCATCCGGGGTTTTTCGAGGCACCCGAAGTGCTGGCCGAACGGCAGCGCCTCTATCGCAATGGCTGCTACATCCTGGAAATCGGCGAGAAGCCGGCCGGTTATGTGCTGAGCCACCCCTGGCGCTCCGGCTTGCTCCCGGCGCTCAACGTCATGCTGGGCCAGATCCCGGCCGTTCCGGACACCTACTACCTGCATGATCTGGCGCTGCTGCCGGTGGCGCGACGGGTGGGCGCGGCGAGCCATATCGTCTCGGCGCTCGTCAAGCATGCCGCTGCCAAGGGTTTTCCGGACATGAGCCTTGTCGCCGTCAACGGCTCGCGCGGCTTCTGGGAAAAGCACGGGTTTGCGGCGGCCGACGCGCCCGGCCTCGCCGAAAAGCTCAAGAGCTACGAGCCGGCCGCGCGGCTGATGGTGAAGACCCTGACCGTTTGAGAAGCTCCCGACCGGCAGTACCGGCCGGTCTTGCAATTGCCGCGCGGCGGGGCTAAGCCCCGCTCACTCCCGCATGCGGCTCGAGGCCTTCATGACCATCGAATCTTCCCACGATCCGGCGCATCTGATTCCAGCCGCCAGCCAGCTGCGCCGTTCGCGGCGGCTGTGGCGGGCGCTGTTCTTCATCGCGCTAGGCATCGCCGTGCTGGCGATCGCCGGCCGTTTGGCCATGGAAAGCGGCGCGGTGGGAAATCGTATCGCCCGGATCAATATCGACGGCACCATCGCGACCGATCCCATGCGGACCGAGACGCTGAACAAGTTGGCCGACGACCCGCTGGTCCAGGCCGTGATCGTCGCCATCAATTCGCCGGGCGGCACCACGGCGGGAGGCGAGGAGCTCTACGAGGCGCTAGGCGCCCTGCGGGCCAGGAAGCCGGTGGTGGCGGTAATCCGCGAATTGGGCGCCTCGGCCGCCTACATGGCCGCACTTGCAGCAGACCGGATCTATGCCCGCCGCCTTTCCATCGTCGGTTCCATCGGCGTGCTCTATCAGCACATCAATGCGGGAAAGCTGCTCGATACGATCGGCATCGATCTGGACAAGGTGGCGACGGGGCCGCTCAAGGCCGAGCCTGATTATGACGGGCCGATCTCGCCGGAGGTCCGTGCATCGCTGCAACGGCTGGTCGGGGATTCATACGACTGGTTCATCGACATCGTCTCCGAACGCCGCGGCATCGGCCGCCCCGAAACGCTGGCCCTGGCCGACGGGCGTATTGTCACCGGCCGGCAGGGCGTCGAACACAGGCTGATCGACGCCATCGGCGGCGAAGCCGAGGCCATAGACTGGCTCGAAACGGAAAGGCAGATCGCGGCCGATTTGCCGGTACTGACCTACTACCCGTTGCCCGAGAGCGACTGGCTGGATTTGCCGCGTTGGATGGGCGGCGCGGCGCGCGCCGCTTTGGGCTTGGACGCCAACGGGAGGTTCGCGCTTGACGGGCTGGTTTCCCTTTGGCAGGTTGGCCCATCGATCTGATGCACCCACGACTGTCTGTGGAGGAACGCCGGGGGGCGGTATGATAAAATCCGAGCTCGTGCAAAAACTCGCCGACGAAAATCCGCATCTATTCCAGCGTGACATCGAGAATATCGTCAACGCGATTCTGGATGAGGTGGGCGACGCCATGGCGCGCGGCGACCGTGTCGAATTGCGTGGTTTCGGCGCCTTTTCGGTGAAGAACCGGCCGGCCCGCATCGGGCGCAATCCGCGCACTGGCGAGCAGGTGGAAGTGGGTGAAAAATACGTTCCCCAATTCAAGGCCGGCAAGGAAATCCGCGAACGGATCAATCGCTGACGCAAGCGGCCGCAGGGGTCCAAAGGCAAGCATCTATGGTCAAGCGCATCGTGGGCTGGTTCGTGCTGGTGCCGCTGTGCGTGGTGCTGATCATTTTTGCTTTGGCGAACCGGCATTCGGTGGCGGTCAATTTCAACCCCTTCGCCATCGAGCAGGAGGCGCCCGGCCAAGCCTTCGGCGTCCCGATGTTTCTCGTGATCTTTATCATGCTGTTGATCGGCGTCGTTCTGGGTGGCGTCGCCACCTGGTTCGCGCAAAGTCCGCGCCGGCGGGATGAACGGCACTTCAAGCGCGAGACCGAGCGTCTTCATCGCGAACTCGATGCGGCGCGCCGGGCGCCGGCCAACCAGGCCCTGCTCGACGTGGACGATCTCGCAAACCAGTAAAGGCACATGTCCGACCCCCTCATCGTGAAGATTTGCGGCATCAAGACGCTCCCGATCCTTGAGGCCGCCATCGAGGCCGGCGCCGATATGGTCGGCTTTGTGCATTTCCAGCGCAGCCCGCGGCATGTCGACCTCGAAGGCCTGCAACTGCTCATTTCGGAGGCGCGCGGCCGGGTGGAAACCTGTGTCCTCCTGGTCAACCCGGACAATTCCCGCGTCGTGGAAGTGGCTGCGCTTTCGCCCGACTGGATTCAACTGCACGGCCCGGAGACGCCGCACCGCGTTGAAACCATCCGCGAGGAAGCGGGCATAGCCATCCTCAAGGCGATCGGCATAGCAACAAGCGAGGATGTCGCGACAGTCGCCGGCTTCGCCGATGTCGCCGACAGGGTGCTGCTCGACGCCAAGGCGCCCAAGGGCGCCGAGAGGCCCGGCGGACTCGGCATCGCCTTCGACTGGACCCTCCTCAACGCGCTTGACCCGAGCCTGCCATTCATGCTTTCGGGGGGCCTCACGCCGGAGACTGTCGGCGAGGCGATCAGGGCCGTCCGGCCCATCGGCGTCGATGTCTCCTCGGGCGTCGAGACGGCGCCGGGCGAGAAGGATGCGGGCCTGATCAAGTCCTTCATCGCCAAGGCGCGCGCCGCGCATAGCTAGGAGTTGGACGTGGACAGCAGCGGGGCCAATAGTTTGCGCACCGGCCCCGACGAGCAGGGCCGTTTCGGGCAGTTCGGCGGCCGCTTCGTCGCCGAGACGCTGATGCCGCTGATCCTGGAACTGGAGCGGGCCTATCGCGCCGCGCAGGCGGATCCGGACTATCAGGCCGAGCTCGACTATCTGGGCAAGCACTATACCGGCCGTCCCTCGCCGCTCTATTTCGCCGAGCGTCTGAGCCGGGAACTGGGCGGCGCCAAGGTCTATTTCAAGCGCGAGGACCTCAACCACACGGGCTCGCACAAGATCAACAACTGCATCGGCCAGATCCTGCTCGCCAGGCGCATGGGCAAGACCCGCGTGATCGCGGAAACCGGTGCCGGCCAGCACGGCGTGGCGGCAGCCACGGTGTGCGCCAGGTTCGATCTCCCCTGCACCGTCTTCATGGGCGCGACCGATGTCGAGCGCCAGCGGCCCAATGTCTTGCGCATGCACATGCTGGGGGCCGAGGTGCGGCCGGTCACCGCCGGCGCCGGTACCCTGAAGGACGCCATGAACGAGGCGCTGCGCGATTGGGTGACCAATGTCGACACGACCTACTATCTGATCGGAACCGCCGCCGGCCCGCATCCCTATCCGGAGATGGTGCGTAACTTCCAGTCGGTCATCGGCAACGAGATCCGCACGCAGATGCTGGAGGCCGAAGGCCGGTTGCCCGACGCACTGGTGGCATGTATCGGCGGCGGCTCGAACGCCATCGGCACCTTTCACCCCTTTCTTGACGACCGCGAGGTCAAAATCTACGGGGCCGAGGCCGGCGGCCACGGCATCGACGTCGAGAACGGCCACGCCGCCTCGATGACCGGCGGCCGGCCGGGCGTGCTGCACGGCAACCGCACCTACCTGCTGCAGGATGCCGACGGCCAAATCCTCGAAGGCCATTCGATTTCGGCGGGGCTCGACTATCCCGGCGTCGGACCCGAGCACTCATTCCTCAAGGACACCGGACGGGTGACCTATGTGCCGATCACCGACAACGAGGCCGTGGACGCCTTCCAGGTTTGCACCAGGCTCGAAGGCATCATCCCGGCCCTGGAAAGCGCCCACGGCCTGGCGCAGGTGATCAAGCTCGCCCCCACAATGGGCAAGGACCAGACCATCGTTCTCTGCCTCTCGGGCCGTGGTGACAAGGACGTCGAGAGCGTCGGCAAGTACCTTGGGATGACGTTCTGATGACCTCCCGCATCTCCGCACGCTTCGCGGCGTGCGCCGCGCAGGATCGTCCCGCGCTCGTCACCTTCATCATGGCGGGCGACCCCGATCTCACGACCGGGCAGGCCATCCTCGATGCGCTTCCCGGTGCGGGAGCCGACATCATCGAGCTGGGCATGCCGTTCTCGGACCCGATGGCCGACGGGCCCGGCATCCAGTTGGCCGGCCAGCGGGCGCTCAAGGGGGGGCAGACGCTGCGCAAGACCCTGGCCATGGTCGAGCAATTCCGCCGTAAGGACGGGACCACCCCGATCGTCTTGATGGGCTACTATAACCCGATCTACATCTTCGGGGTGGAGACGTTCCTGGCCGCGGCGAAGGCAGCCGGCGTGGACGGGCTGATCATCGTCGACCTGCCGCCCGAAGAGGACGACGAGCTCTGCATCCCGGCGCTGGCAGCCGGAATCCATTTCATCCGCCTCACCACCCCGACCACCGACGATCGGCGCCTGCCGGCGGTGCTCGAGAACACCTCGGGCTTCGTCTACTACGTCTCGATGACCGGCATCACCGGCGCCGCGATCAAGAGCCATGCGGCGGTCGGCGAGGCGGTGAAGAGGATCAAGGGGCACACGGCGCTGCCTGTCGCCGTCGGCTTCGGCATCAAGACCGCCGAGGACGCGGCGATCATCGGCCGCGATGCCGACGGCGTGGTGGTGGGCACGGCGCTCTGCAACGCGATCGGCGACAGCCTGGACAATGGTATGGCGACGGCAAGGACGATCGAGGCGGCAGCGGCGCTGGTCGCCGCGCTCGCCGCCGGGGTCAGGCGAGCCCGGGCTTAACCAAAGGCTTGCCTTTGCGGGCGGCCATGCTTTGCGCCGCGGCGCGGAGCTGTTAATAATCGCCACAATTACTACATAGGTCTCCGAGCGGGTGCTCCAGAGAAGCGCGCCGCGCAACGGGACCAGCTACAGGTCAAGGCAGATGAACTGGATCAACAACGTCGTCCGTCCGAAAATCCGGTCGTTCCTCAATCCGGCTGCCAAGAAGGACACGCCTGAAAATCTCTGGGTCAAGGATCCGGAGTCGGGTGAGATGGTGTTCTACCGCGACCTCGAGGTCAATCAGTGGGTGGTGCCCAATTCCGGCTACCATATGAAGATCAAGTCGTCCGACCGGCTTGCCAACTTCTTCGACGAGGGCAAATACCAGACCCTGGCGCTGCCCGCGGTGCCGCAGGACCCGCTCAAATTCCGCGACTCCAAGAAATATATCGACCGGTTGCGCGAGAGCCGTACCAAGACGGGCAGCGAGGACGCGGTGATGGTCGCGACCGGCACGCTGTACGGCCAGGACGTGACCGTCGGCGTCCAGGATTTCGACTTCATTGGCGGTTCGCTCGGCATGGCGGCTGGCCAGGCCGTCATCGCCGGGCTCGATGCCGCCGCCCGGAAGAAGACGCCGTTCGTGCTGTTCGTCGCTTCTGGCGGCGCGCGCATGCAGGAGGGAACCCTCTCGCTCATGCAGATGCCGCGCACCACTGTCGCCGTGCTGCGGCTGCGCGAGGCAGGTCTTCCGTTCATTGTCGTTTTCACCAACCCGACCACCGGCGGCGTCACCGCTTCCTACGCCATGCTGGGCGATGTCCACATTGCCGAGCCGGGTGCGCTCATCTGCTTTGCCGGTCCCCGCGTCATCGAGCAGACCATCCGCGAGAAGCTGCCCAAGGGCTTCCAGCGCTCCGAGTATCTTTACGAGCATGGCATGGTCGACATGGTCGTCCACCGGCACAATCTGCGCTCGACCATCGGCTCGCTGGTTGGCATCCTCACCAAGGCGGACGCTCCGGCGGAACTGACCGAGAACGCGCCGGCACGGGTTGTCGCGCAGGCCCCGACCGCCCAAGGGGACGACGACCTCGTTGCCGCGCCGCCCGAAGCCGCCCACGCGGAGTAGCGGCGGCTCTTCTCGGTCGGTCGCCGATCCCTCATCCTGCGCACCCTGTTGTCCCTTCCGGCGCAGGGACCGTCGTGCCGATGGCGAGGTCAGCGCGAATATCCTAAGAGAGTGGCGCCCCACTGGATTCGCCCATGTCGCGCACCGATGCCATTCTAAAGCGGCTGCTCTCGCTGCATCCCAAACTGATCGATCTTGAACTCACGCGCATCGAGCGGCTGCTGGAGCGGCTTGGGCGTCCGCAGGACCGCCTGCCGCCGGTGATCCACGTGGCCGGCACCAACGGCAAGGGCTCAACCGTCGCCTATCTGAGGGCGTTTCTGGAAGCAGCGGGACAGCGCGTCCACGTCTATACTTCTCCCCAGCTTGTAAGGTTCAACGAGCGTATCCGGCTGAACGGAGAGCTGGTTTCCAATCGGCAGCTCAACCAGGCGCTGGAAACTTGTGAAGCGGCCAACGCCGGCGTGCCCATAACCTATTTCGAGATCACGACAGCAGCAGCGTTGCTGCTGTTTTCAGAAGTCGCCGCCGACTATCTGCTGCTTGAGGTGGGATTGGGCGGACGGTTCGATGCGACCAATGTCGTTGCCCATCCCCTTGGCACCATCATCACGCCGGTCTCGATCGACCACGTTGAATATCTGGGCAATAGCGTTGGTGTGATCGCCAAGGAAAAGGCCGGGATCTTGAAGCGCGGCTCGCGCGCCGTCGTAGGGATCCAGAGCGAGGAGGGGCTCGCTGCAATCGAGAACGAGGCGAAAAAGCTTGGACTGACCCCAATCGTGGCGCGGCAGGATTTTGATGGTTACGTGCAGAATGGCCGAATGGTCGTACAGGATGGCAACGGGCTCTTGGACTTACCGCTGCCCAGACTGGCCGGACCGCATCAGATCGAAAACGCTGCGCTCGCTATCGCAGCCGCTCGGCACTTCGCGTTGCCGGTAACCGACGCCGATATCGCAAGGGGCCTAAGGACCGTCGACTGGCCCGCTCGGTTGATGCCTCTCAAGGGTAAGCTCTCGGCGTTTCTGTCGAAAGGTCAGGAGCTCTGGCTTGACGGCGGTCACAACGATGCGGGCGGCATGGTGCTGGCCGAGGCACTGCGGGAGATGCATTGTGCGCGGCCCAAGCCACTAATTTTGATCATGGGCACATTTGCCAACAAGGATGCAAAAGGGTTTCTAAGCCATTTCGGCGATCTGCCCAAGGCCGTGTTCACCGTGCCCATCCCCGGCGATCGGGCAGCCTGGCCCGCCAAGACGCTGGCCGATCTCGCACTCGCCCAAGGGCTAAACGCCCGTCCCAAGCGTTCAGTCCAAGGCGCGCTCAAGGCCGCCGCGGACTATCCGGACGCGCGGATCGTCATCTGCGGAGCGCTGCATCTTGCGGGGCATGTCCTGGATATCAACGGCACCCCGCCCGGGTGAGGGGCGATCAGGCGAACCGATCCAGCCACTTGACGATCTTGACCTTGCCCGCGAGTTCGCGCGACAGGTCCTCGAGGATGGGTCCATCGTCAATTGCCGATGAATATGCACGGAGTGGCGGCGTCCGGGAAAGCGGCAGACTGCGCGGATCGGCACTACTGCGGAATCATAAACGCCGCCAACTCGTGCTGACGGCGCTTATCGGTCGCGAGGCTCGCGCTAGATCAAGCGGCGTGGCTCTCGAGCCATTTGGAAAGCCCGGCCTTTGGCGTCCCGGCGCCGATCTTCATGTCGGCGGCTTCGCCGCCCTTGAACAGAATCATGGTCGGGATCGAGCGGACGCCGTATTTCACGGTGGTCGACGGGTTCTCGTCGACGTTCTGCTTGACGATCTTGACCTTGCCGGCCAGTTCGCTCGAAAGCTCTTCGAGGACCGGTGCAATCGCTCGGCAGGGGCCGCACCATTCGGCCCAGAAATCGACGAGCACAGGTTCTTTAGAGGACAGGACTTCCTCGCCAAAATTGGCGTCGGAAACTTGAGTTGTCATTGAGGTTGCCTTTTGGGTTGAAAGCGGCGGTCTGTTTGCTCGAAAAGTTAAGAAGAGTCCAGTCTCACTTCAACGAAGTTCACCGCATGGTGAAAGTCCCAGCGGCCTCTGCCAGAACCTCACGCGGCAATTTTAGCAGCGATTCCAATTCAGTCCAGAGAATTGCCGCATCCACCTCATGGTGGGGGAAAAGCTGGGTTGCAACCAGTGCATAGAGCCCGAGCTGCGTAAGATAGGCTGGTGGTACCGCGGCCGGATCCATCGTTGCGGATGCGTCGGATTTGAAATCGACGACAAGCACACGGCCGGGGGCAACGACCAGCCGGTCGATGCGGCCGACGAGCCGAACGGGGACGCCGCTGCGGCTTGCGTTGGCGAGAAACGGCACCTCGGCGCGGCTGTCGGGGCCGAACAGGTGAGCAAGGTCGGGACGGTTGAGGACGGAGAGAACTCTCCGGGTCAGCGCATCATGCTCGCTGGGGAACTCCGGCAGCAAGGCGTCCAGCGCCTTGCCGGCGACCTGCTGCCGGTCGGCCTGAGGCAATTTGCTCAGATGCTGCAGCAGCGCGTGCAGCGCCATGCCCTTCCTGCGGGCCAGTTCCGCATCGATCACCGCCTCGGCCGAAGTTTCCAGCGCGCGCGCGGCATCGGCAGGGACGAAGGCCGATGACGGGCGCACGAGGGGGATATGGACCGGGTGAGGGAGATCGGGCAGCTCCAGCCCCGTGCGGGTGGCGGGGGCCGGTGCGTCAGGGCCGGCAATAACCGGCTCGGGCTCCGGGCGCACGCGCGGATAGATCAGCGCCCGCTCCTCGCCCTCGATGGTGACGAGCTCACTCTCTGCGCGCAGAGCCCGTTCGATCGCCTCATACCACGTGTCCTTGAGCGTGCCGTTCCTGGTGAGCGTACCGGTGACATAGAGCTCATCCTCGGCCCGGGTCATGCCAACATAGAGCTTGCGCCAGTATTCGTCCTTCTGGTTCCGTTCGTCGGCACGGCGGATGTCGAGCGTCTCGGGGTCGATATGGTCGGATCTGGACGAGGCATGAATCAGCAGCGGACCGGGCGCGTCCGCGACGACATAGACGGGCTTGCCCAGCTTGCTGTCCTGCTTGCTCGCCGCATCGGCGAGAATGATGATAGGGGCCTCGAGACCCTTGGCGCCGTGCACCGTCATCACCCGCACCCCGCCGCCCGTCTCTGCCAGCTCGCGCTTGATGGTGACGTCGCGGGCCCGCATGGCGGCGAGAAACCCCTGCAGCGAGGGCTGCGAGGTCTGTTCATGGGCCAGCGCCAGATCGAGGAACTCGGCGAAGACATCGTCGACTTCGTTGCCGAGCCGCGCATGGAAGCGCTTGAGGCCGCCCTCGGCGTAAAGAATCTGGGCGAAGAACTCGAACGGCCGCTCGAAATCCAGCCGCCCGCGCCAGCGCTGCAGGCGCTCGTGGGCCTGACCGATTGCGGGCAGGCTCGACGCCGCCATCGCCTCCCACAGGCGGGCGTCCTCCGGCCGCGGCTGGGCGGTGGCGAACAGATCATCCTCGGACACCTCCAACAGTGGCGAGCGCAGCAGCGCTGCCAGTTGCAGATCGTCGGCCGGATTGAGCAGCACGTCGCCCAGCGCCAACAGGTCGAGGACGCCGATATGGCCGGTGACGGCAAGGCGGTCGGCGCCGGGCGTCGGCAGCCTCTCGCGGATCAGCGCCCGGATGATCTCACGGAACAGCGAACTACGCGACTGCACCAGGATCAGGACATCCTCCGGCCGTACGGCCCGCCGGCGCGGCCCCAGGGAACGACCGGATGCCACCCAGGTGGCGATCTCCCTGGCGATGCGCTCGGCCACTTGTCGCGGGGCGCTCCTCACCTCGAGCGGAACATCGGTGGGCCAATTGTCGGGATCGGCCTCGTCCCCCCTGTCCTGGACCGGCGGCCACAGGGTCACTCGCCCGCCCGGCTCGTCACGGGCGGTGTCGTGATGCACCGGGCTGTTGGGCGGTGCCATGACCGCAGCGCGCAGCACGTCATCGGCGAAGACCTTGTCCACGGCCTCCAGAATGCCGGGCAGCGTGCGAAAGCTGGTCTGCAGCGGCTCGCGCACGAATTTGAGCTTCGCCTGTCCCGCCTTGACCTCGAACTCCCTTCCGGACGCTCCGAACAGTCGCGGATCGGCCCCCTGGAACGAATAGATCGACTGCTTGTTGTCCCCAACCGCGAACAGCGTCCGCGGCTTCCGGACCGCGCCCTCGCCGCCGAAGAATTCCCCTGCCAGAGCCTTGACCACCTCCCACTGCTCGCGGTTGGTATCCTGACTCTCATCGACGAGGATATGGGTGATGCCTGCATCGAGCTTGTAGCGCACCCACGGTCCCTGCTCACCGTCGTTGAGAAGCCTCGCCAGCCTCTCCACGAGGTCATCAAAATCGAGCAGCGAACGGGCCCGTTTTTCTGCTTCGTAGCGGGTGGCGATGGCACCGAGCACATCGAGCAGCGCTTCGGAGCGCTCGACCAGCGCAGCGCGGTGGTACAGCGGGTAGAGCGACGCCAGCCGGTCGTGCTCGGCTCCGATCGCACCGGCGAGGCTCTGATCGGTGATCCTTGCGATGCAGCGATCCTTGTAAGGCTCGCGGCTCTCTTTGAGATAGGCTTCGAACAACGCAAGCCCGTTCGGCCGCTTTTCGCGCAACCGGTAGAGCCGCTCGCAGAAGCTCAGCCTCTGCGTCTTGTCCGGGTCCGGCGGCAGGTGGGCAAAGAGCTCCGCCCATCGCTGCTGCGGGAAAAGCGAGTCCTCGACAGCGGACGCAAGAATCTCGGCGCGGCTCTCGCCCGGTCTTGCGCCGGCCAGCTCTCGCAGCCGCCGTTTGGCGCCGTCGCGGTCGGCCAGCACGGAGCGGAGTTTTCGGCTGTCTGCCAGCGCGGTGCCGATGGCGTCGGCGATCTGGCTGTCGCTCAGCATCTCGAACAGGGTTTCGACGGCCGCCGTTTCCGCCGCGCCGGTCAGTCCGCCGGCAAGCACCGTCTCGCGGGCACTGAGGACCATCGCCTCGCGCTCGTGATCCTCGATCACCGAGAAATCGAAGGGCACGCCGGCTTCGACCGGGAAGCGGTGTAAGACTGCCTCGCAGAAGGCATGGATGGTGACGATCTTGAGCCCGCCGGGGGTCTCGAGAGCATGGGCGAAGAGGGTGCGAGCCCGGTGCAGCTGCGGACGGTCAGCGACCCCACCTGTTGTCTCGCTCAGTGCCGCCTGCAACACGTCGTCGGCGAGGACGGTCCATTCGGCGAGCACCTCGGAGACGCGCTTGCGCATTTCGGCCGCCGCCGCCTTGGTGTAGGTCAGGCAGAGGATTTCCTCCGGTCGCACGCCGGCGAGCAACAGGCGCAGCACCCTGCGCGTGAGGACATAGGTCTTTCCTGATCCTGCATTGGCCTCGACCCAGACCGAACTTTCTGGGTCTGCGGCGCGTCGCTGCCGCGCGACGACGGAATGGGGCAGGGGATCGATGAGCTTGCGGCTCATTCGCTGTCGTCCCCGGCGAGCAGGGTCCATTCGTCGGTGCGGGCCAGATGATCATAGTCGCCGCGGTAGCGCTGTCCCGGTGCCGGTCGGATGCGCGCAGCCAGCGGCAGAGCGTCGCGAAGCAGCAACGCGTCCACGTGCCCCTGCAAGCGGCGCGACACCTCGTCGGCCGCGGCGGCGAGATCGTCATCGCGCGGCTTGAATGGCATCACCGTGAACGCCTCCGGCCCAAGTCCGATCTTCACGTAACTGAGCCCGGACACATCTTTGGGACCGAGCCTGTCGAACGCCCCGGCGCGCGCCATTGCCGCCTCGAGCAGGAGCTGCGGCGCCTCGAAACTGCGCATCTGGCCAGGGGTTGGGATCGCGCCGGTCTTAAAATCGAGGATTTCGAGTGTGCCGTCGGCCAGTTGATCGATGCGGTCGGCGCGGCCGGTGAGCACGAATCCCCCAAGCTCCGGAAGGGCCCAGCGGCCGGCAATTTCTGCATGGCGTGAACGGACGAGGGCGTTGCGGCCGCGCTCGAACTCGAGGAACTGCTTGGCGGCGAGCGAAAAGCGCTTGAGCCAGATGTCGCGGCGCTCGCCTATGGCGTCGAGGCCCTCGAACGCCTCGGCCGCCAAGGCCTCCAGTCGCTGTTGCGCGCCTGGGGCGTCGGCATCCAGCCTCAGTTCGACAAAGCGGGCAAAGACGGCATGGACCATCGAGCCGCGGTCTCGTGCATCGGGCTCTTCGCCCAACGGCGCGAGCTTCCTCAGCCGCAGCACATGTTTGGCGTAGAGATCGTAGGGCGAACGGAAGAGCGTTTCGACCTCGGTGACCGAGAGCTGCCTGGGGCGCAGCTGGGCAGCCGGCCGCGGCATCGGTCGTGTCGCCCCCTGCGGTGCATCCGGCACGGCATCCAACAATCGCGCCTGATCCAGCCAGTGCGCGCCGCGCCGCCGTAGCATCCGTGCGGTCTCCTCCCCGAGAAAGGCATCGAGTCGCTGCACGAAGCGCGAGGGCAAGGCCGGCGAGGTGCCAAGCCGCTCGGCATGGGCGATGATCGCCTCGCCGTTGCCCAGCGCCATCGCGAAGTCATGGGATGCCTGTCCCTGTCTGCGCTCGGGCGGCTCAAGCCCGGCGGCAAGGCGCATGCCGCGGCTGAGCCAGGGACCGGGATCGGCGGGCCGGGGCCAGACATCCTCGTTGAGGCCGGCAACAATCATGAGATCCCGATGTTGCAGCCGCGCTTCGAGTTGTCCCCAGATGGAGATATCGTCGCGCCGCCGTTCCACGCTGCGGACGTCGAAGCCGTTCATCAGTGCGAATAGTACGTTATCAAGACCAATCGGCGGGAACGCCGGTCCGTTTTCCGGGCGGGCCGCGACCTCGGCCGCCCAGGCGGTCAGCTCGCGAGCGCCGGGCAACGGCTCGGTCTGCTCGCCGTCCCGCGCCGCCGTCACATCCGCGAAGGCGTCGTGGAGCGACTTGGCGAAAGCCGCCGGCGTCAGCGAGCCGGCCTTGAGCAGGAGCGTCAGCGGCGCTAGGGCCGCCTCGATCTGGGAGAACAGATTGGCGACCGCATCGCGCTCGTGCGGCGTGAGCCGCGAACTACGCCGCCCGGTCACTTCGGCGTGCCGATCGAGCGCCGTGCGCAGCCCCGCAACGCCCGGCCGCAGCCTCTGACCGCGCAAGAGGCAGAGCTCGATCCTGTCCGCCAGGCGCGCAAGATCGGTGCGCGGCAAGCCCAGTTTCGTCGCGCGGTTGCGCAGCAGGGCCATGAGATCGATGGGAGCGAAATCGTTCGCCGCCAGCGCCAGGATCAGCCGGGCCAGCCGTCCGGCGGGTGAATGGAACAGGGGCGTGCCGGCCGGATCGTCGACTTCGACGCCGAAGCGCTGCAGTTCCACCGTGATGCGGCGCGTGAGGTTCTGGTCGGGCGAGACGATGCCGACCGTGCGCTTCCGCCAGAGCGCGTCGCGGGCCGCCAGCGCGATGGCGCGTGCCTCGTCGTCGGCGGTATGCGCCGCAATGACGGCGAGACCTTCGGCAGCCGCTGGAACGAGGGACCCCAGTCTCCGCCGCGCCTCGACCCAGCCTGCGGTCGCCTCGGCGAGCGCCAGGGCTTCGCGCAGCACAAGGGTCCGCGCCGCCCGCGGTCCGGGGGCGAGCTCGGTTACGGCCGTAGGCGTCGAGCCGAGCCGGCGCAGGAGTTTTGCCAATCCGTATTGCGGGTGGCCATGGGGCGTGAGGCTTTCATTGAGCAGCCCCTCATGGGCCGCCGGCGATAGCGTATTATCCAGGCCCGGCAGCACAATGACGCCTCGCGGAAGCTTTGCCAGAGCGGCCAGCAGCTCGGCCGTGGCGGGGACGGATCCGGTCGAGCCGGCGGCGATCACCGGCCGGTCGGTAAAGATCAGCGGCGCCGCCTCTGCCTGCCGCCGCAGTCGTTCGTTGCGCAGCGCGGCAGCGTCGCCCTTGCCGCCGCCGGCCAGTTCCCTTGGCCAGTAGTCGAGCGCGATCTGGAGAAACTGCAGGGTCTTCTGCCAATTGGCGGCCAATTCCGGCTGCGAGACGTCCTTGGTCAGCCGGCCCAGATCGCCGCCTTCGATGGTGAGGTCGTCGACGATCTCGCCCAGCGAGTCGGCCAAGCCGAAGATTTCCGCGGCATTGGGGGGCGTGGCCAGCACTTCCCGCCCTCCGGGCGTCCTGGCCCATGCGTCGATCAGCCGGGCCAGCGCCAGGCGGCGCTCGAGCTGCGAGACCGGCGGCGGCAGCGGCGGCGCCTCATGCGGGGAGAGGAATGGCTCTTCATCCGCCGGCTCGCCGCCGAAGGTCCGGATATCGGGCAGAAGCATCTGATTTCTATCGAGAAAAGCCTGTGCCAGCGCCAGCCGCGCGCGGCGGGTCGGCAGGACGATGGTGACGTCGGTGAGCCAGAAAACCCCCTCCCGCGGCCAGCCGCCGAGCAGCGTGCCGTCCAGGACGCGGTCGGCCAGCGTCTCGAGAAACGGGGCGTCCGCCGCAATGGTGAACAGTTTCTGAACGCTCATGAACGGAGAATCCGCTTCTTGAGGTCAGGGAATCGGACCTTGGCCATGGGTGAATTTGACAGGGCCGGCGCCGGCATGTCCAGCAGCGGCTAAACCGCCCTTCCGTCGCGCGCCTCGATCGTCACCGATCGGCCCTCGCCGCCCTTCGGGATGACGATTTCAACGACCAGGTCCGCTTTGCCGCGCAGACCAGGCGCCCGTTCGGGCCATTCGACCAGGACGACGGCATCGGACCGGTCGAAGAGGCCGAGCTCGTCGATTTCGCGCTCGGAGGCGAGCCGGTAGAGATCGGCGTGCAGGACCGAGTTTCCTCCGGTTTCGTAGGGCTGCACCAGCGCAAAGCTCGGGGAGGGGACGTCGAGGTCCTGGTCCCCGGCCAGCGTCCGGATCACCGAACGGGCGAGCGCCGTCTTGCCGGCGCCCAAATCGCCCGAAAGCAGCACCAGGTCGCCGGGCCGCAGCGCGGCGGCCAGCCGGCGGCCCAGCGCGGCGGTGGCGGCGTCATCGGGCAGGAAAATGGAGACTGTGGTCATCGTCCCTCGGCCTGCGACAAGCTCAGGCCGAGGGGCTTACTAGCCGCAGGCTGGCGTTGAAAGCCCGAATCACTCGGCGGCTCCCGCCATCGCGGCATCCACCGGCAGGTTCACGATGACGCGGCTGCCCTGCGGCTCGCGCCGTTCCACGGTGATGGTGCCGCCATGCAAATTGACGAAGGCGCGGACAATGGCGAGGCCGAGGCCGGCGCCGCGCTGGCGCCCCGAGATGGCCGAACTATCGGCGCGTTCGAGGATTGCCGCGCGCATCTCCTCGCTCATCGCGGCCCCCTCGTCCTCGACGACAAAGAGCATGCGCTCGCCGCGCGAGGAGACCGAGAGGCGGATTTCGCCGCCCGGCACGGAGAAGCGCGCGGCGCTGGATAGCAGGTTATAAAGCACCTGCACGATGCGGGTGCCATCGGCGACGAAAGGCGGCAGATACGGTTCGATGTCGACCACGAGATTGATCGTTTTTTCGCCGTTGATCTCCGGGAACGTGGCGGCGAGCCCGGCGCGGGCCTTTTCGACCAGCGCATGGACATCCTGCAGCTCGGGGCGCAACTCGGCGATGCCCGCGTCGACGGTGGCGAGATCGAGGATGTTGTCGATCAGGACCCCGAGGGTGACACTCGAGGCGCGGATGTAGTCGGTATAGGCGCGCTGGCGCTCGTTGAGCGCGCCCACGGCGTCCGAGGCGAGGAGGTCGGCAAAACCGATGATGTTGGTGAGCGGTGAGCGCAACTCGTAGGAAACGTTCTGTACGAAGGCGTCCTTCAGCCGGTCGGCGGTGACCAGCGCGTCATTGCGCTCCTTGAGCACCCGTTGGTAGTTGGCGCTTTCGGTCACATCGAGGAATGTCATCATCGTCTGCCCGTCGGGCAAGCGCACGACGGCGTAGTCGATGAGCTTGCCGTCGGCGCGCGCGATCCTGCCGCTCTGGTCGGAGCGGGTGGGATTGAGGTCGATGATACCCCGTTTCAGATCCCGCCAGATGGTCGCGCCATCCTCGGGCAGGGCGCGCGCCGCAGCTTCGGCGATCTGGTCGATATGGGGTTTTTGCCCGAGCTCGTTCATCGGCAGCTTCCAGAGCGCCGACAGCTTGGGATTGGAGAGGGTCAGCCTGCCATTGGTGCCGAACACCGCAACGCCCTCGGACAGGGCGTTGAGCGTAGAGCGCTGCACGTCGAGCAGGGCCTTGTGCTGGCTCTTCAGATTGAGCTGGGCCGTGATGTCCTCGAAAACGTAGATGACGCCGCCCTTCGGTCCGGCCGGGGCCGCAATCACCTGGATGGTGCGGCCGTCGGGAAGGTGCCAGGGTTCGCTCTCGCGAGGGGCGGTGAGCTGATAGGCGGTCAGGTGCCTGGCCCGCCAAGCCTGGTAATCGGGCTCGTTGGGAAGAACGCCCTCGGTGCGCAGCTTGTCCAGGATCGAGCGCTCGTCCATGCCGAGCTTGAGCCAGGCGGGATCGAGGCCCCAAAGTTCGCAATAGGCACGGTTGAACTGCACCAGCTCGCGGCCGGCATTGAAAATCGCGATCGGCGTGGCCAGGGCATCGATGATGCTGGAAAGGTGGCTGAGGCCGGTGTCCCTGGCCGGCACGGCCTCGGTCCGCTGGCGCAACAAGCCGGCGCTGCCGTCGCCGACCGGGAATTCGATAATTTCGCGGGCACCCACCTCTCCCAATGTCACCGAGAGGATCTGGGGCCGGCGGCCTTCCGCGCGCGTCGCCAAATGGCGCTGCAGCATTGCGGCGTCGAGCAGTTCCGGGGGGTAACCATCGGAACCGGCTTTGCCCAGGCTCCTGGCGAGCGCGACGTAGTGCGCATTGGCGTAGGCGAGGCGGCCGGCGCTGTCCCGCAGGTAGGCCGGCGTAGGCAAACCGGCGAGCACCGCGCGAACCCCCGCCAGTTCCGCGGCGGCTTCGCGCGTTTCGCTAAACGACGGTGCGCCCGGCTGCGCATATGCCGGCCGCAAGCGCAGCGCGGTGCCGCCGCCGAGCACCCAGCCCGAAGCACGGATCAACCGACCGTCCCGCGCCGCGAGGCTCAGATCGAAGCCATGCCCCTCGACTTTGAGCCGCTCCAGCGCGTGGATCAGGTTGTCGGCCTCGGCGTCCGGAAGCCAGCCAGGAAAGTCGAGAATTGCCTCGGGCCGGCGGCCGGGCGCCAGGATGACCGAACTCTGGCCGAGGAGCTTCGGGCCTTCGGCGTTTTCGGTCCAAAGGACGGTGATTTCGGGCGTCCCCGACAACAGCGCTTCATACTCGTCGACCAGCGCCCGCATGCGGCCGATCTGCTCGTTCGCCCGCATGCGGGCCGCCTTGCCGTCCTTGAACATGCGACGCAACAGCGCCATCGCGAGCAAGGCGAAGCCGCCGGCACCCAGCGCGATAGTGAGCGGAGCGGCGCCCATCACCATATTGGCATTGAGACTTTGGGCGAGCGCGGGACTGACGGCGAGAAGCGTCAGCGCGCTTGCGCCGCATCCCCGGAATCCCCAACGTATCCGGATGTGCTCCGGCGCCATGACTGCCCCACTGCTGAACTGCCGCCACCCGTGGTCCTTTCGGACCGGTTGGGACCCTGCACTCGCAAGCCGTGCGGCGCCGATGGCCTGCTCGCACGGATCGGAAGATTTGACCCTCAAACCACCGAATCACCAGAACATAGCGATCTGCGGAATCCCGCAAAAGAGTCTTAATGGTTAAGCACATGGCACAAATCACAGAGATTGGTGCCTGACCGAGTCCGAACAGTGAACAATTCGTTAACGCGCGGGCGGTGTGCGGCGCGGCTCCGGCTCCGGCGTTGGCGCAACAAGCAGGAGCTCGGCCACTTGCGACCTTGCGCCGGAGTGGGCGATTTGTGTTCTTCTTCCACCGGCCCGCTATCCCCGGGCTCTTGACCCGGGGATAGCGGGCCGGTGTAGAGCGACCCCGGCGTGCCGATCCTAATACCGATATTGCGCCGGCTTGAACGGCCCGTTGGTGGAGACGCCGATATAGTCGGCCTGGTCCTTGGAGAGCTTGGTGAGCGTGGCTCCGAGCTTGGCCAGATGGAGCGCAGCGACCTTCTCGTCGAGGTGCTTGGGCAGCACGTGCACCTTGTGCTCGAGCTTCTTGCCGTTGGTCCAGAGCTCGATCTGGGCCAGCGTCTGGTTGGAGAACGAGGCGCTCATCACAAAGCTCGGGTGGCCGGTGGCGTTGCCCAGGTTCACCAGCCGACCTTCGGAGAGCAGCACGATGCGCTTGCCCGAGGGCAGTTCGATCAGATCGACCTGCGGCTTGACGTTGGTCCACTTGAAGTTGCGCAGCGCCTGGACCTGGATCTCGTTGTCGAAGTGGCCGATATTGCAGACGATGGCCATGTCCTTCATCAGCCGGACGTGGTCGACGGTGACGATGTCCTTGTTGCCGGTGGCGGTGACGACGATATCGGCGCGGTGCGCCGCATCCTCCAGCGTCACGACCTCGAAGCCGTCCATGGCCGCCTGCAGGGCGCAGATCGGATCGACCTCGGTGACCAGGACGCGGGCGCCGGCGCCTTTGAGCGACTGGGCCGAGCCCTTGCCGACGTCGCCGTAGCCGCAGACGATGGCGACCTTGCCGGCCATCATCACGTCGGTACCGCGGCGGATGGCGTCGACCAGCGACTCGCGGGTGCCGTACTTGTTGTCGAACTTACTCTTGGTGACCGAGTCGTTGACGTTGATCGCCGGGAAGGGCAGTTCGCCCCGCTCATGCAGCTGGTAGAGGCGCATGACGCCGGTCGTGGTCTCCTCGGAGACGCCGCGGATGTTGGCACGGATCTTCGAGTAGAAGCCGGGGTTCCTGGCGAGGCGCTTCTTGATCGTGGCAAAGAAGATTTCCTCTTCCTCGTTGCCCGGCTTGGCGATGACCGACGGGTCGGTCTCGGCCTTGGCGCCGGTCAGCACCAGCATGGTGGCGTCGCCGCCATCGTCGAGGATCATGTTGGGGGTTTCGCCATTGCCCCAATCCATCATGCGATCGGTGTATTCCCAGTATTCCTCCAGCGTCTCGCCCTTGTGGGCGAAGACGGGAATGCCCCGCGCGGCGATGGCGGCGGCGGCGTGATCCTGGGTCGAAAAGATATTGCACGAGACCCAGCGGACCTGGGCGCCCAGCGCCACCAGCGTTTCGATCAGGACGGCGGTCTGGATGGTCATATGCAGCGAGCCGGCGATGCGTGCGCCCTTGAGCGGCTGGCTCTGCGCATATTCCTCGCGGATTGACATCAGGCCCGGCATCTCGATCTCGGCCATGCCGATTTCCTTGCGGCCGAAATCGGCGAGGGAAATGTCTTTTACGGCATAGTTTGTGTTGCTGGCGTCCATTGGACCGGTCTCCGCGTTTCCTGATTTCGGGCGGTTATACGCAACTGGGCGCGGCGCGGCAACCGGGACATAAAGAAAACTTTATATCCCTAGGTTGCAGTCCGGTTGGTACGCCGACGGAACGGCAGCATGAGGAAACGGACCAGCCCGGAAACGACAAGGTAGCCGATGAGGAAGCCACCGCATGGGTGCCCTCCGTCGGTCCCTGGCTGGGGTTTGAACGCAGCCGTTCAACGAGCGGCCGGATATGATCGTTCCGGTTGCGAAGAGCTGGGGTTAACGGGGTATCGGCTTGCTCATAGCGCCGCGGCGCCTTCGCTGTCTTCGTCGAAGCCGTTGTTGACCAGGGTGGTGATGGCGTCGAGCGCCTCGCGCGCCTGCTTGCCGGTCGCCTGGACCAGAATGGTCGAGCCGGGTCCGGCGCCCAGCATCATCAGGCCCATGATGGAATTGCCGGCGACACTGGTGCCGTCGCGGATAACGTGGATTTCGGCGTCGAAGCATTCGGCGGTGCGGACGAAACGCGCCGAGGCACGGGCATGGAGGCCCTTGCGGTTGACGATCGTCAGTTGCTGCGCCAAGGCGCGTCCCGGATTCGCCGCGGAGTTCATCGGCCGAGATTAAGCACCAAACCGGTTAGGCGCCAAGCGCTTCGCTGGCGACATTGATGTATTTGCGCCCCGCATCGGCCGCCTCCTTGACCGCGGCCTTGATGCCCAGATCGCCGCGCACCCGCGCCAGCTTGACCAGCATCGGCAGGTTGACGCCGGCGATCACCTCCACCTCGCGATTCTGCATGACCGAGATTGCAAGATTCGACGGGGTGCCCCCGAACATGTCGGTGAGGATGACGACGCCGCTGCCCTGGTCGGCGGCATCGATGCATCTGAGGATATCGTTGCGCCTTTCCTCCATGTCGTCGTCGGGGCCGATCGCGACCGTCTCGACCAGTTCCTGGGGGCCGACGACATGTTCGAGCGCCGCCTTGAATTCATTGGCAAGCGCGCCATGCGTCACCAGAACCATGCCAATCATGCATAATCCTCAAATGGCATGCCGGGTACGGCAAGACGCGGCGAGTTTTGACCCAGAGGCATGTGGATTCAAGTGCTTTCTTGCCGCGCCGCGCGCTTGCCGGTGGACAGGCTGCGGATGGCCTCGCGCACCAGCAGCAGCTGGTGCCGGGAATCGATGACGCCGTCCTTGGGGAGCGGGCAGCGGGCCAGCCGGACGCCGAGCAGCTCCGTCGACAGGGCATCTTCCTCCAGCATGCGCTCGAGCGTATCGACAAAGTCGATCACCAGATGGACCGGCGAACTGGCGGCGAACGGCCGGCTGACGAGGCCGCGGCCGCGCAGCTCGATCAGGCCCTCGATGATCTTGGGCGGATACATCACCAGACCATCCCCCACCACCGCGATATCCACGCGATCGTCGGAAACCAGCCTCGCCGGCCGGCCTCGTATCTCCCACTCGTCCAGGAGGCTTAGCGCCAGCAGCGATTTGCCCGAGCCGGACGGGCCGCGCAGGATCAGCCCGATTTTGTCGAGGACCAGCCCGGTGGCATGGACATTATGCTTCTTGCTCACTTGCGGGCACGCTCGTCGGCGGTGCGCCTGAGCGTCACCTTGAAGATGGCGCCGGATCGATCCGTGCGGTTCTCGGCGGTGATGGTGCCCTTGTGGGCGTCGATGATCTGCCGCGAGATCGAGAGCCCCAGCCCCGAATGATCGCCGAAATGCTCGCCATCGGGCCGATCGGTATAGAAGCGCTGGAAGATGCGGCTGACATCGCCGCGGATACCGGGGCCTTCGTCGGTGACGGTGACGGTGATGGCATGGTCGGTGGTGGCTACTACGACGCGAACCGTGCCGCCATCGGGCGAGAAGGAGATGGCGTTGTCGATCAGGTTGTTGAAGACCTGCGCCAGCCGGCTGTCATGACCCATTGTCACCGGTGCCTGGCGGCCGCTGCGCTTTTCCATCACCACTTCGACGTTGCGGCTGGCAGCCAGATCCCGCTGGATCGAGACCATGGTCTCGGCGAGCTTCTCGACATCGACCCGTTCGGAATGCTGCCGGGCGAGTTCGGCGTCGAGGCGGCTGGCGTTGGAAATATCCGAGATCAGCCGGTCGAGGCGGCGCACATCATGCTGGATGATGGCGTTGAGGCGCTCCCGATCCTCGGCGCGCTTGGCGCGCGGCAGCGTTTCGACCGCGGAGCGCAGCGAGGTGAGCGGGTTCTTGAGTTCATGCGCGACGTCGGCGGCGAAGCGCTCGATGGCTTCGATGCGATTGTAGAGCGCGCTGGTCATCGACCGCAGCGCCTTGGAAAGGTGCCCCACCTCGTCGGTGCGATCGGAGAAATCCGGGATCTCGGCGCGGCTGGTCATCGACGCCTGCACCTTTTCGGCCGCCGCCGAGAGCCGCCGCAGCGGTCCGGCGATTGTGCCGGCGAGGAGCAGCGAAAGGATGACCGTCACCCCGGCGGCAACGAGCGCGATGCGCAGGATGCCCCAACGCTCGGCCGTATCGATCTGGTCGATCTCGCCCGGCTGGGTGGAGAGCAGCAGCACGCCAACCGTGGCCCGCACTCTTTGCACCGGAACCGCGACGGAGACGACCAACTGCTGCTTGGCATCGAGCCGGACGATCGCGGTCGGGGCGCCGGTCAGGGCGGCGGCGACCTCCGGGTAGCGCTTGCCTTCGTCGGCCCCGTATTCCTGGTATTGCGGGAAGTCGTCGCCCGGCAGCCAGGCCTTGAAATTATTCCACCAGTCGAAGAGGAAGAACCCGGTACCTTCCTGCGGTCTGGTGATACGCCGCAGGATTTCGCCGCGCGCGTAGATATTGGCGCTGTCGAGGATCAGCAGCCCGTCCTTGTCGTAGATGCGGGCGCGGGTGCGCGTGGGAGTGACGAGGTTCCGCAACAGCGGGGCCACCCGCTCGGGATTGATCGGAAATTCGAGGCTCGGATCGAAAAAGCTCAGCGAGGAAATCGCCTCGCCGGTCTGCAGTTCGAGCAGCCGGTCGGGATTGACCGTGATGACGTCGCTGTTGGCGGTGGCGGAGGCGGCGATCGCCGCGGCGATGATTTCGCCCTGCACGCGCAGGCTCTGCACGCGCGCGTCGATCAGCCCGGTACGCCACTGATTGAGCACCAGGATGCCGATCACCAGGACGGCGAGCCCGGCGAGGTTGAGCACCATGATGCGCCGGGCAAGGCTCGAAAAGATGGTGAGGGCGAGGAACCGGCGAACGGCGCGGAAGGCGATGCCCAGGGGACCGAAAATCCGGGCCCGCAGGCGGTTCAGGCCCAGCCGATGCGCATCTGCGTCGGCTGCGGACTTATCGATCCCCGGCAGTTCGTTTCCAGCGATTGCCACGTCTCTCTTACTGCTCCTTGAAGCGATAGCCGACGCCGTAGAGCGTCTCGATCATCTCGAAATCGTCGTCGACCGCCTTGAACTTCTTGCGCAGCCGCTTGATGTGGCTGTCGATGGTGCGGTCGTCAACATAGACCTGATCGTCATAGGCGGCGTCCATCAGCGCATTGCGGCTCTTGACCACGCCCGGCCGCAGCGCCAGTGCCTGCAGGATGAGGAATTCGGTGACGGTCAGTGTGACCCGCTGCCCCTTCCAGGTGCAGGTATGGCGCTCTTCATCCATGACCAGCGCACCGCGCTCGATCAGCGCCTTGCCGCTGCCCGCTTCGCCGGGAGCGCCGGCGGGCGACGAAGGGTCGCGCGGCGCGGCGCGGCGGAGGATCGATTTCACCCGTTCGACCAGCAGGCGCTGGCTGAAGGGCTTGGTGATGAACTCGTCGGCGCCCATCTTGAGGCCGAAGAGCTCGTCGATCTCCTCGTCCTTGGACGTCAGGAAGATCACCGGCACGTCGGATTTCTGCCGCAGCCGTCGGAGCAGTTCCATGCCATCCATGCGCGGCATCTTGATGTCGAGTATGGCAAGGTCTGGACGGTCGCTGGTCAGCCCTTCGAGGCCGGAGGCCCCGTCGGTATAGGTGGAGACCGTATAGCCCTCAGCTTCCAGGGTCAGAGAGACCGAGGTGAGAATATTGCGGTCATCGTCCACCAGGGCGATCTTTGGCATCTGGTTCCCTTTCCATGGGTCAACGGCGACGTACGCCGAATTGTGGCGGACTTTGACTGCCACAATTGCGCATAAATAAGGCGCATCGCCCCGATATACCAGTGCTTACCACCTATAAGGCCTCGGTGCGACTTAGGTCGTAAGACCGATTGCGGGATGGCGCAATCACCGATCGCAGGCCTAGGAATCCCCCGGCATGGGCTGCTGCCCTCGCGGGATGGGGCGAATATGGTTGGTTTTGATCATCGAATGCTGCGACGGGATGTGTCACGGGTCGCCGCTTCGATCTCGTGGAACGATAGCGTCCCGGCCTTGGCCACCAAGGCAGTTCTGGCGGACGAAGGCGAACTGACGGCGCATGGCGCGCTCGCCGTGACCACCGGCATTTACACCGGCCGTTCGGTCAGGGACAAATTCATCGTCGAGGACGAACTGACCCGCGAGCGGGTTTGGTGGGACAATTCGGCGGCAATGAGCACAGCCGATTTCGACCGGCTCCTCGCAGACTGCATCGCCGCCCTGGCGGGGCGGACACTCCACGGCCAGGATCTCGCCGCTGGCGCCGACCCCCGGCACGCAATGGCCGTCACTGTCTTCACCGAAACGGCCTGGCACGCGCTCTTCATCCGCAACCTCTTGATCCGGCCGCAAGCGCCAGGCGGCGCGGCCGACGTGACGATCCTGCATCTGCCCGGCTTCCGGACCGATCCGGAACGGCACGGCACCCGCAGCGAAACCGTGATCGCGCTCGACATGTCGCGCAACCTGGTCATCATCGCCGGCACCGCCTATGCCGGCGAGATCAAGAAGAGCGTCTTCTCGCTGTTCAACTTCCACGCGCCCATGCGTGACGTGCTGCCGATGCACTGCTCGGCCAATATCGGCCCGGCGGGCGATGTGGCCCTGTTCTTCGGGCTCTCGGGCACCGGCAAGACAACTCTCTCGAACGACCCGGCGCGGCCGTTGATCGGCGACGACGAGCATGGTTGGACCGAAGACGGCGTCTTTAATCTCGAGGGCGGCTGCTACGCCAAGACGGTCAAGCTCAGCGCGACGGCCGAGCCGGAAATCCACGCCGCCACGCAGAGTTTCGGCACCGTGCTCGAGAACCTCGTCCTCGATGACCGGAAACGGCCGCTCTACGACGACATCTCGCTGACGGAGAATACAAGGGCCGCCTATCCGCTGGAGACGCTGCCCAAGGTGGCGGCCAGCGGCACCGGCGGCGTGCCCGGGACTGTGGTCTTCCTCACCGCCGATGCCTTCGGGGTGCTGCCGCCGATCGCCAAGCTGACGCCCGAGCAGGCGGTCTATCATTTCCTCTCCGGTTACACGGCCAAGATCGCCGGGACCGAGCGCGGCGTGACCGAGCCCGTCGCCACCTTCTCGGCCTGCTTCGGCGCGCCGTTCATGCCGCTGCATCCATCGGTCTATGGCAGGCTGCTGGAGCAGAGGCTCAGGACCAGCGGCGCGTCGACCTATCTCCTCAATACCGGCTGGAGCGGCGGCGGCTACGGCACCGGCGGGCGGCGCATCGACATCGCCTCGACCCGCCGCCTACTCAATGCCGCGCTCTCGGGCGCGCTGAAAAATGCGCCGATGCGGATCGATCCGATCTTCGGGCTGGCCGTGCCACTGGCGGTAACCGGCGTCGAACCGCAATTGCTGGAGCCGCGCCGGACCTGGGCGGACCCGCAGGCCTATGACGCCGCAGCGCAAAAGCTGCTGGCGCTGTTCAAAGAGAATTTCAGGAAGTTCGGCACCGTGGCGGTGAACGAGGCGGCGGAATAGGGGCGCAGTCACGGAGCGCGGAGCACTCGGCGCATCCACCTCGCCGGCCGCTATCCCTACCTACCCACGGAACGTCATCCTTGCGTCAAGCGCGAGGATGACGCCCGGTGGGTGGAAACGGCTCAGTTCTGCGAATAAAAGACGTGCGAGCCGATCGCGGCGACGCGCCGATAGGTATGCGACCATTGCGGGGAGACCGCAGTGGTGTGGTAGTAGAGCGCGGAATTGGGGACGACGCCCGGGCGCTCGCCCTGCTGGTAATCATAGAACGCGGTTTCGGCCAACTTGATGGCCCGGCTCCATGCCCCGCTTTCGCTGCCCATGTCCGAACGGCCATCGCAGGCAAACGTGAACTGGCATTTGTAACGGCCTTTGTCGGCGTTCTGGTAGACGACTCCGCAAATGCTCGACGGGTATTTCTTGCTCATCGCCCGATTGATGATGACGTTGGCGACGGCCAGCTGCCCGTCCTTGGATTCGCCGCGGGCCTCATGATAGATGGCCTGGGCAAGACAGAGCTTTTCTCCATCGGAGAGCTTCACCTTCTTGGCCGTCGGCACGAAGCGCTTTTCGGCATAGGATGAAAGAATATCCGCGGTGAGGGCAGGCTTGGCCATCACTTCGACGCTCTCGATCGCTTCCAGAGCCCGATTGCGCCGCTTGGCTATGTAGCTCGTGAGAACGGCCTCGGTGAGTTCGGTCCGATTGGTCTCGAAATCGAAGCCATCGAAGGATTGCAGCGCCTGCTTCCGCGCCACATAGGCAGTAAGCAATTCACTGGTCAGGGCAGGCTGCGTCGCCGCGTGAAATTGCTGGCGCTTGGAAGTGATGACCGGAGAAAACGCCGCGGGCACGACCACGGCAAGATCATCGCCCGCCGAACTGGGCACAACCGTAACGAACAGCACAAAGGCTGCCACTCCAATAGTCATGGCATGCACAATCGC
>JAUXUM010000230.1 GCA_030680995.1 Devosia sp.
ACGTAATGTGAACATATGTTCGTGGTTTGATCCTCCGGTGGTCCTGGATGTCGTATAGAGTGGCGTCGTTCTTTTCCGGAATTGGTGGCCTCGACCTAGGATTGGAGCGGTCTGAGTTTAAGGTTGTCTTCCAATGTGAAGTCAATCCATTTTGCCGCGAAGTCTTGGTGCATCATTGGCCTGGCCTGCCGCTAGATGAGGACATTAGGAAATTAGATGAAGCAGATATCCCTGATGCCGATGTTTGGGCAGCCGGATTCCCTTGCCAAGACCTCTCGCTTGCGCGAATGGGGCCAAGGTCTGGGCTTCGAGGAAGCCAGTCTGGACTCTTTCACGAGTTTGTGCGGCTCGTTAGAGGACGTACTCCAAGAGCCATTATCCTCGAAAACGTGCACGGTCTTCTCTCTAGTCACGGAGGACGCGATTTTGCCGTCGTACTCAAGGCGTTGGACGAGCTCGGGTATGGTGTCGCGTGGCGTGTGCTTAACAGTAAAGACTTCGGAGTCCCCCAGCAGCGCCGTAGGGTCTACATTGTTGCCATCCATCGAGACACAAGCAGTGCCGCAGAAGTACTTTTTGAGCCCAAATGCGGCGACTGGAATACTAAGAAGAACGGACCGGATGGAAAGAAATCTCCCTCAATCTTTCAGACAATCATTGGAGATACTAGCAAAGGCCCTCTCGTCAAAAGCGTAGCCCATTGCATTTACGCGGAGTCCGCGAGGCATACTGGTACGGACTGGTCGCGCAACTATGTATGGTATCCTGATGGGCGCGTGCGTCGATTCACTCCCTCCGAGGTTGAGCGAGTTCAAGGCTTTCCTGAAGGGTGGACATTGCCTCCCGATATGATCGGTGGTGAGGTAGATAGAGTGGATAGTCTTCGGTATCATGCTGTGGGAAATGCAGTGACACCGCCGGTGGCAGAATGGGTAGGTAGACGGCTCGTGGCCGTTCTGAAGTCGCAAGATGTGCAAGCCCTTACTGGCACTCTGATGGCTGCTGAGTAAGAATGCAGGGCGAAGGCAACTTGTGGTCCGCGTGGATGCAGTTCGCCGCCTGCCGGTGGTGGGGTGACGGCACAGATCCCCGAGGTCTCGCCCTTTTGGTTCGTCCGGGGATAATGGGGCAGTGGGTGGGGTCTCGGGCCGATGGGCGCGCGCGATAGTGCCACCGCGTCTCCCTCCCCCTTAAGGGCAGGGCTATCGCATATGGAAAAAATGCCCTTCCATGGTGGAATCGAACCGAGAACAAAACCGAATCGAACCGAGTCCATTTCTTCGCTCTCGAACGACGGTTTCTCTTTCGTTCTCCCATATGCAATTGCCCTGCCCTTGAGGGGGAGGTGGCCCGACTGAGGGCGCCGATGCTTGCGCTGCGGGCCGCTCCAAAGCCCCACAAGGGGGAGGGAGGGGCAAGAACGGCTAGTCCGCGCCGAGGCCGCTGTCGAGGGTGTCGAGTTCCATTTCGCGGAGGCGTTTGATTTCGTCGCGCAATCTCGCGGCCTTTTCGAATTCGAGATTGGTGGCCGCCTCGCGCATCTCGGTCTCGAGGCTCTTGATCACCGCGGCCAAATTGGCGCCGACCTGGATCTGTTCCTTGCCGTCCTTGCCCTTGCCGATGGACACCGTGACGTGGTCGCGCTCGTAGACCGAATCCACGATGTCGTGGATGCGCGTCTTGATCGATTGCGGGGTGATGCCGTGGGCCTGGTTGTACGCCGTCTGCTTCTCGCGGCGGCGGCCGGTTTCGGCCAGGGCCCGCTCCATCGAGCCGGTGACCCGGTCGGCATAAAGGATCACCTTGCCGTCGACGTTGCGGGCGGCGCGGCCGATGGTCTGGATCAGGGAAGTTTCCGAGCGCAGGAAGCCTTCCTTGTCGGCGTCGAGGATGGCGACCAGCGCGCATTCGGGGATATCGAGGCCTTCGCGCAGCAGGTTGATGCCCACCAGGACGTCGAAGGCGCCCAGCCGGAGATCGCGGATGATCTCGATGCGCTCGATGGTGTCGACGTCCGAGT
>JAUXUM010000231.1 GCA_030680995.1 Devosia sp.
TCCGGTAGTTGAGGATACCCTGCGTTTCCGGGGTCAGTGGCAAGAGGTTGACCAGGATATCCGTGCCCGAAAGGAATTCGTCGAACTGCTCCTGGCCGACGAACCCCTCCACGCCCTCGATCGCTTTGGCGGTGCGGCTCCAGCTGCGCAGCTGAAAACCGAAAACCTTGAGATGCCTGACCGCGTCCTGCCCCAGTACGCCCATGCCCATGATGCCGACGCGCGTCTCCCAGGCGGCGGGCGGATAGAGCTGTACCCAGCGCCTGGCCTGCTGGTCCTGCTTGAACCGCATGAACAGCCGGTGATGCATCAAGACATTGGCGAGCACGTAGTCGCTCATCCGCTGCGTGAGGTCCGCGTCGACAAAGCGCACGATCGGTTTGTCGGGAAGGCGCGGATGCCGCAGCAGCGCATCGACCCCGGCTCCCAGCGACAGCACCGCCTTGAGGCCGGTCAGCCCCTCGAAGGCATCCGCCTTGGGTTTCCAGACGAAGATATAGTCGATCTCGGCGGGGTCATAACCGTCCCCGCGCCGCACCACCCGATGCCCCGGCAGCGCCGTGGCGAACCCCTTCGCCCAGCTCGCCTCGTCGAAATCGGCCAGATGCAGCAGTAGCGTCGCCATATGTCCCCCCCTCAAGCGAACGGGCCGCACCTCATCGATGCGGCCCGCCGGAGATCTATCGGTCCGCGCCGGTGCTACTGGGCCGGCGCCTCGGTCGCGGCCGGCGTGTCGGTACCCCCGGTGCCGCTCGTGGTCGGGGTACCCTCTCCCGGTGTTTCGCTGTGCGTCGTGGTCGGCGTCGCCACGGCCCCGGCATCTGCCGGCACGGGCTCCGGTCCCTCCGCCCCTTCGGCCGGCGATTCGTCTTCGACCGGTGGGAACGGCACCGGGCCGGGCGAAAGCGTCGCCAGATAGGCGAGGATATTGGCACGCTCTTCGGGACTCTTGACACCGGCGAAGGTCATCTTTGTCCCCGGCACCACCGCCTTCGGCGCCGCCAGGAACGCGTACAGATATTCGTAGGTCCAGATGTCGCCTGCTGCCTGGTGCGCCCGCATCGCGTCCGAATAGGCGAAATTCTCGTGGCTGCCGATCACCCGTCCGACCACGCCATAAAGCGCCGGGCCCTGTTTGTTGGCCCCGCCCTCGCCGAAATTGTGGCAGCTCTGGCATTTGCGCACTGCGTTGGCACCCTGCTCGGGAACGGCGCTCGCCAGCAGCACGCCCAGCGACACCGCCGGGGCCTCGGGCGCCGCGGGTTCGGCGCTATGCCCGTCTTCGGGCTCGGGCAGCGTGTAACCGGGGCCGCGGCCTTCGATCGGCGCGTAGATGGCTTCCGCCACGAACCCCACGCCCATCACGAACAGCAAGGTGCCCAGAATGGCGCCGATAATCTTGTTGAGCTCGAAGGAATTCATCGCGGTCTCTCAGCCTTTTCCGCTGGTGTAGTCGAATGGCGGAACAGCTTCAACTGCTCGGCTGCCGCCCCCCGGCGCACCCGACCTCGTCCCGACGCGCGCGGAAGATAGTCCGTCGCGCAAACCCGTGCAACGGGGTTTGGCGCAGGTGCGACAATTCCCCCAACATGTCTGCCGCAAAGCAGTTTTGCCTTCGATTGACTTGAAACCGGCCACAGCCCATTAGTGGCGTCGGATTTGTCTCGGGGTCTCTTCCATGCCACTGAAAATCGCCTTCCAGGGCGAGCCCGGCGCCTTCAGCCACGCGGCGGTGCACGCTCTGTTTCCGGCAGACGAGGCGTTGCCCTGCGCGACCTTCGAGGATGCCATTGCCGCCGTGCGGAAGGGCGTTGCCGATCGGGGCGTGGTGCCGGTCGAGAACTCGCTTTACGGCCGCATCACCGACATCTACCATCTCCTGCCCGAAAGCGGTCTGTTCATCACCGGCGAGCATTTCCTGCGCGTCGAAATGAACCTTCTGGGGGTCCGCGGCGCCGCGCTGTCCGACATCACCCACGTGCAGTCCCTGTCGGTGGCGCTTGGCCAGTGCCGCAAGTTCATCCAGAAGCATGGGTTCAAGACCATCAATGCCGTCGATACCGCCGGTTCGGCCCGCGAAGTGGCGGAACGGGGTGACAAGACCGTCGCCGCCATCGCTTCACGCTTCGCCGCCGAGGTCTACGGCCTCGATCTGCTGGCCGAGAATGTCGAGGATGCCTCGCACAACACCACGCGGTTTCTGGTGATCTCCCGCACTGCTGCAGACCCCGGGCCCAATGCCGGCAAGGTCAAGACCACCTTCGTCTTCCGCGTCCGCAACGTTCCGGCCGCGCTCTACAAGGCCATGGGCGGCTTTGCCACCAATGGTGTCAACATGACCAAGCTGGAAAGCTACATGCTCGACGGCTCCTTCACCGCCACCCAGTTCTACGCCGACATCGAAGGTCATCCATCCGATCGGCCGGTGCAACTGGCCTTCGAGGAGCTGCAATTCTTCACCGACCATTTCCACGTGCTCGGCGTTTATCCCGCCGGCAAGGTCGGGAACGGTCGGTCTTAGGAGGAGGAGTCGTCCTCGTCGCCACCAACGGCGATGCCCGAAGCGGTCGTCGTAGGCCGGCGGATGGACAGCGGGAGGCGAGCATATGCGGCGTTGGCACGTCGCCCGTACCGTGCCATGGACCCGGTCCATCCGCTTCATCGTCGGACGCATCTTCGCACCCCTTGCCATTCCTCCAATCATATCCGATATAGCGGTCGGGAGGTTGGCGCGGACGTGTTCCTCGCCAACCGGGTCAGGTCCGGAAGGAAGCAGCCCCAACGAGACCTTCACGGGTCGTTGCCAGCCTCCTGCTTCCGCCTATGATGGCCCCATGGCTTACGGCAGATTCCCCCAACCGAGCGATGTGAAAAGGCAGCATGGCCACGCCTGAACCCGCCACATCCCCCTATCTCGTGCTGGCGCGGAAGTACCGCCCGCTGAGCTTTGACGGGCTCATCGGTCAGGATGCCATGGTCCAGACCCTCTCCAATGCCTTCAAATCGGGTCGCATCCACCACGCCTTCATCCTCACCGGCGTGCGCGGGGTGGGAAAAACCACCACCGCCCGCATCCTCGCCCGCGCCTTCAACTTCGAGGACGAGACCGGCCGTCACCCGACGCTCGATCTGGCCACGGAGGGAACCCACTGCCGCGCCATCATCGAGGGTCGCCACGTCGACGTGGTCGAGATGGACGCCGCCAGCAACACCGGCATCAACGACATCCGCGAGATCATCGACTCGGTGAAATACGGCCCGGTATCGGCGCCCTACAAGGTCTACATCATCGACGAGGTGCACATGCTCTCCACGGCAGCCTTCAATGGGCTGCTCAAGACGCTGGAAGAACCGCCGCCTTATGTGAAGTTCATCTTCGCCACCACCGAGATCCGCAAGGTCCCGGTCACCATCCTCTCGCGCTGCATGCGCTTCGACCTCCGCCGCGTAACGCCGGAGGCGATGACCGCGCACCTGCGGGATCTGCTGGCCAGGGAAGGCATCGACTACGAACCCGAGGCGCTGGCCATGATCGTGCGCGCCGGCGAGGGCTCGGTGCGCGACAACCAGTCCCTGCTCGATCAGGCGATCTCGCACGGCGCCGGCAAGGTGACCGCCGCCACCGTCAAGGCCATGCTCGGGCTGGGCGACCGGGCCCGGACCATCGATCTGTTCGAGAGCCTGATGCAGGGCGACATCGCCACCGCGCTCAATGCCATCCGCGAACTCTACGATGCCGGCGCCGACCCGCAGACGATCATCGCCGATCTTTGCGATCTCACCCATCTGGTCACCCGCATCAAGATCGTGCCGGCCGCCGCCGACGATGTGTCGCTGACGCCGGACGAGCGGACGCGCGGCGCCGGGCTGGCGCAGAAGCTTGCCATGCGCGCCCTGACCCGCTGCTGGCAAATCCTGTTCAAGGGCTATGACGAGGTGGCGCGCGCCGGCAATGCGCTGCAGGCGGCCGAAATGGTCCTGATCCGGCTTACCCATGCCGCGGATTTGCCGACCCCGGACGAGTTGATCACCAGGCTCGCGAACCAGCCCGCCGCGCCGCAGGCTCCGGGTCTCACCTCCCCCGTTCCCCGCAATGGCGGCGGTGGCTCCCAGGCCATGCGGCAAATGCTGCCTGACCCAGCGCCGCGTCAAAGCTTCGAGCCCGCGCCGCAATCCGCCGCGCGCGCCGCGGCGATGCCGCAGAATTATATGGAGTTGATCGCGCTCGCCGGGGAGAAGCGCGACCTCATCGTCAAGCGCGCCCTCGAGGCCTCGCTGCGGCCCATCGCCTTTGCCGATGGGCGTCTCGAGGTCGCGCTGGCCGACGGCGCCGATCCGGGCATCATCCAGACGCTTTCGGCCCGGCTGAAGGCATGGACCGGCCGCAACTGGATGGTCACTGTCTCCAGCAGCGCGCCGGCTGCTCCCACCATCAAGGAACTGGCCGAAGCGCGCACGCAGGCCGAACTCAGCGCCGCGCACGAGGATCCGCTGGTGCAGGCCATACTCGAGACATTTCCGGGCGCTCGCATCGCCAATGTGAAACTGCGCGACGGGGCGCCTGCAATTCCCGAGCTGACGCCGCTCCCCGACGATGAAGAGGACGACGAATGAAAGACCTGATGGGCATGATGCAGAAGGCCCAGGAACTGCAGGCGAAGATGGCCGAGTTCCAGCAAAACCTCGGCAATCTGCTCGTCGAGGGCAAGTCCGGCGGCGGCCTCGTCACCGTGACTCTCACTGGCAGGGGCGAGCTCAAGGGGCTGAGGATCGATCCGCCCCTGTTCAGGGAAGACAATGTCGAGATCCTCGAGGATCTGATCGTCGCCGCCCATGCCGACGCCAAGTCCAGGGTCGAGGCGGAGACCAGCGCCAGGATGCAGGAAATGACCGCCGGCCTGCCGCTGCCGCCCGGCATGAAGCTGCCGTTCTAGTCCCGCCTCGTCATCGCCCGGCTTGTCCGGGTGACCCAGCCGCGCGAAGTCTTCGCGCTAGAAGACTCTTATGCTCGCCGGACGGCTGGCTGCTAGATTGCCCGAACGAGTCGGCTAATGACGGCGAGAGTTAGGCGCTAAAGGAACAGCGATGGCCAATGGCGGCCCCGAGATCGAGCAACTTATCCAGCTTCTGGCGCGCTTGCCGGGGCTCGGCCCGCGTTCGGCTCGCCGGGCGGTGCTGCAGCTGATCAAGAAGAAGGACGCGCTGATGATCCCGCTATCGGCGGCGCTCGACCGCGCCGTGGCGGCGGTCACCGTCTGCGCGGTCTGCGGCAATGTCGATACCCGGTCGCCCTGCCATATCTGCGCCGATCCGCGCCGCGCCGGAAACGGGCTCCTGATCGTCGTCGAGGACGTCGCCGATCTCTGGGCCCTGGAACGGGCGGGAGTGGGCGCGGCCCGCTATCACGTGCTGGGCGGCGTGCTGTCGCCGCTCGACGGGGTAGGGCCGGACGATCTCTCCATCGAGCCGCTGCTGCGGCGTGCACCGGAATTCTCCGAGATCGTGCTCGCCGTCAACGCCACCGTCGAGGGGCAGACGACGGCGCACTACATCACCGACCGCCTCGCCGGCCTGGGCATCAAGATCACCCGCCTCGCCCATGGCGTGCCGGTGGGGGGCGAACTGGACTATCTCGATGAGGGAACCCTCAGCCAGGCGCTCAAGGCGCGGACGGAGATATAGAAGCCAATAGCGGGTAGCCAATAGCGAATGGGGTTTGGCAGTTCTGCCTCGCAGCCGGCACCTCGCTACTCGCTACCTGTCGGCATCTCCGCCCTCCGGCACGTCCTCGGCCAGCGAGGCCTGGTCCCGTTCCTCGATCGCTTCGAGCTCGTCCGAATCGGGAGAGAGCGTCTCGCGGTGGTCCTCGGGGTTGTGATCGACCGAGCACGGATCCATGCTTTCCCCATGGGACCGTTCGAGCCGGGCGATGGCGTCATCGATCTCCCGCAGCAGCGACTTCGGGTCGTCCGTGCCGAGGTCGGCGGCCTCCCGGCTCTGCAGGTCGTCGCGGAAATCCCTCAGGCGGGCCAGCCGTTCCCCGGCCGGCCATTCGTCGCCATAGAGCAGCTCTTCGATCTCTGCCTGGCTCACGGGCTGAGCGATCCCCGGGGAGTCTCCATCATCGCCTACCTCGGTGTCCTGCCCGACGATGTCTCCGGAATGATTGAGATGGCTCACTTCTCTTCTCCCCGCTTGGATCGATATTGATCCTGCAGGCAGAAACGCGCGAAAGTGCGGCCGGTTTCGCTCGATTTGCTCCGGCCGCGTTTTTTGCGGCCTAAATCAGCGTGTCCTTGAAGAAATCGATGGTGCGCCGCGCCAGGCGAGGCCGGCGGCCTCGTTGTCGTACCGTGCGGCCGAGGACGCCGCCGCGAGGCCTATTCGCCCGCCAGCTTTTCGCGCGGCTCCTCGAACTCCATCGCCTCGATCCGTTCGCCCCGGCGGGTGACCTTGCTCGAAGAGGTGATGATGTCGCCGATATCGTTGCTGGCCTGCTGGAAGTGCGTCTGCAGCTTGCGCACCCGCTCGTCCAGCCGGCCCACATCGAGCAGCAGCTCGCGCACTTCCTTCTGGATCTTGTGTGCCTCCTCGCGCATCCGCACGTCGCGCAGCAGCGCCTGCACCACCTGGATCGAGAGCATCAGGATAGAGGGCGAGACGATCACCACCCGCGCCCGGACCGCCCGCTGCACCACATCCTCGAAACGCTCGTGAATCTCGGCGAAGATCGACTCCGACGGCACGAACATGAAGGCGGTGTCCTGCGTCTCTCCCGCGATCAGGTAACTCTCCGAGATCGCCTTCACATGGACCGCCATGTCGGTACGGAAGCCGGTCATCGCCTGCTTGAGCTCCTCCGGGCTCGGCGCCTCGGTGATCCGCTGCCAGCTTTCGAGCGGGAATTTCGCATCGATCACCAGCGCCGGCGCGCCATTGGGCATGAAGATCAGGCAGTCCGGCCGGCGGCCGTTGGTCAGCGTGGGCTGAAACGCATAGGCGTTCGCCGCGAGCCCGTCGCCGATGATGGTCTCCATCCGGCCCTGGCCGAAAGCTCCGCGCGTCTGTTTGTTCGAAAGGATCGACTGCAGCGACACGATCTCGCTCGAGAGCGCGGTGATATTGGTTTGTGCCCTGTCGATCACTGCGAGCCGCTCGTTGAGCTTGGACAGGCTCTCGGTCGTCTTGGTGTTGGTCTCCTGGATTGCTTGCCCGACCCGCTGCCCCTGCGCATCGAGCCGCTCGTTGACCAGCCGCGCCAAATCGGATGTGCGGGTGCCGAAGATCTCGGCCATGGTCTGCATCCGGCCGGTCATCTCGGACTGGAGGCGCATGACGTCGGCGAGATGCCGCTTGGTCTCGACGGCCCGCGCCGCCTCCCGCCCGGCCTCCAATGCCCGCTGGCGGGCGGTTCGCCAGGTAAGCGCGAGCACGGCGACCAGCAGCAGCGCGAACACGCCCGCTGCGGCGAACAGCATCGTCTCGATGGTGATCGGGGTATCGCCCAAGGTGAAGAAGACACGCTCCATCTCGACATTCTATCCGATTCGGTTTCCGATTTGTTCGCGTTCGGAGTGTTGACCGTTTGCTCGGAAATACCATATTGACGCCCATCCGCCTGCAAGGACTGTCTCCATGGCCAACCGCCCCATTCTCGTGCTGCCCGACCCGCGCCTCCGCGCGATTGCCGATCCGATCGATAAAATCGACGACAGCATCAGGCAACTGGCCCTGGACATGCTCGAAACCATGTACGAGGCGCCCGGCATCGGCCTCGCTGCTCCGCAGATCGGCGAGTTGCGGCGCATCGTGGTCATGGACCTCGCCAAGGAGGACGAGCCCAGGGATCCGGTCGTCATGATCAATCCAGAAATCCTGAAATTCTCCGACGAGACCGTGGTCACCGAGGAAGGGTGCCTTTCGATTCCGGAGCTTTACTACGAGGTCGAGCGCCCCGCCGAAGTGACCGTCCGCTACACCGATCTCGAAGGCAGGACGGTGGAACGTGAAGCCACCGAACGGTTGGCCATCTGCGTACAGCATGAACTCGACCACCTCGATGGTGTGCTCTACATCGACTATCTCTCGCGCCTCAAGCGCGACCGGGTGCTGAAGAAGTTCCAGAAGGCCGAAAAGCTCGCCAGGCGCGCGAGCTAGGCCGATGAGGATCGTCTTCATGGGGACGCCGGAGTTTGCGGTCCCCACTCTTGCCGAGATCGTCTCGACCGGTCATGAGGTGGTGGCGGTCTACACCCGCGCCCCAAAGCCGGCGGGCCGCGGGCAGGCCGAGCGCAAGTCGCCGGTGCACCTCAGCGCCGAGGGCTTCGGCATCCCGGTTCTGACGCCGAAATCGCTCAAGGGTGCCGACGAGCAGGCCGTCTTCGCGTTGCATGACGCCGATGTCGCCGTGGTCGTCGCCTATGGGCTGATCCTGCCCAAGCCGGTACTCGGCGCGCCGCAGTTCGGCTGCCTCAATCTCCATGGCTCGCTGCTGCCGCGCTGGCGCGGCGCCGCCCCCATCCAGCGCGCTGTCATGGCCGGCGACACCCGCACCGGCGCCATGGTCATGCGGATGGATGAGGGGCTCGATACCGGCCCGGTTGCCCTGGTCGAGGAGATGCCGATCGGCCGCGACATGACCGCCGGCGAACTGCACGACAGGATGATGCTGGTCGGCGCCGACCTCATGAGCCGCGCGCTCGCTGCGCTGGAACGCGGCAGCCTGCAGTTCACGCCGCAGAGCGGCGAGGGCGTCACCTACGCCAAAAAGATCGAAAAGGCCGAGGCGCGCATCGATTGGAACTGGCCTGCCCCGGATGTGCACAACCTCATCCGCGGCCTCTCGCCCTTTCCGGGTGCCTGGTTCGAGTTCGATCTGGGCGGCATGCCGACGCGCATCAAGGCGCTGCGCTCCACCCTCGTCCCGGGCAAAGGCGTCCCTGGCACCCTGCTCGACGGCCAGTTGACCATCGCCTGCGGCAGCGGCGCCGTGCGCCTGACCTTGGTCCAGCGTGAGGGCAAGGGCGTGATGGACACCCCGACCTTCCTGCGCGGCGCGGGCGCGCTGCCGCCAGCTGCCGCCTGATGCCCCGTTACCGCCTCACCCTCGAATATGACGGGACACCGTTCTGCGGCTGGCAGCGGCAGGCGGGCGCCCTTTCGGTGCAGCAGGTGCTCGAAGAGGCCATCGTGCGCTTCTCGGGCGAGACCGTCGCCACCCAGGCCGCAGGCCGCACCGATTCCGGCGTCCATGCCCTGGCGCAAGTTGTCCATTTCGATCTCGAGCGGGGGTGGGACCCCTTGCGTGTCCGCGATGCGCTCAACTATCACACCAAGCCCCATCCGGTGGCCGTGCTCGTCTGTGAGGCGATAGGCGAGGAGTTCGAGGCGCGATTTTCTGCCAAGGCACGCCACTACGAATACCGTATCCTCAACCGTCGGGCCCGTCCGGCGCTGGATGCCAACCGTGTCTGGCACGTTCCCGTGCCGCTCGATGCTGAACCCATGCATGACGCCGCGCGGATGATCCTCGGCAAGCACGATTTCACCACCTTCCGCGCTGCCGAGTGTCAGGCAAAGTCGCCTGAGAAGACGCTCGACCAGTTCGCAGTGTCACGGCAGCTCGAGATGATCGTCGTCACCGCCAGCGCCCGGAGCTTCCTCCATCACCAGGTCCGCTCCATGGTCGGGTCGCTGAAACTGGTGGGCGAAGGCAAATGGAAGCCCGAGGATTTCCGCGCCGCGCTCGATGCCCGCGACCGGTCGCGCTGCGGCCCCCTCGCGCCGCCCGACGGGCTCTATCTCACCCGGGTCGACTACTAAGCCGGAACGGGAGCGTCCGCGGGGCCGCCGAGCAGCATTGCGAGCAGCATCACCCCGACCAGCCCACCCGCGAACTGCGCGATGACGAAGGTCGCGATCTGCAGCGGCGGCAGCGTCACGATCAGCCTGGCAATGTTGATCTCGACGATGAGAACGACGATCCCCAGCCCGATGACCGTCAATTCGAACGGCAGGCCGGCGAGGAGCAACAGCGCCATCCCCACGCTTAGAAACGAGTTCCCCCAAAGATCGGCGACGAGGAACGGCACGAAGCCGTCGAGCCGTTGGAACTGGCGCAGCACCAGCGCTGCCAGCGCCACCGGTATCGCCGCGAGCGCCAGGCTGGTCAGCAGCCCGATCCCGACGCCGCCGTGCGGCGACCCTCGCAACAGCGCCGGAGCATAGGCCATGAGGGCGTTGACGGCCAGGAAGGCAATCGTGCTGCCGGTCAGTCCGTGCAGCGTGAGGTTGAAATAACTGCCGGCCTTGCGGTCGCCCAGGATCAGGGCCAGCACGCCGCGTCCGGCTGAGACCAGCTCGTCGATGAAAGTCTTTGGACTGTTTGCCAATTTTGGAGGGTCCGTTAGCTGGCGGGGATCGCGAGCATGGTCACCATGTAGATGCCGATGGGCAGCGCGACAAGCACGGCAATGGCCAATACAGCAAAGGCAATGGAAGTTCCGATGCCGAGTTTGGCGATATCGCGCGCCGCGCGGTACAGCATATAGCCCAGTATCCCCATCAGGGCATTGGCGAAGAGGTTGCCGAAGAACAGCGACAGCGGCAGGCCGATGAGCAGCAGAAACGCCAGCGCATAGACCGCGGGAACCATCAAGGCAGTGACCGGGACCTGGACACGGAGCAGGCGGACGGTCGCCAGGACGACCAGTGCGACGCCGGCCAGCGGCAGGGCGTTGACCAGCAGCCCCACGAAGATGCGTTCATAGGTGGGAAAGCTAACCGACACCCCCTGCACGATGATCGTGAACAGCACCATCAGGAAATAGAAGATGACTGCATTGGCCAGGCCGCGGCCGCTGCGGTTGAAGCGCTCCGCCCCGCCGGGCCGGCTGGCGATGAGGTCGAGCCAGCCGATGGCGGCCTGCTTGATGTCCTCCAGCGCGTTCACGCGAAATAATCCCCGATGAATGCCGCGTAGAGCGCCGTCAGCCCCTCGACATCGGCTATTGCCACATGCTCGTCGATCTTGTGCATGCTCGGGCCGGGCAGGCCGCATTCGACAACCGGGCAATAGGGGGCGATGAAGCGTGCATCCGACGTGCCACCGGCGGTGGACAGCTCCGGCGGCGTCCCGGTTACCCGTTCGATGGTTGCGCGCAGCGTCTCCACTGCCCCGCCCGGCGGCGAGAGGAAGGATCGCGAGGCGCGGCCGTCCGGCCCGAAGGCAATCGTACAGCCACCCGTGTCGAGCTGCGTAAGGTGCTGCCGCACCGTTGCTTCGAGCGTTTCCGGCGTCCAGCTGTCGTTGTAGCGGACATTGAACCGCGCCACTGCCCTTGCCGGGATCACGTTGGTCGTCTCGTTGCCGACGTCGATTGAGGTGAATTCCAGGTTGGAGGCTGGGAAATGCGCCGTTCCGTCATCGAGCTTGCCGCCGAGCGCGGTGACGATCGCCGCGAGCACCGGCACTGGATTGCGGGCCTTCTCCGGATAGGCGACATGTCCCTGAACGCCGGTGACGGTGATGCGGCCGTTGAGCGAGCCGCGCCGCCCGATCTTGATGCCGTCCCCCAGCCGCTCGCCCGAACTCGGCTCGCCGACGATTGCGAAATCGAAGCGATGCCCTTCGCGCGCCGCCCATGCCATCAGCTTCTCGGTGCCGTTGACGGCGTCGGCTTCCTCGTCATTGGTGATGGCGAGCGAGATCGTGCCCCGGTCGGCGCTGCCCTCGTCGGCGGTACGCTCCACCGCGGCGATGAAGGCGGCGACGCCGCTCTTCATGTCGGCCGCGCCACGCCCGTAAATCTTGCCGTCAGTGATATCGCCGGCAAACGGGGCGTGGCTCCATGAGGCCGCCTCGCCCGGTGGTACCACGTCGGTATGCCCGGCAAAGAGCAGGTGCTTGCCCCGCGCGCCACGGGTGGCGAAGAGGTTCTCGACCGGATACGAGCCGTCGCCCTCGAAGCGCAGCCGCGTGGTGGCAAAGCCGAGCGGCCTGAGCGCCGCCTCGACCACATCGAAAACACCCGCCGCCTCCGGCGTTACCGAGGGGCAGCGAATGAGGGCCTGGAGCAGTTGGACGGGATCGCCTTGGGTGGTTTCGGGCATGTCCCGTCCAGTTCTTCGTTGCTTAGGCGGTCGCGGCCGCCGTGCCGCCGAGCGGATCGGGGCCGTATTGGTTCGGCCCCGCCGTCCCGCGCAGGAAGCCGAGCACGACGACGAGGTAGATCGCGTAGATGCCCACGACCGCGCTGAGCAGGGTCAGGATCAGCGACGGCGTCGGCACGCTGATCTCGCCGATCGTCGTCACGTCGTAGCCGATGCCGAGTGCCTGCACGACCAGCAGCAGGGCCGTGAGGCCCAGATAGATCAGGACATCCATGCCGTTATTGTCCTTGTCGTGCCGGCGCTTCACCATCAGGGCGTAAGCGGGATAGGCGAAGATGACGAAGAGCACGAGGCTGGCCCACGCCGATGCGCGCATCGTGTCGATGATCATCTTGGAGATCGCGGCCGCGTCCGCTGACGGATCGGTCAAGCCGGCGAAGCTCGGCATCATGGACACGCCGACCAGCGGCAAGATGAGAAAAGCGATCAGGAGATTGACGACGACCAGTCCGAGAATGCCCAGCCAGAAAGTCTTGCGTGAGATGCGGCCCTCGGTCTTGGTATAGAGTTCGACGATTTTATCCATGTCTTCCCCCAAGGAATCGGGCAGCACCCCTCGCGCCGCCGCGTCAGTGAATCTTAGTGGAGTCTCGGGTGCGCCGCTAGAGTCTCTCAGTCCCTGAGCAATTCGTTGATCGAGGTCTTGCTCCGCGTCTGTTCGTCGACCCGCTTGACGATCACCGCGCAGTAGAGGCTGGGTCCCGGCTGGCCGTTCGGCAGCGGTTTGCCGGGGAGGCTCCCCGAAACCACCACCGAATAGGGCGGCACCTTGCCGATATGGAGTTCCCCGGTGGCACGGTCGACGATCGTGGTGGTGGACGTGATGAACACGCCCATCGAGATCACCGAGCCCTCGCCGATGACTACGCCTTCCACCACTTCCGAGCGGGCGCCGATGAAACAGTTGTCCTCGATGATCACCGGCCCCGCCTGCAGCGGCTCCAGCACGCCGCCGATGCCGACGCCGCCTGAAAGGTGCACATTCTTGCCGATCTGCGCGCAGGAGCCCACCGTGACCCAGGTATCGACCATCGTCCCCTCGCCGACATGGGCGCCCAGGTTGACGAACGAAGGCATCAGCACCACGCCCTTGCCGATATGCGCCGAATGCCGGACGATTGATCCAGGCACGGCGCGTATCCCCGACTCGCGGAACCGGTTCTCGCTCCAGCCGGCAAATTTGGACGGCACCTTGTCCCACCAGCGCGCGCCGCCCGGTCCGCCCTCGATCAGCGTGTTGTCGTTGAGCCGGAACGACAGCAGCACCGCCTTCTTGAGCCACTGGTTGACGCGCCAGCTGCCGTCGGCCTGCCGTTCCGCGACCCGCGCCTGACCGCTGTCCAGGAGCCGCAGCGCAGCCTCGGCCGCATCGCGCACCGGCCCCTTGGTGGCAAAACCGATCTCGGCCCGCGCCTCGAAAGCGTCATCGATGCTTTTTGCCAGGTCGTCATAGGCCATGGTGTTCTCCGGAACGGGCGTTAGGGTGGGCGGACATTACCTTTGCAAGGGGCCGAGTCAACCGGAGGCCACCGATCCTTAACGCGGCCGTGAGACCGTCCATCACGAGAAATGGGAGAAGCCGGAATGGCAAGACGCGTGCAAACCCCGCTGCGCACTTCGGAGCAGGACATCGATACCGCCAAGCGGATTCCGCGCACGCCGCAGACCGTCTCGGCCAGCTACCGCCTCGCTTTCGCCGACGAGGAATTCATGACCTCGGAGGATCTGCGCGGCGTCCGGCTGCAGCTCGAATATCTCAAGGTCGAAATGCGCCTGCGCGAGCAGGGCATCAATTCGACCGTCGTGCTGTTTGGCGGGGCGCGCATCCCGGAGCCGGGAAAGATCGCCTGGGCCGCCAAGAACGAGACGCAGAAGCGCAATCTCGAAGCCAGCTCGCGCTATTACGGCGAAGCCCGGCGTCTGGCCCAATACGCCTCGCTGACATCCAAGGCCCTGGACTACCGCGACTACGTCGTCGTTACCGGCGGCGGTCCGGGCGTCATGGAGGCCGGCAACCGCGGCGCCCACGATGTCGGCGCCCCCTCGATCGGCATGAACATCGTCCTGCCGCATGAGCAGGCGCCCAATATCTACGTCACGCCCGAACTCGCCTTCAACTTCCACTATTTCGCCACCCGCAAGATCCATCTGGTGCTGCGCTCGCGCGCCATCGCCATCTTCCCGGGCGGTTTCGGCACGCTCGACGAGTTTTTCGAGACGCTGACGCTGATCCAGACCGGCCGCATGGAGCGCATCCCGCTGCTGATGTTCGGCCGCAACTTCTGGGACAGGGCGCTCAACCTCGAGGTGCTCGAGGAAGAGGGCACCGTTTCCCCCGGCGACACCGATCTCTTCACCGTCGTCGATACGGCCGACGAGGGCTGGGAAGTCATCCGCGAATTCTACAATCTGCCCCATATCGACCTGCTGCCGGTCGAGGGCTAGTCGCTCACGGCAGCGTCTTCAGGAAATCCGCCAGGTCGTCGGTGACGTGGTGGACGTGAGCGCCGCTCGATCGGCCGAGTTCCCAGGCGTCGACCTGCTCATGGGTGAAATCCTCGGCCGCAACCACTTGCACGGTCGTCATCCCGGTCTCGTGCGGCACGACGAGGTTCTTCTCCAGATCGTCGAACATGGCCGCGCGTCGCGCATCGATGCCGTGCGCCGTAAGGAACGCCGCATAGGCTTCCGGCAGCGGCTTGGGCTTGTAGGCCATGGCACGGATATCGAAGATGTCCTCGAACAGCTCGTCCGCCCCGCCCAGCCGCTCGAGCACGGCACGGGCATGGCCGACATCGCCATTGGTGAGGATGAACTTGCGGCCGGGCAGCGCGCGGATCGTCGCCACCAGCTCCGGTTGCGCCTCGACCGGCGAATAGTCGATCTTGTGCACCGTCCCCAGGAAATGTTCCGGGTCGACCTCGTGCCGCTGCATCAGCCCGTTGAGGGTGGTGCCGCAGTCCCGGTAATAGGCCTTCTGCAGTGCCCGCGCTTCAGCGAAGGCGAGCTTGGTCAAATCCATCATGTACTGGGTGATCAACAGGTCGATCTGCGCAAACAGGTTGCAGCTGCGCGGATAGAGCGTGTTGTCGAGATCGAAGACCCAGTCGGTGACATGGGAGAGCGACTGCGGTGCGGGGGAGAGATCGTTCATGCGGTGACTATGACAGAGTTTGGCGTCGAATTCATCACCGGCGCGTGCTGGGTATGTGCGGCGCGAGGCGATGGCGGAGGCAGCCGAAGCCGAGCTAAGGACGGTGGAAGCGGTCCTTGGCGATGCGCCGGCGCTGCAGGAACGGATGAGCGTGCAATCGCTTGCCCGGCACCGAAAATCCTAGGGTTGAAACTCGATCAGGGTTTGGAGCGTGGTATGAGCGAAAATCGTCCAGTGTCTGGAGCAAGGCCTAAGGCGGACATGACATCCGTCGAGGCCTTGCGACGCCAGAATGGGCGATTTGCGCCATACCCCCGCGGGGCGCGGCCGCTTTCCTCCCTGAATGCGTCGAGCCGTCCTCGTGGATGTCATATCCACCCCGGCCGTCTCGCCTGTTCAGGACCGAAATCGGGCTCGCGCCGGAGCCTGTCCTCGGGCGCGCTGATAAAGCGCGACCCGGGGGCCCGAACCCTGACCGAGGTTCGACCCTGGAGCGTAATTTCGAAAACGCCTGCCCCCGACGGAGGCCCGGGTTGCGGACTTTTCGGACAAGATCATGCGGCAAAGCAAAGCGGCAGAGCGCCGCTTCGATTCAAATCGAAGCAATGGCGCTCCAGTCAGCGCACGATCAGCGTGCCGGCGCCATGCTCGGTGAAAAGCTCGACCAGGACCACATGCGGCGTCTTGCCATTGAGGATGACCACGCCTTCCACCCCGTTCTCCAGCGCCTCGAGGCAAGTCTCCACCTTGGGGATCATGCCGCCCGAAATGGTGCCGTCGGCGATCAGTTCCTTGGCCTCGCTGACCGAGAGCTCCGAGATCAGCTGTCCGTTGCGGTCGAGCACGCCGGCCACGTCGGTCAGGAACAAGAGGCGCTTGGCGCCGAGCGAACCGGCGATGGCGCCGGCAAAGGTGTCGGCATTGATGTTATAAGTGGCCCCGTCGCGGCCCGGCGCCACCGGCGCGATCACCGGGATCATCTCCGAGCGGGCCAGCAGGTCGAGCAGCGTGCGGTCGACTTCGACCGGTTCCCCGACAAAGCCGAGGTCGACCACTTTTTCGATGTTTGAGGCAGGATCGCGCCAGGTCTTGGTGGCCTTCTTGGCAAAGACCATGTTGCCGTCCTTGCCGCAAAGCCCGATGGCCCATTCGCCCTCGGCATTGATAAGTGCGACGATCTCCTTGTTGATCGAACCGGCCAGCACCATCTCGACGATTTCCATCGTCTTCTTGTCGGTGACCCGCAGCCCGCCCTCGAACTTGCTCTCGATGCCCAGGTTCTTGAGCATCGATGCGATCTGCGGTCCCCCGCCATGGACCACGATCGGGTTGACCTTTGATTGCTTCAAGAGTGCGATGTCGCGGGCGAAGGCCTGCCCGAGCTTCAGGTCGCCCATGGCGTGTCCGCCATACTTTACCACCACGGTCCTCCCCTCGTAGCGCTGCATGTAGGGCAGCGCCTGCGAGAGAATGGCGGCATCGCGGGAAAAAGATTCTAGATCGGCCATGGCGCTTTTCGTGCTCGTTGTTCAATTTGTCCTATAGCGCATTCGGGCGGAGTCGAAAGCGCTTTTGCGGTAACATCGGGTTCAACATCGCATTCGACCGGCGCAGCTCGCCGGGTAAGTTCTCCAAGGTTCCCGGCCGGGGGATAGGCAGCGGCCAATCGGCACGGTAGAAACGCGGCCATGACCAGCGCAAGCGCCGAGATCGCCGAGCTTGTCGCCCGCACGGCGCTGCGCGACCGCGCGGCCTTTCGCGACCTGTACGGCCGCACCAGTGCGAAACTATTCGGGGTCACGCTGCGTATCTTGAGAGACCGTTCAGAGGCCGAAGAGGCGCTCCAGGAGGTCTACGTCAAGATCTGGCAGCGCGCCGATCGCTATGTCGCCGGTTCTTGCAGCCCGATCAGCTGGCTGGTTGCCGTGGCGCGCAACCATGCTCTCGACATCCTCCGGGCGCGCAAGCCGGTCCATGACGATATCGGCATGGCGCTCGATATCGCCGACGGCGCGCCCGATCCGGAACAGTCCGCTGTCGCCGGCGGCGAGCGGTCCCGCATCGAAAGCTGCCTTGGCGAACTCGAAGCCGACAAGGCCGATGCCGTGCGCGGCGCCTATCTCGACGGCTATAGTTACGAGGAACTGGCGGAGCGCTATCGCGTCCCGCTCAATACGATGCGAACCTGGCTGCGCCGCAGCCTGATGAAACTGAGAGCGTGTCTTTCGGCATGAGCATGGAAGGCCATGACAGCGGCGGCTTGGACGAGGATAAGGTCCTCGTCGGCGAGTACGCCTTCGGCCTGCTTGATGCGGCCGAGCATGCGCGCATGGCCCGGCGCATCGCCGCCGAGCCGGCGCTGGGCGCCGAATTCGGGCTCTGGCAGAGCCGGCTTTCGAGCCTCGACCGCGAATTCGCCGAGACCCCGGCCCCCGCCGCAGTGTTTGGCAAGATCGAGTCGCGGCTGTTTGGCGCTCCCACCGGCCCCCAGGCCGGGCTCTGGAACAGCCTCGTTTTCTGGCGCGCTCTCGCTGCCGGTGCCCTCGCCGTGGCCGCCCTCGCCATCGGGTTCAGCCTCCTGCGGCCGGCCCGGCTCGATCCGCAGGAATTCGCCACCCAGCTGGTCGCAGCCCTGCAGTCCCAGGAGGGGAGCGGCGTCGAATTCGTCGCCCTTTATGACACGGTGACCGGCAATGTCCGGCTGACGGCGCTCTCCGGTTCCGTCGTGCCCGACAAGGATTATGAGCTCTGGATGATCGAGGCGAGCGGCACGCCGGTCTCGATGGGAGTCATTCCCATGGAGCGGACGGAAATGACGCTGCCCGAGGATATGCAGGCGCACTTCACCCCCGGCACGGTGCTCGCCGTCACCCTCGAGCCAAAGGGCGGCTCACCCACTGGCGTCGCTACCGGCCCGATCGTCGCAATGGGCAAGGCAACGATGATTTGAGCGCGATCGAACAATTCCGACGAAAAAACAGGGCCCGTCCGAGCCCTGAAACTTTTTCGCGCGGCCTTCCGTAGCTTCGCCTGTCCCTCGCAAAGACATGCGGACAAACCCAAAGGAAGGAACCAACGAAATGAAAACCTCCACTCTGCGCGCTGTCGCTCTTGGTGCCCTGCTCGGCGTTTCGGCTTTCGCCGGCGCGGCCTATGCCGAAAACCCGATGGTCGGCGGCGCCGCCATGTTCGAGGACAAGGACATCATCGACAACGCCGTGAACTCGGCGGACCACACGACGCTTGTCGCAGCTGTCCAGGCCGCTGGCCTGGTCGAGACCCTCAAGGGCGCCGGCCCGTTCACGGTCTTTGCTCCGGTCAACGCGGCCTTCGACGCGCTCCCGGCCGGCACGCTCGAGAACCTCCTGAGGCCCGAGAACAAGGATCAGTTGGTCAAGATCCTCACCTGCCATGTCGTCGCCGGCGACCCGCACATGACCGCCGATTTCATGATGTCGGGCGGCATGATGTCCTCGGAAGGCGACGCAATGGCCACCAGCGAGGAAAGCAAGATGTCGGAGGGTGGCATGATGGAAAACGCCGCCGCCCACGAGCTGACCACGGTCGGCGGCTGCAAGCTCGCTCTTGCCTATGAGGGCGACAAGCTGACAGTCACCGACGAGACCGGCACGGTCGCGACCGTCACCATCGCCGACGTCAAGCAGTCCAATGGCGTGATCCATGTCATTGACAAGGTGCTGCTACCCAGGATGTGACCTGCGTGGTCCCGTCAGGGACACGCAAAATTGACGGGCAGTGCCCTGAGGAGGAATTGGATTATGAATCGCCGCATCATGCTCTTTGGCGCCACCAGTGTCGCCGCGCTCGGCGCGCTTGCCGCGACCCTGCGTCCAGGCCCCTCGGCTCGCGCCGCCGAAGGCCCCTTCGAGATCGAAAAGACCGGGGCCGAATGGCGCGCCATCCTCGACCGGGCCGAGTATGCGGTGCTGCGCGAGGAGGCGACCGAGCGTCCCTGGACCTCTCCGCTCAACGACGAGCACCGTCCCGGCAGCTTCGCCTGCAGGGGCTGCGATCTGCCGCTCTTCGACGCCGCGGCCAAGTTCGACAGCGGCACCGGCTGGCCGAGCTTTTATCAGCCGCTCGAGAACGCCGTCGGCGAATCGGCCGACTACAAGATCGGCGTCGCCCGCACCGAGGTGCATTGCCGCCGCTGCGGCGGCCATCTCGGGCATGTCTTCCCCGATGGGCCGCCGCCGACCGGCCTGCGCTACTGCATCAACGGGCTGGCGCTGAGTTTTGCGCCTGCAGCCTGATTTCGCCGCGCCGGAGCCAGATGATGGCGGCCATCGCCGCCGCCAGCCACGGCAGCAGCAGCATGTTCATGGTCTGCCAGCCGATGGCGTGCAGGAGGGCGCCGGCGCTCAGCGACCCTGCGAGCCCGACCAGCACGATGGTGAAATCGTTGACCGCCTGGGCGCGTCCGCGTTCGGCTGGCGTGTAGGTCCGGGTCAACAGGCTGGTGCCGCCGATGTAGAGGAAATTCCAGCCTACCCCCAGCATCACCAGCGCCGAGGCGAACGATGCGAACCCGGTGCCGCTGAGCACCACCAGCACGTGGACCGTCAGCAGTATCACACCGGCCAGCATGATCTTGAGCACGCCGAACCGGGCGATCAGGGAGCCGGTGAAGAAGGAGGGGACATACATCCCCAGCACATGCATCTGGATGACCAGCGTTGCGTCGCTCAGATCATGGTGATGGGCGACCATGGCGAGCGGTGTCGCCGTCATCGCGTAGATCATGACGCCCATGCCGGTCGCTGCCCCGAAAATGGCCACGAGATAGGTGGGCTGCAGAACGATGCGCGCGAGCGGCCGCCTGCTTTCGCCGGTAGCCGCTTCCGTGACGTTGGGCACCCGCAGTCCGATCAGCAGGCCTGCCGCGATCAGCGTGATCACCGCAAGGATGAGGAAGGAGCCGGTATAGGCCGGCTGCAGCAGCGGTCCGCCCAGCCGGGCCAGCGCCGGTCCGGCTACCGCGGCGACGACGCCCCCGGCAAGCACCAACGAAATGGCACGCGGACGGAACGCGTCGTCGGCAACTTCGGACGCGGCGAAGCGATAGAACTGGGCAAAGCCCGAATAGGCGCCCACCAGCAGCGTGCCGAGCGACAACAGCAGCAGCGATTGAACCAGGATGCCCGCGGCTGCGAGGGCGCCGCCCGCGGCACCCAGGAGCGCCCCGGCGACGAAGCCCGTGCGCCGCCCGGCGCGCGCCATCCAGATCGATGCGGGCACCGTGGCGATTGCCGTGCCGAGGAACATCGCTGCGATCGGCGCGGTCGCCAGTTGCGGGTCCGGCGCGATTTGGCTGCCGGCGAGGCCTCCCACGGTCATCACCATGACCGTCGCGCTCTGCAGCAATGCCTGCGCCGTGGAAAGCAGCAGCACCTGGCCATGCATGGGCTTCCAGCTCATCGCCGGTTCCTCCCGCCGTAATTGACAAATTCTAACGTTCAAGTATTTAATTGAATGAAGGAAATGCCTGGATCGATCATGTGTCAAGCGATAGTCCAAAACGCCGATTGAACGCCCACCTGGCCGGGCTTGCCCGTGCGCTCGGCCACGAGCACAGGCTCGAACTGCTCGAGCATCTTGGGCAGGGCGAGAAGACCGTGGAACTGCTGGCCCGGCGCGCCGGCGTCGCCTTTGCCAACGTCTCACAGCATTTGCAGCAAATGCGGCGCGCGGGGCTGGTGACGGCGCGGCGAAACGGCAAGCGCGTGCACTACAGTCTGGCGGACGGCCCCGTCATCGAAGCCGTCTCGGCGCTGCGGGCGCTGGCCGAGCACAACCTGGCCGAAATGCCCGAGGCGATCCGCACCTACTTGACCAGCATCGACGACATGGAGCCGGTTTCAACCGACGAACTGGCCGCCCGGTTGAGGGACGGGACGGTTACCCTGCTCGACGTGCGGCCCGAGGATGAGTTCCGTGCCGGGCACTTGCCTGGCGCCCTCAACATCGCGCTCGAGGACCTGGGAGACAGGCTGACCGACTTGCCCGCGGAGCGGCAGATCATCGCCTACTGCCGTGGGCCCTACTGCGTCCTCTCCTTCGAGGCCGCCCGCCTGCTGCGGGCGAGTGGCTTCGACGCGCGGCGCCTTGGCGACGGCTTCCCCGAATGGAAGGCTGCCGGACGTCCGGTGGAGTCAGGTTGAGGTCGGCAGCCGATGAAGAAACCGGAACGAAGGCCGGTCATCCGGTGATTAATGCGGAGCCAGATCTATTGCAACGTGGGGCCAAATGAAGCTCACCATCATCCAGGCCGGCGAAGTGCCGGTTCCGCTGCGCCCGCAATTCGGCGCCTACCCCCCGATGTTCGGGCGCATGTTCGAAGCGGCCGGCGAAACCTTCGAATACGACACCGTCGCGGTTTTCGACGGCGCGCCGTTCCCCGATCCCGCGCGGCTTGACGGCATTATCGTCACCGGCTCGGCGGCGGGCGTCTATGACGATCATCCCTGGCTCGACCCGCTGCGGGATTTCATCCGTGCCGCCTATGCCGGGCAGACGCCGATGCTCGGCGTTTGCTTCGGCCACCAGATCATGGCCGACGCCCTGGGTGGCGAGGTGCGGAAATCCGAAAAGGGCTGGGGCCTCGGCCGGCACCTCTACGACGTCCGGAGCCGGCCTGCGTTCCTCGGGCAGGCGACCTCCGCCCTCGCCATCGCCTGTTCGCACCAGGATCAGGTAATCGCCCCGCCGGCCGAAGCGGACGTCTTTCTCGGCTCCGATTTCACGCCCAATGCCGGCCTCGTCTATCGCAACGGCGCCGCCATCAGCCTGCAGCCGCATCCCGAGTTCGACGACGCCTACACCGTCGCCCTGGCCGAGCTCCGCCGCGGCAGGGTGCCTGACGAAATTGTCGATGCGGCCGTCGCATCCATCAGCCGCCCCTCGCACAGTCGGGACATGGCCGGCTATCTGGGGGCATTCCTCCGCGGCAGCTAACTCGTCAGCAGTTCCGCGATTTCGGCCCGCAGCGTCTCCATGCCGAATTTGGTCTGGCTCGAGGTGATGATCAGTTCGGGATGCGCGGCCGGACGCTTGGCGATGGCCGCCTTGGTCGCGGCGACGATCTTGTCGAGATCGCGCCCGAGCAGCTTGTCCGCCTTGGTCAGCACCACCTGATAGCTCACCGCCGCCTTGTCGAGCTCGTTCATTACCGTCAGGTCGTTGGCCTTCGGTCCGTGGCGCCCGTCCACCAGCACATAGACCCGCCGCAGATTGGGTCGTCCGGTCAGGTATGAGTGGATAAGCTTGGTCCATTGCGCGACCTTTTCCTTGGGCGCCTGCGCAAAGCCGTAGCCGGGCATGTCGACGATCCTGAGCGGCGCATCCGCCGCCTCGAAGATGTTGAGTTCCTGTGTGCGGCCGGGAGTGTTGGAAGTGCGCGCGAGGGACGTCATCCCCACCAGCGCGTTGATCAGCGAGGATTTCCCGACATTGGAGCGTCCGGCAAAGGCGATTTCCATGCGGTCGGCGGATGGCAGGTCGGCGATCCTGACGCAGCCTTTGATGAAGACGAACGGCCGGGCGAACAGCAGTCTGCCGGCTTCGAGATCAAGGGTGCTGTCGCAGGTTTGCTCGCTCATGCGGCTTCAATAGAGGGGTGCGGACGCTAAGGGAAGGGCCCTAGCTGGGATAGCCGAAGGCCCGCTTCTCCAGCCCGCGCTTGAACACCTCGCGTGAGAACTCGCTCCAGTTGCGCACCTTGTCGCCGATGTTCCTGGCGCGGTCCTGGCGCTGCAGGCCGCGGGTCGCGATCGCGCCGGGGACCTTGAGCGTGATCCCGAGCTGTGCGGCTGCGCCCGCAAAGCGCCGCAGCACCGCCTCGGCCGGCTGCTGGTCGATGTCGCTCTCGTAGCGCAGCACCGGGCAGGGCAGGAACCGCCGGTTGAGATAGTTGCGCCAATGGTCGTACCAGCGCTCCTGCGCGTCGAGCCACTCGGCGAAGCTGTCCGGGTCGAGCGTGAGCCGGATGCCGGTGGTGTCCACGTCCTGCCACTTGCCCAGTTCCACCGCCTTGCGCCAGGAGACGTAGCTGTCGATCTGTCGGCGCACCACCATCATCACCCTCACGCCCGTCCGCGGCATGATTTCCCGTTCGATGGTCTCGACCGGCAGGTTGTGACGGAAGAGCTTGAAGCTCATCACCCGCTTGCCCTGCGCCTTGGCCGCGGCTTCGACAGCATCGAGCCAGCCCGAGGGGTTCTCGCGCGTATAGGCGATCAGCCTGCGATCGCGGTGGTTGGCGAAATCGACGCCGGTCAGGCGGCGCAGCAGCGGCCAGGTCTCGGGGTCGGTGCCGTGCGCTCCGTCGTTCTCGAACAGTTCGAGAAACGAAGCGAGGTCCTCAAAGTTCTTGAGGACCTCGCAGAGGTGGTTGGTGCCTGTTCGCGGCGCCGCGATGAGGCAGATCGCGTCCAAGGCGGCCCTAGCTCGCCTTGCCGCCCGCCGGCTTGTCCGAAGCAATCTTCGGCTTGCGCTTGAAGCTTGCGGAGATATTGCCGAGCAGGTTCACCTCGGCGCCGTGGCGCTTCATGATGAACCACTGCTGGGTGACCGAAAGCAGATTGTTCCAGGCCCAGTAGATGACGAGGCCGGCGGGGAACGTGCCCAGCATGAAGGTGAAGATGACCGGCATCAGGGAGAAGATCATCGCCTGCGTCGGGTCCGGCGGCGGCGGGTTGAGCTTCATCTGCACCCACATGGTGATGCCCATCAGGATCGGCCAGATACCCAGATGCAGTAGGCCGCCCATGATCGGCAGCGTCGTCGGGTCCCAGGGAACGAGGCCGAACAGGGTGAAGATGTTGGTCGGATCGGGCGCAGCCAGGTCCTGGATCCAGCCGAAGAACGGCGCGTGCCGCATTTCGATGGTGACGAACAGCACCTTGTAGAGCGAGAAGAACACCGGGATCTGGATGAGGATCGGCCAGCAGCCCGAGAGCGGATTGATCTTCTCTTTCTTGTAGAGCTCCATCATCGCCTGCTGCTGCGCGGCGCGGTCCTCCTTGAAGCGCTCCTGGATCGCCTTCATTTCCGGCTGCACGCGCCGCATCGCCGCCATCGAGGCATAGGAGCGGTTGGCAAGCGGGAAGAACACGGCTTTTACGAGCACGGTAACCGCCAGGATGGCGAGCCCGAAATTGCCCAATAGCCCATGCAGGAACCGGATCATGTAGAACATGGGCTTGGTGATGAAATGAAACCAGCCCCAGTCGATCAGGAGTTCGATGCGGTCGAAGCCATAGGCCTTCTCGTAGCCGTCGATGATCGATTCGACCTTGGCTCCGGCAAAGACATAGCTCTTATGCTCGGCGACGGCACCGGCTCCGGTAACCACCGGGCTCTTGCCCACGAAGCTCGTCTGGTAGATGTCGAGCGTGCCGGGCTTGGAGTGCGAGAACCGTGCGCTGATCGGCGCGCCCGGCTCCGGCAGGATCGCGGCCGCCCAGTATTTGTCGGTGAAGCCGAGCCAGCCACCCGTGCTCTCGACATCCTTCTGCGCTTCCTTGGCGAGATCGGGGTAGCTCAGTTCCACCAGGTTCTGCGAACCGAGCACTCCGAGTGGTCCTTCGTGCAGGATGAAGAAATTGGCGGTCTTGGGTGTGCCGTGGCGGGCGACGCGCGAATAGGGGAAGAGGGCCACATCGCTCGCGGTCTGGTTCTCCACCGATTGAGTGACGGTGAACATGTAGTGCTTGTCGACCGCGAAGGTGCGCCGGAAGATCAGTCCCTCGCCATTGTCGAAGCGCAGCGTCACCGGCGTGGTCTCGGTAAGCGTGGCGTTCTCGCCCTCGACCGTCCATAGCGACCGCGCATCGGGCAGACTCACCGCGCCGCCCGCGGTCACCCAGCCCTGCTCGACGAAATATGCGCCCGGTGCCCCGGCCGGCGTGAGCAGCGTGATTTCCGGGCTCGTCCGCTCGACCGTCTCGCGGTAGTCCTTGAGCTTGAGATCGTCGAGCCGCCCGCCGGCAAGGTTGATCGAACCGTCGACCGACGCGGTATTGATGGCGACGCGCCCGGTGGCCGCGATGGCCGCGGCGCGGTCGGCGAAATTCTGCGTTCCCGGTACATCCTGAACGGTCGGGGTCTCGCCGGTGGCGATAGGTGTCGCCAGACCCTGGTCCGCGGCCTGCTGTGCCGCCAGTTCGGCGTTGCGCTGCGCCCGTTCCATCTGCGGTCCGGCAACGAAGAACTGCCAGCCGAAGAGCACGACGACGCTCAGCACGATGGCCACGATCATATTGCGGTTGTCGGTCTGCATTACTGTTTGTCCCGGGGGCTCGCGCCCGTGCTGGCGTGAATCTTCTTGATGGCGGCGCAAAGCTCGCCGACGAGCTTGCCGAATGGCTGGCTCAGGGCCTCCCGGCGGCCGACAAGCACGTAGTCATGTCGGGGCTGGAACCCTCCGGCGCAAGCCCTGGCAGCCTCGCGCAACCGGCGCCTGATGCGGTTTCGTTCGGGCGCGTTGCCGGTCTTTTTGGTGACCGTGAAGCCGATGCCCGGCTCGGCCGTCTCGGTGCCGATGGCCTGGAGCGAAAAAGCAGCGCGCCCGGCGCGGTTGCCCCGGGCGGCCCTCAGGAACTCGGACCTCTTCTTGAGGCGCCGCAGCGCGCCAGTCTTGTCCGGCACGGCCGTCATGCGGCCCGTGCCTTAAGCCGAGAGTTTCTTGCGGCCGTCGGCACGACGCTTGTTGAGGATCGCGCGGCCGTTCTTGGTGGCCATGCGGGCCCGGAAGCCGTGACGTCGCGTCCGCACCAGTGTGCTCGGCTGAAAAGTACGTTTCATAACATCGACCACGCCGGGCGCGGTTCCTCTTGTTCAAAGCTTGCGCAAGATTCTTGCCCCGGCAATTCGAGGTTTCCCCCGGACCTTGGCAGTTGGGCGGGCTTATAGGGAATTGCGGTGTTGAAGTCAACGCGACCGACCGCGCCGCGGGGCGCTTTGCGCAACGGGCGCGGCGAACCCCTTTCCCCTTGCAGTTCCGGCTATTGTCCGGGTATGGCCGGTGATATTGAAACGCTTCCGTCATGCGGCGGTGAATGTTGCGGATCAACAGCAGATCAGCAATAGAGTTGTGGGGGCACCGATAGATCAGATGGCTGAAATCCTCACTCCCGACCTGTGCGTCATCGGGGCCGGTTCCGGCGGGTTGGCCGTTGCCGTTGCGGCGCGCGCCCACGGCGCCTCGGTGGTCGTGGTGGAGCGCGACAAGCTGGGCGGTGAGAGCCTCAATGCCACCTGCATCCCGTCCAAGGCGCTGGTCGCCGCCGGCCATCACGCCCATGCCGTGCGCGGCGGCGCCCCGTTCGGCATCGCGGCCGACGAACCCCGGATCAACTCGCGCAAGCTGCATGATCACGTCCAGGAGGTGATCGCCAGCCTCGCACCGGAGGATTCGGTCAGCCGAATGGAGGCGCTGGGCGTCGAGATCGCGAAAGCCGAGGCCAGGTTCGTCGATCCGCGCACCCTGAGCGCTGGCGAGACCCTGATCCGCGCCCGCCGCTTCGTCATCGCCACCGGCTCCCGTTCGCTGCTGCCCGAGATCCCGGGCCTGCTCGGCGTCCCCTATTTCACCACCGAAACCATCTTCGACAATACGCGCAAGCTCACCCATCTGGTGATCATCGGGGCAGGCTCGGTGGGGCTCGAACTGGCTCAGGCCTACAACCGCCTGGGGACCGAGGTGACCGTGGTCGAACCCGCGCGTCCGCTGCCCGAAAGCGATCCCGAGCTCGCCGAGATCGCCCTGCGGCGGATGCGGGAAGAGGGGGTCGATATCCGCGCCGAGACCGAGGTGAGCCTCATTCAGGCGCGTAGTCAGGGGATCGGGGTCATCGTCAAATCCGGCGGGCGCGAGGAAATGCTCGACGCCTCACATATTCTCGTGGCCATTGGCCGTGTGCCCAACCTCGACAGCCTCGATCTCGACAAGGCCCGCATCCGGCGCTCCAGGTCCGATCCGCATCGGCTCGAGATCGGCGCCGGTCTCAAGACCACCAACCGCCGGGTCTATGCCATTGGCGACGCGGCCGGCGGCCCGCAGATGGCGCATCTGGCGGACTACCAGGCCGGCATCGTCGTCCGCAACGCGCTGTTCGGCCTGCCGCTGCGGCAGCGCCCCGAACTTATCCCCAGTGTGACCTACACCGACCCCGAGATCGCCGAGGTGGGTCTCACCGAGGCGGCCGCCCGGCGGCGGCGCAAGGACGATTTCATCGTCACCCGCTGGTCCTTTGCCCAGAACGACAGGGCGCGCATCCTGCACCAGAGCTTCGGCGTCGCCAAGCTGATCACCGACAGGCGCGGGCGCGTGCTGGGTGCCGGCATCGCCGGATCCGCTGCCGGAGAGCTGATCGCGCTCTTTTCCTTCGCCATCGCCAATCGCCTCTCGACGCGCCACCTCGCCGCCTTTGTCGCGCCCTATCCGACCCTTTCGGACATTGCGAGATGCCTCGGCCTGGAAGTCGAGCGCCGGCAGGTTGCCAATCCGGTGCTGCGGGGCCTCATGGCCGTGAACCGGCTGCTGCCCTGAACGTTCATCGCCACAAATTCTACCTTTCGGGATAGGCACATGCGGCTGGCAAGCATCCGGATTTGTCGCTAATTATCTAGCGATGGCCACAGAACCCCGCGCGATGCCTGGCCCGCTTTCCGGGCTCTCCGTAAAACTCATCGCCACGATCATTGTCGTGATCCTCGCGGTTGAAGTGGTGATTTACCTGCCTTCGGCCGCCAACTTCCGCGCCGGATGGCTCGCGGACCGGCTGCGCATCGGTATCGTCGCCGCCCGCGTGCTCGATGCGGTGCCCGACATCATGGCCCTGCCGCGCACCCTCACCGACCGGCTGCTCAATTCGGCCGGCGCGCGGGCCATCGTCTATCGCCGCGGGGGCCAGAGCCAGTTGATCGAGCTCGAGCAGGCGCCGATGCCGCGGGAGGCGGTCACCGTCGACATGCGCGCCGCCGATCCGATGACGCTGATCGCCGGCGCTCTCGACACGCTGATCTTCGGCGGGACGCGCGTCCTGCGCATCGTCGGCAGTGGCGACGGCCAGGAGCAGAGCCTGGTCGAGGTGCTCGTGTCCGAGGTGCCGCTGCGCAGCGAGTTGCTGCTCTACTCCCGCAACATCTTCCTGCTTTCGCTCATCGTCGCGGTCATGACCGCGGTGGTTCTCTACGTTTTCGTGAGCTTCGTCCTGATCGTGCCGGTCCGTCGCCTGACCGCCAACATGATCGCCTATCGGCAGGCGCCCGAGAACGCCGCGCTGATCATCAATCCCACCCCGCGCAAGGACGAGATAGGCATCCTCGAGCAGCAACTGGCGGCCATGGAAACCAACATCTTTTCCATGCTGCGCCAGCGCCGGCACCTCGCCGATCTCGGGCTCGCCGTCGCCAAGATCAACCACGATCTGCGCAATACCCTGACCTCGGCCCAGTTGCTGTCCGATCAGGTGGCCAATCTCGACGATCCCAAGGTGCAGCGGCTGGCGCCGCGGCTGGTGCTCTCCATCGACAAGGCCATCGGCTTTGCCCAGTCGGTGCTCGACTACGGCCGCCAGAGCGCCACTCCGCCGCGCCCGGTGCCCGTCGATCTGCATGCGCTGGTCGAGGAGGCGACCTTCGACGCCCGTCTCGCCGGCCATCCCGAGATCGGGATCGTCAATGCCGTCCCGGAAGGGTTGACCATCAGCGCCGATCCCGATCAGTTGGCGCGGGTCTTCGGCAACCTGCTCAGAAATGCGCGCGAAGCGCTGGAGGGGGCAACACCCGGGGTCGAATCCCCCACGGTCGAGATCGGCTATGCCGGGGAAGGCGACTGGCTCACCGTTTCGGTTACCGACAACGGCCCCGGCCTGCCGCCCCGGGCGCGCCAGAACCTCTTCGTCGCCTTCGAGGGCTCGGCCCGCTCCGGCGGTACCGGGCTGGGCCTGGCCATCGCCCGTGAATTGACCGAGGCGCATGGCGGCAGGCTCGAATACGTGCCGCAGCCCCGGGGCACCCGTTTTGACGTCATCCTGCCTCGCGCCGCCCGGATCGGCTGATCCCCGGGCGCCGTTCTGCGGCGCTTCGCCGCCGGCGGCCGCGTTGCGGCGACTTTGCCCCGCCGGTGCTTGCAAAGGGTGGAGAGCCAGTATAAGTGTCCCGCCGTCAGCCGGGGCACGCCCCGTGGCCTGCGCGCCCTTAGCTCAGCTGGATAGAGCACCAGACTACGAATCTGGGGGTCAGGAGTTCGAATCTCTTAGGGCGCGCCAATCTTTCCAGGAACTTAGTAGGAACCGCCCGACCTAAAGGATTGAATTAGTCCGGGGTTCTAGGTTCTGGACTCATAAGCTCTGAGCCAGAGGCGGGTTGATGCGAGCAGCACGGCGGCGAGGAAGTTGCGCGCCAGCTTGTCGAAGCGGGTTGCGACCCGCCGGAAGTGTTTGAGCTTGCAGAAGTAACGCTCGACGACGTTGCGCTGCCGGTAGATCGCCGGATCGATGGAGCGTTGGACCTTGCGATCCTTCTGGGTCGGGATGTGGGCGCATCCGCCCCGCGAGGCGAGCGGAGCCTAATTTTGCAGGCGCCCCTGAGCGCCACGGGCCAGCGCTTCCAGAATAATGGCGCAGGATGTAGCACCGGCGTCCAGCACGCCGCGCGACCGCTCGCCCAGGCGGCTGGAACGGCCGATCTTGGAGACGAGGTCGCGGGTGCTGTCGCGCCCGGCTTCGGCCGCCGCCACCAGCGGCTCGAGCGCTTGGGCAAAGCTCTCTCCATCTGCGATGGCGGCGTCGAACGCATCGATCGCGGGTGACAGCGCATCGACGAGCGTCTTGTCACCGACCTTGGCCGAGCCGATCGACTGAATGCCGTCAAGCCCGCTGTGGAGCATGGCGCTGAAGGTTGCCGGATCGATGTTCTCGACGCCGTCGAGCACCTCGGCGAATTGGCTGAACATGATGCCGTAGAGCGGCCCCATCGAACCGCCGATCTCGGTCATTAGCACGTTGCCCAGGGTCTCCATCGCCTCGGACAGCGAGAGGGACCTGCCCTTGATCCTCTGGGCGGCCATGCCGAAACCCTTGGCCATGTTTACCCCATGGTCGCCATCGCCGATCTTGCCATCGATCTCGCTGAGATAGGAGCGGTTCTCGACGATCTTGTCCGCCATCGCCAAAACGATGTCGCCTGCGGTGGAATTGAGAAACTGAGACATCTTGCTCCCTTCGGTTCAACGCATCGCCGGGCTGTGCACTTCGAGTTCGAGCAAGCGCTTGAGTTCATCGTCCAGCGCCATCACGGTCAGCGTTGCCCCGACCATTTCGAGCGAGGTGAAGTAATTGCCCACATAGGTGCGATGGATGGTGAGGCCCCGGGCCTCGATCTCCTCGGCGATCGTGTGGTTGAGAATATAGAGTTCGTTGAGCGGGGTCGCCCCGAGCCCGGAGACCAGCACCGCCACTTCGGTTCCCGCCGCCAGATCGTGATCATCGAGAACGATCCCGCACATGTCGCGGGCGACCTCGGCGGCACGCTTTAGCGGCTCGACGCGAACGCCCGGCTCGCCGTGATGGCCGATCCCGACCTCCATGGTGTCTGGCTCGATCGAAAAATTCGGATGCCCGACGGCGGGCAGGGTGCACGGCCCAAGGCCGATCCCGACCGAGCGGCAATTGTCGATCGCCCGCTGCGCGGTTGCCCGCACTTGTTCCAGACTGGCCCCTTCGGAGGCTTTTGCACCGCCGCACTTCCACATGAAGATCTCGCCCGCCACCCCGCGTCGCTTGTCGCGCTCGCTTGGCCCGGCCGAGCAAACATCGTCATTTGCGACTACCGTTGCGACGGCGATACCATCCTTGGCCGCCAGCTTGGTCGCCATTTTGACGTTCATGTTGTCACCGGCATAGTTGCCATAGAGACATACGACGCCCCGTCCGCCGTCGGCCGCCTTGATAGCGTCGTGAAAGCTCTTGGCGGTGGGCGAGGAAAACAGTTCACCGACCGCCACGGCATCGAGCAAGTTCTTGCCGGTATAGCCGATGAAGGCCGGCTCGTGGCCCGAGCCGCCGCCGGTGATCACGCCCACCTTGCCCGCGACCGGCGCGGTCTTGGCGACAACGACGCGTGGGTTGTCGGCGAGCCTGACGATGTCGGCGTGCGCCCGGACGAACCCCTTGACCGTGTCCTCGACCACTTGGTCGGGGTCGTTGATGAACCGTTGCATTGTCTGTCCTCTTGGGTTCGGCTGCGGCGTGGCCTCAGACGATGGTGTAGCCGCCATCGACGAGCAGGTCTGCCCCGTTGATCATGTCGGCGCCGCCGGATGCCAGAAAGACGGCGGCAGCCGCGATTTCCTCGGGAAAGGCGAAGCGCCCGGTGGGAATTCGCTGCTTGAGGGCGTCCCCCTTGGCCCCGTCCCAGGCCTTCCTGCCCAGTTCTGTCAACACCACTGTGGGAGAGATCGTATTGACGGTGATCCCGTGCTTGCCCCATTCGGCCGCCAGAGTCTTGGACAGGCCGATGACGCCGAATTTGGAAGCGCAGTAGGCCGCATGCTCCTCGATGGCGACACTGCCGGCCTGCGATGCCAGATTGATGATCTTGCCGCCGAGCCCGGCCTTGATCATCGTCCGTCCCGCGGCCTGGCACATGAGAAAGGTGCCCCTGAGATTGATGGCGATGGTCTTGTCCCAATGCTCAAGGCTGAGGGCCTCGGCCGGCGCGAGAAAGACCACGCCGGCGCTGTTGACGAGGATATCGATCCGGCCAAGTTGCGCTGCCGCCGCCGCGATCGCGGTCTCGACAGAGTCGGGATCGGAAACGTCGCAAGCAAAGGCCCGCGCCGCATGACCCAATTCGGCGGCCTTTGCCTCGGCGAGGGACTGGTTGATGTCAATTATTCCGACCGTGGCTCCCTTGGCTGCAAAGGCGCTGGCAATGGCGCTGCCGATGCCCGAGGCACCGCCGGTGACCAGGGCGGTCTTGCCCGCCAATGAAAAGGTTAGGTCGATATCGGGCTTGACGTCTGTCATGGAAAGGCTCTCGGCTGAACTTTGGGGCGCGGGGCGGATCGAATCCGCCCCGCGATGGCGTCATTGGCGAGCGGCGAGCAGCTTGTCGACGTTCTCGGTGGTCACCGGCGTCCAAGGCACGTTGTATTCGGCGTCAGCGCCGCCGTTCCAGGGCATGTCGGTATAGGTGACCCAGATGTCGGACTGCGGCTCGTAGTCGCCCCCGCGTGCCCGGAAGATCGCCAGGTCCAGCGCTCCTTGCGCCTGGGCGCGGGCGTCCTGAAGGATCGAGGCCATGTCCCCGGCCTTGACCGCGTTGAGCGCGTCGGTGATGCCATCGATACCGGCAATTGCGAAGTCTCCGACGTTGAGCCCCGCAGCGCGGATCGCCTCGATGGCGCCGAGCGCCATTTCGTCGTTCTGCCCGATGATGCCGTCGATCTGGCCATCATGGGAGGTCAGCCAGTTCTCCATCAGCGTTTGCGCCTCGGCGCGGGACCAGTTCGCGGTCTGCTGTTCGAGGACGGTGACCTTCGGACACTCCTTGAGCGCCTGCAAGTTGCCCTCGAGCCGGGAGATCTGCGCCGATTGGCCGATCGGACCCTCGAGGATCACCACATTGCCCTCGCACCCGATGGCATCGAGAACCGACTTGGCTTCCAGATACCCCGATTCGACGTCGTTGGAGCCGACATAGGCGGTCAGCAGGTCCGAGTTCACGCGCGTGTTCGAGCCGATCACCGGGATGCCGGCATCCGATGCCGCCTGGACGGGGGCAGCGCCGGCCTCGATGTCGATCGGCACGAAGATGATTGCGTCGAACTGCTGAGTGATCATGGTCTCGAACTGGTCCTGCTGGACCAGCGCGTCGTAGCGGCCGTCGAAAATCGTGAGCTTGACCTCTCCGTTCACCACTGCCGGATGCTCTTCCAGAGCCGCCGACCAGATCTGCATGAATTCGGCATTGAGCCCGTAGACGGCAGCTCCGATCTTGGGAACTTCCTGGGCCATTGCAGCCGAGGTCAGCAGCGCCGTGGTCGATGCCAGGGCGATCAGAAGTCTCTTCATGGTTTCTCCTCCTGTGAAGACTTGGGCGGACCGTGTGGTACGCCGTTTCGGGACAGGCGCCGAGACGGGGCGTCAGTCCGAACTTTTCAGGCCTCAGGCCGTCCGGCCCCGGTTCCGATCGAGCATGACGGCGCCGACGATCAGCGCGCCCTTGATGACCTGCTGGTAGTAAGATTCGATCCCCATCAGATCGAGGCCGTTGTTCATAACCCCGATGATGAGTGCCCCGATCAGCGTGCCTGTGACCCTTCCGACCCCGCCCGCAAGGCTGGTGCCGCCGATCACCACGGCGGCGATGGCGTCGAGTTCATAGGCGATGCCTGCCTGGGGCAGCGCCGATCCGGTGCGGGCGGTCAGGATCATGCCACCAAGACCTGCCAGGGCACCGGAGATGACGTAGACAATAAATTTTATGCGGGTGACGTTGATGCCTGAGGTCTTGGCGGCATGCGGATTGCCGCCCACCGCATAGACGTATCGCCCGAACCTGGTGCGGGCCAGCACCCACCATGACAGCAGGAACACCGCGCTCAGGATGATCACCGGGGCGGGAATGCCAAGCACGTTTCCGGTGCCGATCCAGCGGAATTCCGGTGTCAGCGACGGCACCGGCCTGCCGCCCCCGAAGATCAGCGTCAGCCCGCGCGCCGCCGATAGCATGCCGAGCGTCGCAACGAATGCGGGCACGGCAAAGCGCGCGACGATGACGCCGATGATGGCGCCCGAGGCCGCGCCGACCAGAACGCCCAGCGAGAGCGCCACGAAAACGGGATAGGGCGAGCCGGCAACGCCCGCCGTGGGCGAGGTTGTGGCAAAGCTGGCGCTGACGATCCCGGCCAGCGCCACCACCGAGCCCACCGACAGATCGATGCCGCGCGTCAGGATGACGAAGGTCATGCCGATGGCGAGGATGCCGTTGATGGAGGTTTGAAGCAGGACGTTGGAGACGTTGCGGCCGGTCAGAAAGAATTCGTTGGACGCCGAAAGGACGACGACCAGCAGCAGGAAGGCAAGGAAGATGCCGTATTCCTGCACCAGATGGGCGCGTCGCTCCGGGCTGAGCCAGCGGCCGATCGCATTGGTGTCGGTCCTGGGCACGGGGCGTGCTCCTTCCAGTTTCGGGCGGTCGCCGCTGTGTTCAGTCGGCAAGGTGGACGAGCTTTTGCGCATCGATCTCTTCCCGCTTGTGGATGCCCGCGCTGCGGCCGTCGCGCATCACCATGATCCGGTCGGCCATGCCCAGCACTTCCTCGATCTCGGAGGAAATCATCACGACAGTGCCGCCCGCTGAGGCGAATTCACAAATGATCCTGTAGATTTCGCGCTTGGCGCCGACATCGACGCCGCGCGTCGGTTCATCGAGCAGCAGCACCTTGGGCTGGCGCAGGAACCATTTGCCCAAAACCACCTTTTGCTGGTTTCCGCCGGAGAGTTCGGAAACCGGCATCGTGTCGCGCGCCGCCTTGATCTGGAAGCGCTCCATCATCTGGGCGCTCGCACTGGCTTCGCGTCCCCTGCTCATGACGAAACGCGGACTGAGCTCGGGAAGGCTGGCCATGCAGATATTGCCGCGCACACTGTCAAATAGGTTCAGCCCGGTCTGCTTGCGGTCCTCGGTAACGAGCGCGAGCCCATGCCCGATCGCGTCGGCTGGCTTGGCGATTTCAACCTGCACGCCATCAACGCGAACGGTCCCGCCGGAGGCCGCGTCCAGTCCGAACAGACAATTGAAGATTTCGCTCCGCCCCGAACCGACAAGCCCATAGATGCCGAAGATCTCACCCTTCCTTGCAGAAAACGAGATGTCCTCGATCTTGCCGGCGCTGGCCAACGCCGACACTTCGAGCCCGGTGGTTACGGTGGGAATGTTGGTCTTGATATATTCCTCGCTCATCTCGCGGCCGATGATCATCCGGATCATGTCGTGCCGGTTGATGTCGGCGATGGCCCCGCTCCCCACATATCCGCCGTCCCGGAAGACGGTGTAGGTGTCGGCGATCTGGAAAATTTCCGCGAGCCGGTGCGACACGTAGACGATGCCCTTGCCCCTGGCTTTCAGCTGGTCGATTGCGGCAAACAGATGCTGGACTTCACGCTCGCCGATCGCGGAGGTCGGCTCGTCCATGAAAATGACCTCGGCCTCGTGGCTCAGCGCCTTGGTAATCTCCACCAGTTGCATCTGCGCCACCGACAGCGTCATCATCGTCTGGTTGGCATCGATGTTGAAATCGAGGTCGTCGAGCAGGTCCTGGGCCGCCTTGGTCATGGCGCGAAAATCGATGCCGCCGAAGCGGGAAGCAGGCTCGCGGCCAAGATAGATGTTTTCAGCCACGCTCATATGCGGCACCGGGCTCAGTTCCTGTTCGATGATGGCGATGCCGCTCGCCAGCGCATCCGCCGGGCGGGCGAACGTCACTTCGCGGCCGTTGCGCCATATGGTGCCCGCGTCGCGCTGGTGGATTCCCATCAGGATGGACAGGAACGTCGACTTGCCCGCGCCATTGCCCCCGCACAAGGCATGCACCGAGCCCGCGCGCAGTTCGAACCGCCCGTCGCGCAGGGCCGCAACGCCGCCGAACGACTTCTTGAGTCCCTCTACCTTGAGCAACGGTTGCATGACGCTTCCTCTCGCATGCCCCGCGTCTTCGCGTTGAGCATTTGAATTTATAATGCACATTTGAACATGCCAGTCAACGGAGGCATTCGTTGGGTCACGTCGGCATTGTGGCGGGACGTAAGGTAGTACAGTTCGTACTAGCCCTTGACGATCCTATCCAAATTTGTGAAAACGACCACAATCCGTTCTAATGAACATTGAGGAATCCGGCATGCGTGTCGTTGTGGGTTGCGACGAGGCCGCTTTCGAAATGAAGGAAGCGATCAAGGAGTTCCTTTCTGCCGCCGGCCATGAGGTGACCGATTTCGGTGTTGGCCCCGATGAGACAGCGCTCTATCCGGATATCGCCCACCAAGCCGCGACCGCGGTGGCCGAGGGCCGGCACGAGCGCGCGATCCTGATGTGCGGCACCGGCATCGGGGTTGCGATCAGCGCCAACAAGGTCTCGGGCATTCGCGCTGCCCAGGCCCACGACGCCTATTCGGCCGAGCGCGCGCAAAAAAGCAACGATGCGCAGGTCCTGTGCATGGGCGCCCGAGTGATCGGCATCGAACTCGCCAAGACGATCGTCGCCGCCTATATGGGCGCCCATTTCGAGGGCGGCCGCTCGGCAATAAAGGTGGAGCGCATCAAGGAGTATGAAAAGCGGATGGGTTCGACTACATCCTAGACGGGAGTGAACGGCGACTGTTGGAATGGCCACACACAATCCGCGATCCGAACCAGATCTTGAACGGCTGCTGTCGGAGGTAGCCCAGCGCTACTATCTGGGCGGCGAGACCCAGGAATCGATCGCTTCGGCGCTTGGCGTCTCGCGCATGAAGGTCAACCGCCTGCTCAAACAGGCCCACGAGGCCGGGGTTGTCGAGGTCCGCATCAGGTTGGCCGCTTCTCAGACGCAGGACATCGAGCGCCGCATGACCGAGCGATTCGGCCTGCGACGGGTTCTGATTGCCCCTGACAGCGTTGAATTCGAGCACCAGCGCATGGCCGTGGCCTCGCTGGTCAGCAGCTTTTTGGAGGCTAATCTCAAGGAAGGCTCGGTGGTCACCGTTGGAATGGGGCGCAACGTGGCGGCCGTCGCCAACGCCAGTGTCTCGCGCATCCTCAAATCGGCGACTTTCGTGTGCGCCACGGGTGGCGCCTCTGAAGCAGGAGAGACCGGTAATGCGGATCATATTTGCCGCAAACTTGCGCAAAGTTTCGGCGGCACCCCGCAAACGCTTTATGCGCCGGCCTTTGTGCCCGATCCCGCGCTGCGTGCCGCGCTCCTTGAGAACGCCACCGTCAAGCGTACGTTTCAAATCGCCCAGCGCGCCGATTTTGCCCTGGTAGGAATTGGCGATCTGGGAGAAAACAGCCATATGGTGCGCATGGGCTGGTTCAGTCATAAGGAGATCACTGAGTCGCGCGCAAGCGGGGTTGTCGGCGATCTGATGGGCTATGATTTCTTTGGTATTGGCGGCGAACCGATGAACGATTTACTTGGCGGCCGCGTCATCGGCCTTTCAATCGATCAATTGCGCCAGATCGGGTGCGTAATCGCCATAGCCAGCGAAGCCAGTAAGGTGCCGTCAATTCTTGGCGCCCTGCGTACTGGGGCCATCAACGTACTGGCCACCTCGCTGTCAATTTGCCAATCGTTGCTGTCGATGGACGACCAAAGCACCAGTCGCTGACTGTAATCGGAAACTCCGCAAGGCCCGGTGTGGATCGGCGGGGGCCGGACGCCGACTGGCGTGGCAACCCTCTGATGTTGTTGGGGCTAAGGGGGTCAGTCGATGGGTCTTCTCTGTCCGGCGGGTCGAGGTCAGGCACGGCCGGGCTTTCCGCTTTGCTGGCGTTGAGGTTTTTCGCGGGGTCCCGCTTCTCTTCGGGATCGGCGCTGTGGCCCTCCCGGCATGGGACTGGAAGAGCGAAGTGGCACAATCCGACTCGCGTCCTGATCGCGATGACGCGACCGGCACGAGAGCGTCAGCGAACTCACCTCGTCCATCGTCCCGCGAAAGACGTCTCTCCACCGGCTGGCGGAACTTTGTTGTCTCCTTGATGCGGGCCAGGCGGATTGCCGCCGGGTCCGCGACAGCGGAGCCTGCGGGTCGCCTCGAGTTGCCGGATCGACGAGCGCGCGCAGATCGTCCAGCAAGGTCGCGTCCACGCTCGTCAGCGCCTTGCGACCCCCGCCAGGCCCGGGGGGCGAGCCCGGTTGAGATCCAGCGCCCCCCGCCGCGCAATTGCTCAAGGCCGCGACCGATCGTGCTGCGCGCTACGCCCGTGATCCGCGAAACGGCCATGATGCCACCATGGCCCGCCGCAAGGGCCTCGGCCGCCGCAAAACGCCGCCGGCCCCGCTCCTCGAGCAAAGCACCCAGCGCCTCACGCCTCAAACGGATCGCCGCTTCGTCAATCACAACCCAAGTCTGGAAAATCCTCTGCCTAAAAGGAATCCTCAAACTCCGCAAAAACGCACCCCGGATTCACCTGTTGTTTCGACAGGCCCTAAGTGTTTGACGTCGGTTTCTCCACTGCCGCTCTGCCGCATCAGGCGGCTCCGGATCCGCCGGAACACTGGTCTGTCCTCCCGGACAGCCGGCGCGGAATGGTCGCATCACCCTTTCCCGAATTCGCGGGCGAGGGTTTCGGCAGCCTGATTCATAAGCGCCAGATCGACACCGACAGCTGTGAAACTCGTTCCAAGCTCGATGCAGCGTTTGGCAAAAACCGGGTTGAGCGTGAGTATGCCGGCCGGCTTGCCGGTCTTGATGATGCGGGAAATGCCATCCTCGATTGCTGCAACCACGTCCGGGTGCTCTGGATCGCCGGGATGGCCGAGGCTCGCGGCGAGATCGGACGGCCCGATGAAAATGCCGTCCACGCCGTCCACCTTGGCGATTGCCTCAATTTCGGCAAGCCCGTCGCCCGTCTCGACCTGCACCAGCAGACACAGTTCGTCCTCGGCGCGCGTCGCATAATTGTCCACCTTGCCGAAGCGGCTTGCGCGTGTAAGCCCGGCGACCCCGCGCATGCCGCGTGGCGCGTAGCGCATGGCTTTCACCGCCGCCTCGGCCTCAAGCGCATTTTGCACGTAAGGAATGAGCAGCGTCTGCACACCCAGATCGAGATAGCGTTTGATCAGGACCGCGTCGTTGGCGGCCGGACGAACCGCGGCAGTGACGTTGTAGGACGAAAGTGCCTGCAGCGACGGCAAGACCTCGGCGACCTCTGTGGGTGCGTGCTCGGTATCGATCAGTATCCAATCGTAGCCAGTGACCGCCAGCGCCTCGACGACAAAACTGCTGGGCAGGGAATTCCACAGGCCGATTTGCTGGCGGCCCGCGCGAATGGCGCGTTTGAAGTGGTTGACGGGAAGGTCCATGCTTACTCCTTCAGGAATGAAACGCCGATGGCGCCAGGCGGGCCGTAGCCGGCCTGAATGGTGCCTCCGGCAGCAATATCGACGGGGCGCGTGAAAGAGCCGGCGAGGACGCTTTGGCCCTTTGCCGGTTTGGCTCCGACGCCATGCGACTTGCGCACGAGCCAGGCGACGCCGGCCGCCGGATGACCCATGACCGCTGCGGTCACTCCGGATTCTTCCATGATCCCGTTTTTTGGAAGTGTTGCGCCCACCCGGCGAATGTCAAGATCGAACGGACGAACGATGCGCCCACCCAGGACGATCGCACCGAAAACGGCGCCGTTGGCGATCGTGTCGGTGATGGCGCGGGGAACTTCCGTCCCGTAGTCGATGATTTCCAGAGCGGGAGTTACGAACTCCGTTGCCCGCACGACGTCGTGCACCTCGCGGGTCGGTCCATCGAGATCCGGCGCCATGACGAAGGCGAACTCGACTTCGAGACGGGCTTGATAAATCGGCCCGCCTTGATGTTGGCGCCGTCGCGGAACAGGGAATCGTCCAATATCACGCCATAATCCGGCTCGGTGATATTGGAGGTCTCTTGCATTGTCCGGGACGTAAGGCCGATCTTGTGGCCAGTCAAGTGGGCGCCCCGCCAATGCATTGGTCGGGATGGGATATCTGGCCGGCCGGACCTACCAAAACCGGAAGCGGCCGTCGTCGTCGGTCGTAAACTTGCCGCGCAGATTGCAATCGGCCTGGTGCTCGTCCTGGTTCTCGTAAAGGCCGACGGGCGAGGAGTGCCAGACATCGACTTCGGCGCCCACGCTCGGCCGGCCTTGCCGGTCGATCATCCGGAACAACGCGAACATCGGTTCGCCGGGCGTGTCGGAGCGGATGATGCCGCCGCCGTTTTCGACCGGCGGCGCGTTCATTCGCCAAACCGGCCAAGCAGGTTCTGGGACGTTTCGGTGGCTCCATTGTCACCATTGTTGAGGAGGCGCACCAGTGTTGAAACGCCAAGCGATCCAGCCGTCAGGACAGGTTCGTTGTGTGTGCCCGAACTAGACCGGCCAAGCTGGTTGAGGATTTCTGCTGCTTCGCGGAATTCGTCTTCGCCTGGTCGGACATCACGGATGAACGCGTGCGGGTGTTTGACAGGCGCGATCGCGATCACGCGCAAGCGTCGATCATTCGTTTGATCCATGACGGCCAAAAACCGCCTCGCTGACCTGTTCATGCCGTTCAATGATCATGATATGCTTCCCCTATCTCAAATGAACGGACGTACCGGTTCTCGCCGACTGCTTGACGGCCTCGATCACGCGCAGCGCCTGTAACCCGTCATGTCCCGACACCAGCGGCGCTTCCTCGCCACGGATCACGGCCGCGAACTGCCGCACCTGGCGGACCAGCGGGTCCTCGAATCCGAAGGGAAGCTGGGTCGCATCAATCGGCTCCAGCCAGCTTCGCTTTTCGCGGTTTCGCCATAAGCGCAATCCAGGCAGTTCAAGCGAGCCATGCGTGCCGCCGATCAGGTAGCAGGGTTCGGTCGTTGGCGGAAAGGACGGGTTCTCGCGGGCCGTCAATTCCCAGCTCCACGGCGCGACAATGGTGTCGGACACATTGATCGTGGCAAGTGCGCCGCTTTGGAACTTCAGCACGATGACCGCTGTTTCTTCCACGGGATTGCCTCGCACGACGTTGGACTCCATTGCGTGAACAGCTTCGACCGGGCCGCAGAAATAGTGCATCAAGTCGATATCGTGGATGAGATTGAGAAAGACCGGCCCGGCGCCGGGCCTGCGTCGCCACTCGACATCAAAATAGTCGTCGGGTTTGAAGAACCAGGTGATGCCGGTAACGGAAACGACGTTGCCAATTGCTCCACTGTCGATTTCGGCCTTGGCGCGCTGGATAAGTTGGTTGTGACGCCGGTGATGGCCGGCGAGCACCGGCACCTTCGCTGCCTCCCCCGCGGCGATGAGCGTCTCGCCTGCGGCGACATCGATAGCCACCGGCTTTTCAATCAGGACTGGCAATCTGGCGGCGATGCATTCCAGCCCGTTGTCGACATGCGCCTGATTGGGCGTCGACAAAATGACCCCGTCTATGCCGCCCTTGTCGATCATGGCGGCCAGGCTCGGCCGCCACGGGACGCCAAGGGACGCGGCAAAGTCCCGGGCGACCGGCGATGGATCGACGATCGCGGCAAGGCCGACCCCGCTGCAGGCCCTGATCGCATCGACATGGCGTTTGCCGATAAGGCCTGCGCCGGCGACAGCCATGGATACGGCACTGGTCATGGTGTTGATGCGCGACACCTAAGGTTCTCGAGGGAAATTGGCGCAACCCGAAAACCGCGCTGATCCTCGAACTCAACTAGTCGCCCGACCAGTCGCGATACGGCCTCGCGAATGGGACTGACGCTGACATCGAAGTCTTCGCGCATGCGGTCCAGGTTGATCTTTTCACCTGGCTGCAGCTGCCCGTTGAGAATCGCTCTGCGCAGCTCCAGGGACACGCGGCCCGCCAGCGTCGGCTTGCGCCCGTCGGCGTTTCCCGCCTGATTCATGCGGGTGGCTACGCTCACTGCCTGCCCTCCAAACCTTCGACGCCCTTTTGGGAAATCCGAAGCCAGCAAGAGCATAGGTATGAAATAATCGATTACCAATAAACAAATCGATGCTCATTCGGAGCTGATCCTGTCCGACTTTGACCAAGACTCATGGTGAGGGAACAGCGGTGCGTCCAGGAGCGGACTTGGCGGAGCTGCTCAACTGCGCTCGCGTAGACTACAAGCAAATCCCGACAGACATTGTTTTTGGACGCTTGCGCCCGAACGAGCGACTGAAGCTTGAGCGGATGAAGGGGCAGTATGGCACGAGCGTCTCAACCCTGCGGGAAATACTGAGCAGACTGGCGTCGGAAGGATTCGTTCGTGCCGAGGGGCAGCGAGGGTTCCAGGTCACTCCGGTTTCGCCGGAAGACCTTCTCGAAATTGCAAATCTGCGCAGTCTTCTCGAGTGCTACGCGCTTGAACTTTCGTTCTCGGCGGGTGATGTTGACTGGGAAGGGCGCGTGGTGGCCGCTCATCACAAATTGCACCAGATGGAACGCAAGATGCCGACTGGCGACCATTCCGTGATGGAGACCCGGAAACGCTACGACCGGGAGTTCCATCAGTCACTGATCATGGCGTGCGGGTCGCGAACTTTGTTCGAGACGCATGGCTCGATCTTTGACAAATATCTTCGCTATCAGATGATCACGCTGACCTTTCGCGGCGACATCGCGGCACGCGAGCACAAGGAGCTGCTCGAAGCCGCGTTATCGCGCGACGCTTCGCGGGCTCAATCCGTTCTTCGCCGCCATATCGAAGGCGGAGTCGCCAATTCCGGGGCGGCGGAGACCCTGTCCAGACTGACGGAAAGTTCGGAGGCGAACATATCTCGGCGCCGGCAGCCCAGGTAGGTCAATCTGGCGCATATTGCATTCGCCTGCGGGGCGCTACAGTGCATGCTTAAAGTCGCGCGCTCCACCCGATGCCCACCTCGGAACGGGCATTCTGCTTCCTAAAACCATGCAAAAACGAGGAAAAAGACAAAATCGATTATTACGGAAGTATCTGATAAAATAACAAAAAAGCAGAACAAGTACAATTGTGTGTTGAACTGCTCCGCGCCGTGTGGCAGACAACAATGACTTTGCCCTGCTCGTTGAGTGGGGCTCAAAATGGGAGGAACATCGTGAAAACATACTTGAGCCGCCGTGCCTTTCTGGCCGCAACCGCGTCTTCGCTGGCCGTGACCAGCTTTGCCGGACTGTCGTTCGCCCAGGACAGAATCGTTCTGCGCCTTTCGACGCCTGCCTCTGAGGGCGACCAGCGCTCGGTCGCGCTTGCGGAAGTGTTTGGGCCGGATGTCGCGGGATTTGCAGACTACCAGCCCAGCTATAACGCCACGCTCTTCAAGCAGGGCACTGAGCTCGAAGCCATTTCGCGTGGCAATCTCGAAATGTCGATCACATCCGCTCAGGAACTGGCGACGATTTTCCCGGAATTCTCGATTTTTACCGCCGGGTACCTTCATCGCGACGCCGAACATCAGAAGAAAGTGTTCGCTGCCGATTTCATGCAGCCGCTCAAGCAGAAGGTCGAAGACGAGCTCGGCGTGAAACTGCTTGCCGTGATGTATCTGGGTCGCCGCCAGCTTAACCTCAGGACTGAAGGCAAGGTGATGACGCCCGCCGACCTTGCCGGTATCCAGCTGCGCATGCCGGGTACCGATGCCTGGCAGTTCCTCGGACGCGCGCTAGGCGCCGATCCGGTGCCCATGGCGTTCACGGAGGTCTACACTGCGCTGCAGACCGGCGCGATCGACGGGCAGGACAATCCTCTGCCGACCGACAAGGACGCGAAGTTCTACGAAATCACCAAGCAGATCGTTTTGACCAGCCACCTGGTTGACCTGAACTATATCGCCTTCTCAAAGAAGGTCTGGGACGGCCTGACGCCGGACCAGCAGGCCACCGCGCAGAAGGCTGCCGATGCTGCCGCCGAGCTTGGTCGTCAGCGCCAGCTCAAGCTTGAGGATGAACTGGTGCAGTTCTTCCTCGATCAGGGTCTGCAGGTTTATGAACCCGACCTCGAAGCTTTCCGCGCTCATGTTCAGAAGGCCTACCTGGAATCCGAGTTCGCCAAGGATTGGCCGGCCGGCATGCTCGACCTGATCAACGCGCTGTAGGCGGCCCTGAGCACCTTATTGATCAGGTTCTTCAAAGCGAGGGCGGAAAATGTGGCGGCGGGCTTGCTGGCCGCCATGTTTCTGACTTTCATGCTGCAAATCATCTCGCGCTACGTCTTCCGCTCGCCGCTCGGCTGGACGCTTGAGCTCTGTTTGACCACATGGCTGTGGCTGGTTTTCTGGGGCAGCGCCTTCTGCTTGCGGGATGAGGATCACGTCAAGTTCGACGTGCTGTATCTCGCGGTAAATCCCGGTTTGCGGAAAATATTCGCACTCACCTCCGCCCTGGCGATTATCATAGGCATCGTCGCTGCTTTGCCGGCCAATATTGACTACATCACCTTCTACAAGATCAAAAAGAGCGCGACTCTCAGAATTCGGCTCGACTACGTCTTCTCGATCTACGGCATTTTCGCCGTCGCGGTGATCGCGCAATACGGCCTGCGGCTGATCGCCATCCTGCGCGGCGGGGCCGATCTCGAAGGCCATCCACAGTCGGCCGCCATGAAGGCCGAATAAATGAGCCTCGCTCTGGCAGCTTGCCTGATTGCACTATTCTTGGCTGCCGGTATCGGTACGCCGGTCGCCTACGCGCTGATCCTGGCCGCCACCGTCTACTTGGCCGTGGGCGGCCAGGACCTTTCCCTGGCCGGCGAACAGATGATCCAGGGGCTTTACGACAGTTTCGTGCTGCTCGCCGTGCCATTGTTCATCGTAGCCGCCAACATCATGAATGCCGGCACGATCAGCGAACGCCTGCTGGGTTTTTGCGTGGCGCTTGTCGGCCGCTTCAAGGGCGGATTGGGCCACGTGAATGTGGTCGCGAGCCTCATCTTTTCCGGCATGTCCGGATCGGCCGTCGCCGACGCAGCTGGAATTGGCAAGATCATCATCGAAATGATGGTAAAATCGGGCCGCTACACGCGGGGCTATGCGGCGGCAATTACCGCGGCTTCGGCGACCATCGGACCAATCATACCTCCATCCATACCGATGGTGCTATATGCCTTGGTTTCGGACACATCGATTGGCTACCTCTTTCTCGGAGGCATCGTCCCGGGGCTGGCGATGGCAGCGGTACTTATGGTCATGAACACCATTATTGCCCACCGGCGCGGCTTCGAAATCGATGAAGTCGTTCCGCTCAAGGAGTTGCCCCGACGGACATTCCGCGCTTTCCCGGCGTTGCTGATGCCGGCCATTCTGCTGTACGGCATCTACGGCGGCATCACCACGCCGACAGAGGCGGCAGCTGTCGCCGCGGCTTACGCTTTCATTCTGGCGACCATATTCTATCGCTCCCTGTCCTGGCGCGGCATTTACAATGTTCTGGTGGAAAGCGCGCGTTCGTCAGCGGCCATCGGACTGGTGATCGGCGGGGCTCTGATCTTTAACTACATCGTCGCAAACGAAAACATTCCCGGGCAACTCGCGGGCACGCTGGTCGGACTCGAAGTGAACCCGCTGGTCTTCCTGCTTCTTGTCAACCTGCTGTTTCTGGTGCTCGGCTGTTTTCTCGATGCCACCACGATCATTCTGGTAATCGTTCCACTGTTCATCCCGACCTGTCGGAATCTCGGTATCGACCTCGTGCATTTTGGCGTCGTCTCCGTAGTCAACATTATGATCGGTCTGATTACGCCGCCTTACGGCATTCTGCTTTTCGTTATCAACGCGGTCACCGGCATTCCCTTGCGCGAGATCATTCGCAACATGATACCGTTCATCGGGGCGCTTATGCTTGCGCTGCTGGCGCTCATTTTGATGCCCGATCTGGTGTTGTGGCTGCCGCGGAATTTCGGATACCAGGGATAGGGCGATGGTGGCTGCCGGCAAAGGCGTTGCGCCCGAACTCCCGCCGCTCCTTTTGCTTGGGCTCATCGGTGACAACATCATGCGCTCCCGCTCCCCGGATCTGCATCGCTTTGCCGGTGAGCTGTCCGGGCTGAGAGTTTCCTACGACCTGCTCGTTCCGCCCGACTTGGGTTTGGACTTCGATGTCGTTTTCGAACGTGCGCGGAACAGCGGCATGCGGGGATTGAATATCACCTATCCCTACAAGGAGCTGGTGATTGAACGGCTCGAGATCGAAGATCCACACATCGGGCGCATTGGCTCCGTCAACACCGTCGTGTTTGAACCGGACGGACCGCGGGGCTTCAACACCGACTACACCGGCTTTGTCGCGGCTTTTCGTGCGGCATTCCCGGTCGCCTCGCCCGGCAGTGTCCTCATGATTGGGGCGGGAGGTGTCGGCAAGGCCGTCGCCTTTGCTCTGGCATCGCTCGGCGCCGACCGCCTGAACATCGTGGACTCCAATTTGCCGAAAGCAAAGGCGCTCGCGAGTGCGGTCGCGGAAGCAACGGAAGGACGAACCCAGGTGTCGGCATTTGCTTCGGTCGACGAGGTGGCACCCGAAGCTGATGGCATCGTCAATTGTACGCCCGTCGGCATGGTCGGTTACCCCGGTTCGCCGGTGCCGGACACCGTCTTTGCCGGGATGCGCTGGGCGTTTGACGCCGTCTACACGCCGGCGGAAACGCTGTTTCGGCAGCAAGCCGTTGATGCCGGTGCGGAATTCCTGAGCGGTTACGAGCTGTTCTTCCATCAAGGCATCCAGGCGTTTGAACTGTTTACGGGGCGAAGCGTGCCGGACCGCGCCGCATTGCGGACTCGACTGCACGGCGCGACACGCAACGCCTAGTTCGGTAGTGTGTTCGCGACAAAGCGGAGCACCGGCGATGAAAACCTCGATTGCGACAATCCCGATCGGCGGCGATTTTCGCGAAAAACTGACCGCCATCGCCTCCGCCCGATTTGATGTGACGTGACCCTTGCCTTTGCCGCCGGGCACCTCACCCTCTTCGGCGCTTCCGGCACCCGCATGCCGCTCGAGGGGGAGGGAACTTGATGTTTGCTGAAACCCGGAGGCGGACCCAGCGTCGTTCCCGAGCGGAAAACCATGATGGCATCCCGGTTTTCGCCGGAACGGCGCGGTGCGTGCCGCAGGAGCCGTGCAGACGCCGCTTGCGAAGGACCGCGCCCTCCCCCTTGCGGGGGCCGGATGCGAATGGCATGGACCCAATCTCGACTGCGGGACTTGGCTGAAGCCAGGTCCGCCACGAAACCGGGCGGGGGTGTCGCGCGTCAAGGCGGGAACGCGCACGCCTGAAACCATCGGGACTCGCTCGCCGATCCCGAGCTTCTTGCCGAAGGGGGCGCGCCCTTCCCGCGCCGGGGGCGAAGGCTCAGGCCAGCCGCCCATGGTGCCGCAGCACCAGCCCCACCGCGCCCATGCAGGAATCGTTCTCGGTGAATTTGCCGATAGTGAGTTCGGTGCGGGCGGGGCCGGAGACGTCGGAGCGCTTGACCAGGGTGTGCTTCTCGAAGCTGGCGGCGAGCGGGGTCATCAGCAGGTCGCCGGCCAGTGCCATGCGTCCGCCGATGACGATCAGCCCGGGGTTGAGGATGGTGCCGATCATCCCGAGGCCGCGCCCAGCGGCCGTTGCGGTGTCTTCGATCAGCCTGCGGCATCCGACATCGCCTTCCTTGGCCAAAACGATTACGTCGTCCATCGTCATCGGCCGGTCGAAGCGCTTGCTGGCATGCTGCAGGGGCGTCTTGAAGCTCGCATAGAGTTCGAGGCAGCCGCGGTTGCCGCAGCGGCAGAGCGGCCCGTCCGGATCGACGGTCATGTGTCCGAACTCGCCGGCGCTCCCGGCGATGCCGGTCAGGACGCGCCCGCCGCTGACGATGGCGCCACCGACGCCCATGTCGATCTTGAACAGCACGAAATCCTCATAGCCGATCGCGGCGCCCCACATCATCTCCGCCAGTGCGGCGCAGTTGCTTTCGTTGTCGACGAGGATCGGGCGCTGCAGCACCGGACCGAACACGGTGCGGATGTCGATGCCGGCCCAGGTCGGTACCACGCTGGCGCGCTGCATGCGGCCGTCGATCGGGTTGACCGGCCCCGCCACGGCCACGCCCACGCCGAGCAGCCCGCAAAGCGGCATGCTGTGCTCGGCATAGGTCTGCTTGATCATCCGGCGGGTTTCCTCGGCCGCCTGTTCGGGCGAGAAGTCGGGGTCGAGCTCGGTGACGGTGTCGGCGATGATGGCGTGCGACACGTCGGCCACGATCACCCGTGCCTGCCCCAGACCGATCAGCACGCCCACGCAGGTGCCGGCCTGCGGGTTGAGCGTCAGCACCGTCGCCGGGCGGCCGACGCTGGCGCCGCGTTCCAAACTCGGCCCCTCGACCACGATGCCGGACTTGCGCAGCTCCGAAAGCGTCATCGAGACGGTAGATTTCGCCAGCCCGGTGATATGCGCGATCTGCGTGGCGCTGAGCGCGCCACGTTCGCTCAAGGCCCTGACGACCCTGCCGGAAGGCGTGCCCACGGCCCGATCCGCCAACAGCGATTTTAGTTCGATCCTATGCATCTGCGCCTCCTCCCGGCGCGTTGACAACGCTAATAAGTTCACCCTAGAACAAATAAGGCGATGCGGGAGGAAAAGCATCGCCGGGAAAAAAGCGCAAGTGGCCGCGCCCACCGATCGCAAAACATCGGGCGGCGCATGTGGGCACAACAGGGAGAGAGCAAGATGACCTTTAGACTGAGGGCAGTTTCGGCTGCGGCCGTGACGACGTTCGCATTGCTGACGAGCACGGCGTTCGCGGAACCCAAGACCTTGATGCTGCATCAATGGGCGACGGGCTCGGACGCCGCATCGATCGCCAAGCTCGGCGAGCTATTCGCCGCCGCCGGGGGCAAATGGGAGCAGACGGCCATCGCCGGCCATACCGCCAATACCCTCGCCAAGCTTCGCGCCGACGTGGTGGCAGGCAATGCCCCGGCCGCCGTCCAGCTCAAGGGCCCGGAAATCGCCGAGTGGAACGAGACCGGCATGACTGCCAATCTCGATGACCTCGCCGCCGAAGAAGGCTGGGACAAGGTTGTCGCGCCGGAATTGCTGCCGGTGATGAAGCCTGCCGGCTCCTGGATCGCCGCGCCGATGAACATCCACCGCATCAACTGGATCTGGGGCAACAAGGCCGCGATGGAAGCCGCCGGCGTGACCGAACTCCCCAAGACTTGGGCCAATTTCAACGCCGCCTGTGAAAAGGCCATCGCTACCGGCAAGATATGCCTCGCGCATCTCTCCGCCGACTGGACCGACGCCACCACCTTCGAAGTCGTCGTCTACGGGCAGGATCCGGAGCTGTTCAAGAAAGCCTTCGTCGAGGGCGATATCGAAGCTCTGCGCTCGGAAGGCATGATCAAGGCCTTTGACCAGATGCGCCTGATGGTCGACAAATATATGGACCCGGCGATTGCCGGCCGCGACTACGATACCGCCTCCAACATGATGGCCAATGGCGATGCGCTGTTCTTCATCATGGGCGACTGGGAGATCGGCGTGCTCAAGGCCGCCGGCCACAACCCGGGCGAGGACATCCTGTGTGCTCAGGCCCCGACCGATTGGGGCAAGCCCGGCTTCATCCTCAACTCGGACTCGGTGGTGTTCTTCCAGCAGAACGACCCAGACTACATCGAGGGTCAGAAGCTGCTGGCGCACCTGATCCTGTCGCCCGAGTTCCAGACGGTGTTCAACATCTCCAAGGGCTCGATCCCGGCGCGCATGGACGTCGATCTGTCGCAGGGCTTCAACCCCTGCCAGCAGACGGCTCAGGCCGACCTCAAGGCTTCTGTCGAAGCCGGTACCCTGGTTCGCTCCATGGCCCACAACATGACCGTGCTGCAGAAGTACCGCGGCGCCATGATGGAGGCGATCACCGAGTTCGTGAACACGCCGGAAATGTCCTCCGAGGATGCAGCCAACAACATGGCTGACGCCGTCGAAGCACAGATGTAACCTCTCTTTCTGAGACCGGGCGCGGCCATTGTCCGTGCCCGGTCCGCCTCAAACGGAGGGGGAGCCGTTGAGTATCGTCGGAGCCGCCGCGCAGGTCGGCGCGCCAGGCTGGAGGGATCGACTGGGCAAGGCCGTGCCCATCATCGTTCTCGCCCCGTCGCTGGTCGCCTCATTCATCTACGTCTTCGTCTTCGCCGGCTGGACGATCTACATTTCACTCTCCAACTCGTCGCTGCTCCCCACCTACGATTTCGTCGGCTTCGAGCACTACGAGGCGCTGTGGGCAAATCGCCGCTGGAACATCGCCTACACCAACCTTTTCATCTTCTCGGTCTTCTACGTTATCGGTGCCATGGCGGTGGGGTTGCTGCTCGCCATCCTGATCGATCAACGGATCCGCGCGGAATCGTTCTGGCGCACCATCTTCCTCTACCCGCTCGCGGTTTCCTTCATCGTCACCGGCACCGTCTGGAGCTGGCTCTACAATCCCACCGCCGGCATCGAGTTCCTGGTCCGCAATCTGGGCTGGAGCAACTTCGAATTCGCGCTGACCACCGACCGGAAGCTTGCGATCTACGCCATCGTGCTGACCGGCATCTGGCAGTCCTCCGGCTTCGCCATGGCATTGTTCCTGGCCGGGCTCCGCTCGGTCGACCAGGACATTGTCAAGGCCGCGCAGATTGACGGCGCCTCGACCTTCCGCACGTACCGCAAGGTCATTCTGCCCACCATTGCGCCGATCTTCCTCGCGGTGATGGTGGTCTTGCTGCAGTTCGCCATCAAGACTTTCGACCTCGCGGTGGCGCTCACCAATTCCGGCCCGGGTATCTCAACGACCTTTCCCGCCATCTACGTCTACGACCTGATGTTCCAGCGCGGCCAGATCGCCGAAGGCGCGGCCGCCGCGGTGATGATCCTGCTGGCCCTCGCGGCGGTGCTCGTTCCCTACGCGCTCTACGTCGTGTGGCGCCGGCGGAAGGAGAGCGGCAATGGCTGACGCGGTTCTCGAGCAGACCGTCGACCATGAGGCCGCGGTCGCCGGCCGGCGTCGGTTCTGGAGCCGGGTGCTGATCTACGGGCTGCTCGCGATCTTCTCGCTCGTCTACATCGTTCCGCTCTTTGTGGTCGTGTTCAACTCGTTCCGCGACCTGCCCGAAATTTCGAGGAACGGCCTCATCGCCATTCCGCAGAGCTTCCGGCTCGATGCCTGGCCCCAAGCCTGGGACACCTACTGCATTGGCGGCGCTTGCGAAGGGATGAAGCGCTATTTCTTCAACTCGTTGATGATGACCATCCCGGCGACGATCATTTCGACGGCGCTCGGCATGATCAATGGCTACATCCTTTCGAAGTGGCGCTTCCGCGGCTCCGAAGTTCTCTTCACCTGCATGCTGCTCGGCGTCTTCATGCCCGGGCAGATTTCGCTGCTGCCCTGGGCGTTCCTGCTCGGCAAGATCGGGCTCAACAACTCGGTCTACGGCCTCATCCTCGTGCATGTCATCCAGGGGCTGTCGTTCACGACGCTGTTCTGCCGCAACTACTACGTCAACATCCCGGACGACCTGATCAAGGCCGCGCGCATCGATGGGGCCGGCTTCTGGCGCATCTTCTGGAAGATCGTCCTGCCGCTTTCGCCGCCGATCCTGATTGTCACCGTGATCTGGCAGTTCACCGGCATCTGGAACGAGTACCTGTTCGGCGTGGTGCTGAATTCGGGGGCGCAGCAGCCGATTACCGCCGCGCTGGTCGCGCTCTCGACCGGCGGCACCAACGTGCGCGTGTTCGACGTGATGAGCGCCGCTGTCCTCATCGGCGCGCTGCCGCCGCTGCTTGTCTACTTTTTCGGTGGCAAGTATTTCGTCCGCGGCCTCACCCAAGGAGCGATCAAGTAATGTCGTCGCTGACCATCCGCAATCTGCGCAAGAATTTTGGCGCCGTCGAAGTGCTAAAGGGCATCGACCTCGAAGCCAGGGCCGGCGAGTTCATCGCTCTGGTCGGCCCGTCCGGCTGCGGCAAGTCGACGCTGCTTGCCATGATTGCCGGGCTCGAGAGTGTGACTTCGGGCGAGATCTGGATCGGCGATCGCCTGGTCAACTCGGTGGCGCCCAAGGACCGCGACATCGCCATGGTGTTCCAGTCCTATGCGCTTTACCCCACCATGACCGTGCGCGAGAACATGCTCTTCGGCATGGAGAGTCGCGGCGTGCCCAAACCGCAGCAGCAGGAGGCGATCGCCCGCGTCGCGGCGCTGCTGCAGATCGAGGCGCTGCTCAACCGCAAGCCCGGCCAGCTCTCGGGCGGCCAGCGCCAGCGCGTCGCTATGGGCCGCGCTCTGGTGCGCGATCCGCTGCTCTTCCTCTTCGACGAGCCGCTCTCCAACCTCGACGCCAAGCTTCGGGTCGATATGCGCACCGAGATCAAGAAGCTGCACCACCGCGTCGGCAAGACCACAATCTACGTGACCCATGACCAGGTCGAGGCCATGACGCTCGCTTCGCGCATCGCGGTGATGCACCAAGGCGAGGTGCAGCAGTTCGACGAGCCGGAGGTGGTCTACAATCGCCCGGCGAACATTTTCGTCGCCGGTTTCATGGGATCGCCGGCGATGAACTTCATCGCCGCCGAGCTCACGACGATCGACGGCAAGCCGGCGGTGACATTTCCGCTCGCGAACGGCAGGACCGCGGCGCTGGCGCTCCACAACGGCGCCGCCGACCGCGCCAGCGGCAAGCAGGTCGTGCTCGGCATCCGCCCCGAGCATTTGAGCCGTCACAATCCCGAGCTTGCCGGCAAGGGCGGGATTGCGACGCTCACCGCCCCGGTTGAGGTGGTCGAGCCGACCGGCGCCGAGACCATGGCCGTCATGCGCTTCGGCGAGCTGGAGGTGGTTGGCCGCTTCGCGCCGGCCGAAGCACCCAGGATGGGCGAGGACATGCCGCTGGCGGTCGACATGACCCATGCATGCCTGTTCGATCCAGCGACGCAGCGGCTGATTTGAGTGGGATTGGATGTGACCTGCACCTTTTTGTCCATCCATCCGTGGGAATGACCCGTGGCATCTGCTGCGCTCAAGCCTCTCGACGTCCAAAGGACCATGCAAATTCCGACCTTCGCTACCTATCCCAGCCTCGATGGCCGCACTGTGTTCGTAACCGGCGGCGCCTCCGGCATCGGCGCCGACATGGTGCGGGCCTTTGCCGCCAATGGCGCGAGGGTCGCCTTCGTCGACATCCAGGAAGATGCCGGGCAGGCGCTGGCCGCCGAATTGGGGGCATTGTTCCTGCCCTGCGATGTTACCGACATCCCGGTCCTGCAGGCGGCGATCGCCGAGGCGGGACGGCAACTCGGCCTGATCGCCGTGCTGATCAACAATGCCGCCAATGATGACCGTCACAAGATCGATGACGTGACCGTGGACTATTGGGACCGGTCGCAGGCCATCAATCTGCGGCCGCAGTTCTTCGCCGCCCAGGCCGTGCGCCCGCAGATGCGTGAACTGGGCTATGGCTCGATCATCAACTTCTCCTCGATTTCCTGGCGTTTCGGCGCCGAAGGCATGCCGGTCTATGCCACCGCCAAGGCCGCCGTTCTCGGTCTCACCCGTGCGCTTGCCCGCGGCTTCGGCGCCGACAACATTCGCGTCAACGCCATCGAGCCGGGTGCCGTGATCACGGCGCGTCAGAAGCAGCTCTGGTACCGTACGGCCGAGTCGATCGACGCATTGGTGCAGCGGCAGGTGCTGCGGAAGGTGCTCCTCGGCGAGGAGATTGCCCGCACCGCCCTGTTCCTTGCCGCCGACGACAGCCAGATGATCACCAAGCAGTCGATCATCGTCGACGCCGGTCTCTCCTGAAAGAGCGAGCTGCCATGGACCTTCGAACCGGTCTCAACCCCTACGGGCTGACCTATTATCTCGGCCTGCAGGGCATGGGCACACCCCGCGCCAATCCCCGGGGCAAGGGGCTGGAGGGGTTCATTGCGCTGGCTGAGGAACTGGGCGGCAAAACGCTCGAGATCTGGGAAGGCTGGCTGGAAAAAATGAGCGACGCCGAGCTGTCGGCGCTGCGCGAGCGCCTGACCGCGCTCGGCATGACCCCGGTGGTGAGTTCGGGCCTGCAGAACGGCGATATCGAGGTCTGCATCCGCGCGGCGCGGGCGCTGGGCGCCACCATGATCCGCTTCGCGCTCACCCCGGTCCTTTGCGGCGACCGCGCCGCGGCGGGCGCGCGCTGGTATGAACTGGTCGCCGGGGTCCGCCGGAAACTCGAAGCCTATGCGCTTCGGGCCGGCGAACACGGCCTCACCCTGCTTATCGAGAACCACCAGGATTTCACCAGCCGCGAACTGGTCGGCTTCTGCGACGAATTCGCCCCCAATGTCCGCATCGTCTTCGACACCGGCAACACCTTCCCGGTGGCCGAGGCGCCGCTCGATTTCGCCCGCGTGATCGCGCCCCATGTCGCACACGTGCACTTGAAGGACTATAATGTGCAATGGACCGACGAGGGGCTTCGGCTGGTCCGCTGCGCCATCGGCGATGGAGCCGTGCCGTTCAAGGAGCTGTTCGATATCCTCGGGCAACATCACCAGGCGCTGACTGCCGTGCTCGAGCCGGGCGCGCTGGAGGCGCGCCATGTGCGCCTGTTCACGCCCGGCTGGTGGCATGGCTATCCGCCCAAAGAGGCCGGGGAGCTCGCCGCCTGCCTTCTTGCCGCGCGCCGCAACCGGTTGCCCGACGCCGCCGACTTGCGCACGCCATGGGAGCGCGGGGACGACGGCGCGCTTGTCGATTACGAGCTTTCCATGATCCGGCGCTCCGCCGCGAACATGCAGGCTCTCGGATTCATGTGATTGGAGGCCGATGTGGCTAGGGAACTGAGCGGAAAGATAGCATTTGTCACCGGGTCGGGACGCGGCCTCGGCAACACCATGGCGCGGAAGCTCGCCGAGCTCGGCGCCGACGTCGCCATCCACGATCTCAGCTGGGAGGCGACGGCGAAATATGGCGAGGCCGCCAATCTGGGCGAGGTGGCAAAGGAGATGGAAAGCTTCGGCGTGCGTACCGTCGCGGTCATCGGCAATATCGGCGATCCGGCCGCCGTCGCCAGCATGAAGCAGGAGATCGAGGCCAGGCTCGGCGAGGTCGACATACTCGTCAATTGCGCCGGCGGCGATATCGGGGCCGCGGGCGGCAAGCCCAACCCCAACACCGCCCTCGACGTCTCCTTCGAGGACATCCAGGTCCTGACCAACAACAATCTCATCGGCACCATGCTGGTGACCCAGGCCTTCGTGCCGCCGATGGTCAAGCGCGGTTCCGGCGCGGTGATCAACATCGCCTCCGCTGCGGCGCATATGGGTTGTTCGCCCGAGGTGGTCTATTCGACCCTCAAGGCCGCCGTCGTCCACTACACCCGCTGCCTCGCCAAGGAGCTTTACGACGACGGCGTGCGCATCAACGCGGTGAGCCCCGGTCCGACCAAGAGCGCCCGCTTCCAGGCCACCCGCGTCACCGATCCCGAAAAGATGGATTCGGCCAGGAGGTCGTTCAACCGCTATGCCGAGCCCGACGAGATCGCCGACGCCGTGGCCTTCCTCGCCGGCCCGCGTTCCAAATTCATCAATGGCCAGGTGCTGCGGGTGGATGGCGGCCTGACGCTGTTCCCCGGCTAGCCGCCCGCCAGCAGCGCGTCGATCTCCGCCCGCGTCGGCATCGAGGGCGCCGTGCCCGGCTTCTGCACCGAGAGGGCCGCGGTGGCGCAGCCGAAGCGCACGGCGTCCACCGGCGACTGGCCCTCCGCCAACGCCACCGCGAACCCGCCGTTGAAGGCGTCGCCGGCCCCCGTGGTGTCGACCACCTTGGCCACCTTGAACGCCGGGACCAGATGCGTGCCCGCGCCGCCGTGCAGCAGTGCGCCCTTTTCGCCGAGCGTGATCAGCGCATTGCGCGCGCCGCGGCGGACGAATGCCTTTGCCGCCGCCAGCGCCTGGTCCTCGTTCTCCACCGGCAGACCGGTGAGCGTCGCCGCCTCGGTCTCGTTCGGCGTCACGTAGTCGCACAGTCCATAGATGCCGTCGTCGACGGGCAGGGCGGGGGCGGGATTGAGAATGGTGATAGCCCCGCGGCGGCGCGCCACGTTCAACCCTTCGACGGCAGTTTCGATCGGCTGCTCGAACTGGGTCATGAACACCTTTGCATTCGCGATCACGCCTTCGGCCGCTCGCACATCGGCGGGCGAAAGCCGCGCCGCGGCACCGCTCTCGACGATGATGGCGTTGTTGCCGGTCTCTGTGGAGACGAAGATGAAGGCCGCGCCGGTCGGCGCGCCGGCGTCCTCGATGACCGCGGACGTATCGACGCCATCGGCCGCCCACGCTTTGCGCGCCATCTCGCCGAAAGTGTCGCTGCCGATGCGGGTGATGATACCGGCGCTGCCACCGGCGCGGGCGGCGGCGATCACCTGGTTGGAGCCCTTGCCGCCGGGTCCGATGGCGAAGCCCTGGCCCAACAGGGTCTCGCCCATCACCGGCAGGCGCGGTGCCTTGAACGCGAGATCGGCAACGAAAATACCCAGCACCACGACTGACGTCATGACAACCCTCCCTCTGGCAGCGCTCCTATACCGTCAGGAGATTCTGCCCGCCGCAAGGGCCGCCATGATCCAGCCGCGATATTTCTGGTTCTTGTTGGTGATCTCGGGCAGCCGCTCGCTCCACGTCACCGGGGACGTGGCCCGCGCCTGCCCGGTACCGGGGTGATCGTGCCAGAACCTGCCGCCCGTCCCTCGCAAATGCAAGCGCCGCGGGCGTTAGGCCCACTCGCCCTTGCGCATCACCGGCACGCGCGCGCCGTCCTTGTGCATGCCGTCGATGTCGATCTGGGCCGAGCCGATCATCCAGTCGATATGGATAAGGCTGCGATTGCCGCCCTGCGCCGCGATCTGCTCGGGGCTGAGCGTCTTGCCGCCGACGAAGCAATCGGCGTAGCACTGCCCCATGGCGATGTGGCAAGCGGCGTTCTCGTCGAACAGCGTGTTGAAGAACAATAGCCCGCTTTTCGAAATCGGCGAGGAATGCGGCACCAGCGCCACCTCGCCCAGCCGCCGCGCGCCCTCATCGGTGTCGAGCACCTTGTTGAGCACCGCTTCGCCGCGGCTCGCCTTGGCCTCCACGGCCCGGCCGTCCTCGAACCGCATCTCGATGTTTTCGATCAGCGTTCCCTGGTGCGCCAGCGGCTTGGTGCTGCGCACATAGCCGTCGACCCTGAGCGCATGCGGCGTCGTGAACACTTCCTCGGTCGGGATATTGGGGTTGCAGGTGATCCCGTTCTTCGATTGCGAGGCGCCGCCCTTCCACTGGTGTCCGTCGGCGAGGCCCACCGTCAGGTCGGTCCCCGGGCCCCTGAAATGCAGGGCGTGGAAATTGTGTTCGTTGAGCCAGGTGTGCCGTGCCTTGAGCGCCGCGTTGTGATCCCGCCACGCCGCCACCGGGTCCTCGAGGTCCACTCGCGAGGCCGTAAAGATCGCGTCGGCAAGTTTTCCGACCGCGACGTCCTCGGGGTCCCCTGGGAACACCTGTTTCGCCCAGGACGGGCTGGGGTAGGAGACGATGTTCCAGTTGATGTCGAAGCCGGTGATCTTCTCCAGCGCCGGCTTGTAGGCTATCGAATTGGCGCGGTTGGCGCGCGACACCTTGTCCGGGTCCTCCGCCGCCAGCAGCATCGGGTTGTCGCCGGCGATGGCCAGCCGCGCGGCGTTGCCGGAAAAGGCCTTGGCCATGCCCTCGTAGAGCCAGCCGGCCGCGCGGTCGAAGCTCTCGTCCGGCGCGTTGCGGTAGCGCGAAAGGGTGATCTCTTCGTCCGAAAAGATCGGGATCACCAGCCCCGCGCCGGCCTTGTAGGCGTGCTCGGCGATGCGCCGCGCCAGCGGCAGCGCCGCCACCGGCGCGGTCAGCACCAGATCCTGCCCGCGCTGCAATTGCAGGCCGACCTGGATCGCGACTTGCGCGAGCTTGTCGAGCTTGACGGGGTCAACGGCGGCGGTAGCGGCAATGCTGGACATCGTGGAACCTTCTAGGCTGTTCAGGCTTCAAGCCATAACGGCTTCGTGCCACGGAAACCAGAGGATCGGCCTCGGCCTGACGGCTGGCCGGTGTTGTCGGGATGATGCCGGTTCTGACAACCATCCTGCTGCCCGCGGCAAGTCGGCGTCGGGCATCTCCACCATTGTCCGCGCCCGATGTCTGCGCCAAAACCGCTTGCGGCGCGGCGCGCCAGCCCCGATAAACGCCGCAGGCTTTGTGGAGTGTCGCATGAGCGGCTTGATCGTACCTGTGGTTCTGGCCGGCGGGCAGGGGACGCGGCTGTGGCCGCTGTCGCGCTCGGCCCGTCCCAAGCAGTTTCTGGCCTTGACCGGAGAGTTGAGTCCGTTCCAGGAGACGCTGCGGCGGGTGTCGGACGCGAGCCGCTACACCCCTCCGGTAGTGGTCACCAACTCGGAGTACCGGTTCCTCGTCGCCGAGCAGGCCCAGGAGAGCGGGGTGGAGCTGGCCGGCGTACTGCTCGAGCCGGTGGCGCGCAACACCGCCGCGGCGATCGCCGCGGCCGCCTTTTTCGTGGCGCACAAGTTCGGCGACGATGCCGTCATCCATGTGCTGCCGTCCGATCATGCCGTGACGGCCGATACCAATTATTGGGCCTCGGTCGACACCGCCGCCGCGGCCGCGCGCGCCGGCCGGCTGGTGACTTTTGGCATCGCCCCCACCGGTCCCGAGACCGGCTACGGCTACATCGAGGCCGGCGCCGGGAGCGGCGATGGCGTCCATGCGGTCGCCCGCTTCGTCGAAAAGCCCGATCGGGCCAATGCCGAAAAGATGCTCGCCGCCGGCGGCTTCTTCTGGAACTCGGGGATGTTCATGCTGGGGGCCGGCGGCTTCCTGGCCGAATGCGAGGCGCTCTCGCCGCAAAGCCACGCCGCCGCCAGGGGCGCGGTCGAAAACGCCAGGGCCGATCTCGATTTCATCCGCCTCGATGAGCCGAGCTTTGCGAGCGCGCCCAACATCTCGGTCGACTACGCCATCTTCGAGAAGTCGCGGTTGGTCTCGCTGATCCCGGTCAGCTTTCCCTGGTCGGACCTGGGGAGCTGGGACGCGGTGTGGAAAGTCTCCGAGAAGGACGCGTCGGGCAATGTCAGCAACGGCAATGCGACGCTTTCCAATACGCGGAACTCGCTCATCGTCTCGGAGAAGGCCCATATCGCCATCGACGGGCTCGACGACGTCGCGGTGATCGCCAGCGAGGACGCCATCTATATCGGCCGCTTGTCCGAGGCCCAGCGCGTCGGCCCGATGGTGAAGGCGCTCAGGGCCAACCCGGAGACCCTTGCCATTACCGAGATCCACCGCACCGCCTATAGGCCCTGGGGCGGCTATTCCTCGATCCTCTCGGGCGACCGCTTCCAGGTCAAGCGCCTGTTCGTCAAGCCGGGCAAGCGGCTCAGCCTGCAAAAGCACCATCACCGCTCCGAGCACTGGGTAGTGGTGCGCGGCACCGCCGAGGTGACTCTGGACGGGGTGGTCTCGATGCTCGCCGAAAACGAGAGCATCTACCTCCCCCTCGGCTGCACCCACCGGCTGGCCAATCCCGGCAAGATCCTGCTCGAGCTGATCGAAGTCCAGACCGGCTCCTACCTCGGCGAAGACGACATCATCCGCATCGAGGACGAATTCGGGAGGAAGTGAGGCTCACCGGCCGCCATCTCCCTTGTCCGCCTGCCCACCGGCCGTCGGCCCGGCTCGAGGCGCTGCATTGTCGTGGTCGCTGCGGCTGCTGCGGCACGCTATTTGGCCCCACCCACGGCGTCATCCCGGCGAAAGCCGGGACCCAGTATTTCGTGAGGCAAGCGGCGCTTGCACGGTAGGTGCCGCAGATCTGGTGGGTACTGGATCCCGTTTTGCAACGGGATGACGGCCGGTGGTGGTGGCGACCGTCGATGCTGAACGCAAATCACCGGCGGGTCAGGGCGATATCCTGCCACCTTCAATTACGGGCGCCATACCCCACGATACCACTCCACGAATGCCTTCACCCCCACCTCGACCGGCGTTACCGGCACATAGCCCGTCAGCGCCCTGAGCAGTCCCGCATCGGCATGCGTCTCCGCCACATCGCCCATCTGCATGGGCAGGAGCTTGCGGATCGCCTTCTTGCCGAGGTGCCGCTCGATGGTTTCGACATAGTCGAGCAGCTCCACCGGCTGACCGCCGGCGATGTTGACCACCCGCCAGGGCGCCACCGGTGACAGCGAGTCCGTCACCCCGTCGGCGCTGACCGGGTTGCCCTTTTCCGGCGCCGCCGCCATCAGCCGCACGATCGCCTCGACCAGATCGTCGATATAGGTGAAGTCGCGCCGCATCCGGCCCTCGCCGTAGAGCTCGATCGGCTCACCCTTCTCGATCGCCGCGACGAACTTGAAGAGCGCCATGTCCGGGCGCCCCCACGGGCCGTAGACGGTGAAGAAGCGGAAGCAGGTGGTGGGGATGTTCCAGAGATGGGCGTAGGAATGGCTCATCGCCTCGCCCGCCTTCTTGGTCGCCGCATAGAGCGTC
>JAUXUM010000233.1 GCA_030680995.1 Devosia sp.
AGCTTGTCGCGATAACCTTCTTACTCAACTGACGACAGAACCTAGGCTGTGTCGATCCGGTTGATCTGGAGAATACCGGTTGAAAACGGCTCATGGACCCTCCCTTGGGGACATATCGGCTCTGACCGGCCGCCTTTCCCCCACGCTCCGGTGATCGGCGATGGAGGTCGGGCATGCGTTCCAGCACAAGCATTGGCGGCCCAGGCCGCGGGACGAGGGCGCGGATCGCCTGGGGCACCGCATTGCTCCTCGCCCAGGCCGCGCTCGCGTCGATCGCATTCGCGGCCGATCTCGTCGATCTCACGCTCGACTCGGGAACGCGCCAGTTCACCCCGGGCAATCCGGTGCAGGTCGTATCCTAGGAGTTCGGCATCAACGGTCCGGGCATTCTCACGGTGGAGTGGACCACCGATCCGCATCAGGGCGCCAATGGTGGCCACTGGATCGATTCGAAGGACGGCTCGCCCTTGTATCTTGGGCGGGAGGTACACCGGGAGGAGACACCCAGCCCGCTCGTGGTGGGTTCGCCCTACAGGCTGAAGTACGTCATCGTCGTTCCCCAGGCTACGCAGAGGCTCGAGGCCACCCTGACCGCGTGGTGGGCGCCACAAGCCATTCAGGTCATGAACTATGGCGATCAATTGGGGTCGAGCCAGCACTTGAGCGTCAGCTTCGTGCCGGTCGATCAGGCGGTCAGCCAGAGCGGCGCTCCTCCGGAGATCGACGTTTCCGGCGTCTGGCGGGAGGGCAATATCGGCCAGACCTGGACCTTCACGCCGCGGGGCGATGGCCTCTACGACGCCGTTGAAAACGGCTACGGCAATGCCAGGGGAACTGCCAGGGTCAGTGGCAGGACGATCACCGTCGACTTCGTCAACACCACTAAATACGGCAACCACACACGCGGCGTCTGGGTCGCCGTCGTCGACGAATCGGGCACGACAGCGTCGGCCGGCTGGATCACCGATGACGGCGAAACAGGGTCAATGACCTGGACGCGGCAGACGCCGGTGCCCGTGGGGCCCGTGTCGAAGCCGGTGGCGCCCCCCAAACCCGTCGAGCCGACTCCGCCACAGCCGGCCGATTGGGGAGAGACGGCAGTCGCCCACAGGGGCCAGAATGGACAGCAGTTCGCTTTCGTCTGCCCGCCCGGGGGTGTCCCATCCAGTAGTTTGTGGGGGACGGACCTCTACACGGTCGATTCCTCGATCTGCACCGCGGCGATGCATGCGAGCCTCATTGCGCCGCAGGACGGCGGCACGGTCACCATCGAGATACGCCCTGGCGCCAATGCCTACACCGGCAGCGCGCGAAACGGCGTATCGAGCCAGTCCTGGGGGTCGTACGATGGCAGCTTCGTATTTGTGGGCGCCACGCCGGGGCCGGATACGAGCGCCAGCCTTCAGACCTACCGCGTCGTCAACTACTTGCAGGACGGGACGCTCGAACTCGTCTATCGTATCGACCCGGTGAATTGCTCTGTGGTCGAGCCGGCTGGGGTCGGCACCGTCAGTGTCTGTCGCATGGACGACCGCCTGAGCTTCACCTTCACGGACAGGAACAATTACACGGTTGAGTACGATTGGGTGCTCACCGACGAGGGCCGTACTGTTCGGGGAGCCTACAAGGACAGTGCCGGGCGCTGGGGACCGAGCTTGGGAAATAGAATCGAGTAATCGCCATCGGCGCAGCGGCCTCCGAACCGGTCGCTGGCGGGCGCCGGCAAGGCTGGCGTACCGGTCCCTTGCGCCACCGGCGATCGCCCCGCCCAAAACCGGTTGCGGCAGCGGTCAGGCCACCACGCTCAACCGCCTCCGCCGCTCATCGAGCAGCACGATCGCAACTCCGCCTAAAAGGATGAGAGCGATGCCGCCGACCGCCAGCGCATTGGGGAAAGTGCCGAACACCACCAGCCCCGAGATCATCGCCCAGACCGTGAACATGTAGTAGAACGGCGCCACCGCCCCCGTCGCCCCCTGCCGGTAGGCGAGGAAGATGCAGAGGTGCCCGATGGTCAGGAAGAACCCGGATGCCAGGAGGAACAGGAGGTGCCGCGTCTCCGGCACTACCCATTGCTCGAACAGGAGGTGACACGCGAGCGCCCCCAGCATCACCACGAGGATAGCGCTCAGCGCCACCACCGGGCCGGGGATATGCCCCGCCACCTTGCGCCCGACGATATCGCGCAGCGCCGTCCCCGCGGCGGTGCCGAAGCCCAGGATCGCATAGGGCGAAACCCCTGCCCCGCTCGGCTGCGCCACCAAGACCGCGCCGAGGAAGCCGAGCCCGATCAGCGCCATGCGCGGCACCCCGATGCGTTCGCCGTAGACCAGCGACACGCCGATCAGCAGCAGCATCGGCGCGATCTGCCCCAGCGCCGTGATGTCGGCGATCGGCATGTTCTTGAGCGCAACGATGAAACAGAGCACCGCGAACAGTTCCATGGAGTTGCGCGCCACCACCCATTTGTCGGCCACCTGCCCGATGCTTTTCCCGTTTCCGGTGAGGAGCACCAGCGGCACGGCCCAGATCGAGGCGGCGATGCCGCGCATGAACAGCACCTGGAACGGCGGCAGCCCGTCGGTCGCGAGCTTCAGGAAAGTGTCGTTGACGACGAACACTGCCGTCGCCGCGATCATCAGCGCGATGCCGCGGAGGTTGGACTTGTGGGGGTGCATGAGGGAACCGGTGGCTGAATGCGACGTGGTAACGGTCAACAATGCTTCCGGTCAAGCGCGCTGGCCGCTCCACCCACCGGCGTCATCCCGACGAACGTCGGGACCCAGTACTCACCAGCGCCGCGGCTCTTGCCATGCGCACGCCGCCTGCCTCACGGAATACTGGGCCCCGGCCTGCGCCGGGGTGACGGTCCGTGGGTGGGGGACTGAAGGTGCCCTACAGCAGTCGCGGCGCGCCGTCGGCTGCGCTTGGCCAGATCAACGGCGTAGCCCCTACATCCCCTCGGAGCCGCGGGAAATAGCGGCCAGCCCGGTGCGCACCACCTCGACCAGCCCCAGCGGCACCATCAACGCGATGAAGCTGTCGATCTTGGAAGGCTTCCCCTTCACCTCGAAGACGAAGCTTTCGGTGGTGGCATCCACCACCTGCGCCCGGAACGCCTCGGCCAGCCGCAGCGTCTCCACCCGGTGCTCGCCGGCGCCGGCGACCTTGACCAGCGCCAGCTCGCGCTCCAGCGCTTTGCCCTCGGCCGTCAGATCGTGCACCTTGTGCACCGGCACCAGCCGCTCGAGCTGCAGCTTGATCTGCAGCAGCACCTTGGGCGTCGCCACCGTCACCACCGTGATCCGGCTCAGGCCCTTCTCGTGCTCGGTCTCCGATACCGTGAGGCTGTCGATATTGTACCCCCGCGCCGAGAACAGCCCCACCACCCGCGCCAGGATGCCCGGCTCGTTGTCGACCAGGACGCTCAGCGTGTGCCGCTCCGGCGTCTGCGTTTCCGCGGCGAGAAAATAGGCCGAGCCGCTCGGCTGCAAATGTGCGCTCACTTCTTGTCCCTTTCCCTAGACCAGTGCCCGGCCCTTGGCGTCGATGATCGAGCCGATGTCCTCGGTGTGATCGGGCAGGATCATCTCGTTGTGCGGCTTGCCCGAGGGGATCATCGGCAGGCAGTTCTCGTGCTTTTCCACCACGCAGTCGAAGATCACCGGCCGCCTGACATTGATCATCTCGGCGATCGCGTCGTCGAGCCCGGCCGGATCGGAACACTTGATCCCCACCCCGCCATAGGCCTCCGCCAGCTTGACGAAATCGGGCAGGCTCTCGCTGTAGCTATGCGCATAGCGCCCGCCATGCAGCAGCTCCTGCCACTGGCGCACCATGCCCATGCGCTCGTTGTTGAGGATGAACACCTTGATCGGCAGCTCGTACTGCACGGCGGTCGACATCTCCTGCATCGTCATCTGCACGCTCGCCTCGCCGGCGATGTCGATGACCAGCGCGTCCGGATGCGCCACCTGCACGCCCACCGCCGCCGGCAGCCCGTAGCCCATCGTCCCCAGCCCGCCCGAAGTCATCCAGCGGTTGGGCAATTCGAACGGGAAGTGCTGCGCCGCCCACATCTGGTGCTGCCCCACTTCGGTGGTGATGTAGACATCGCGCCCGCGCGTCGCCTCGTAGAGTCGCCTGATCGCGTGCTGCGGCTTGATCACGCTCGATGAGTTCTTGAACCCCAGCGAGTTGCGCTTCCGCCAGGTCTCGATCTCTTTCCACCACGGCGCGATCGCCTCGGCGCGCGATGCGTTGGTCTTGCTCCGCCAGATGCGCACCATCTCCTCCAGCACCCAGCCGCAATCGCCCACGATGGGCAGGTCCGCCCGCACGGTCTTGCTGATCGAGGAGGGGTCGATATCGACATGGATCTTCTTGCTGTTGGGCGAGAACGCATCGATCCGCCCGGTGATGCGGTCGTCGAACCGCGCCCCGATGCAGATCATCAAATCGCAATCGTGCATGGCCATGTTGGCCTCGTAGGTGCCGTGCATCCCCAGCATGCCCATCCATTGCGGATCGGACCCGGGGAAGGCGCCCAGCCCCATCAGCGTCGAGGTCACCGGGAAGCCGGTGAGTTCGGCCAGTTCGCGCAGCCGCTCGGAGGCCTCCGGCCCCGAATTGATCACCCCGCCGCCGGTATAAAAGATCGGCCGCTCGGCCCTCAGCATCAGCTCGACCGCCGCCTCGATCGCATTCAGGTCGCCCTCGCGGTGCGGCTTGTAGCTGCGGTGCCGGCTCGCCCCGACCTCCTCGGGCCGCAAATAGGCGCCCAGCGCGAACTGCACGTCCTTGGGGATGTCGACCACCACCGGCCCCGGCCGCCCGCTCATGGCGATGAAGAATGCCTCGTGCAGCACCCGCGGCAGGTCGTTGACGTTCTTGACCAGGTAATTGTGCTTGGTGCAGCTGCGCGTGATGCCGACCGTGTCGCATTCCTGGAAGGCGTCGGAGCCGATCAAGGGGTTGGGCACCTGCCCGGTGATGCAGACCATCGGGATCGAGTCCATCAGCGCGTCGGTCAGGCCCGTGACCGCGTTGGTCGCCCCTGGCCCCGAGGTCACCAGCACCACGCCGCACTTGCCGGTCGAGCGCGCATAGCCCTCGGCCATATGGGTGGCGCCCTGCTCGTGGCGGACCAGGATGTGCCGCACCTTGTCCTGTTGGAAGATCGCATCATAGATCGGCAGCACCGCCCCGCCCGGATAGCCGAAGATATGCTCGACCCCCTGATCCGCCAGGGCCTCGATCACCATCTCCGCGCCCGTCATCTGCTCTGCCATTCTTCGTTCCTTCCAACATCACAGCCGGCGCTACCCGCCGGCCCCGTCATCCCCGGACTTGATCCGGGGACCCAATCGGTCTCACGGCTCCCGCCGCCAACTCACCCACCCCTCGGACCCAACGCCAGTTGGCTGTCTTGCTGGGTTCCCGAGGTCTCCCCCCGGAGCAAGTCCGGGGGTCGCCCGGGGATGACGGACCGAGTGTCTGACCACCTCCCGCAAAATTCCGCGCAATAAAAAAGGCCCCATTCGGGACCTGTTTTTGGCGCACCAAACCTCGCGGGAATTTACCCCACGTGTTCGATGCGCCTGCCTACTACGATAATGCTCCGCACGGAACTTGGCTCCAGAAAACTCAAAGCTTGACCCGAAAAGTTGCAGGCTTTTCGGAAAAGCCAAGCGTCATAGACCATGCGATTGATAGGGGGAGGATGGGAGGGATGTCAAGGGGGCGACGATTTCTCGCAGTTTAGGCGCAACCATCACCAGTTCAGACCCGATCCCTCCGTCGTCTCCCTCCCCCTTTTAGGGAGGGAAGCGAGCAAGGACTTGGCGTTTGCCAAGTCCGTCGCGAAGCAGGGTGGGGGCCTCGCGGGCGCCGAGCGTGGGGCAACCCCCACCCCCGACCCCTCCCCGCAAGGGGGAGGGAGGCAAGTGCGAAGCCCCGTGCCGTAAATATATTTATCCCCGCCCCCTCCAGCCCGTACAAGATCCCCCATCCCCTCGCGCTCGGGCGGAGTCGAGACGAGTGGTTGGTGCGGAGAGACCGGGTGGGCAGGGGGCGCCTCTGTCCAGGCCAAAACCTCATCGGGCCGGGCCCGCCCCGCGGGTCAAGCCGCTACGCGGCAGCGGCTGATACAAGACCCGGGCGGCCGCGCCGCGCCGGAAGCATCGGTGCACGCGTGCCTCCGGCTTGACCCACGTCAAAATGCCCGGCCCCCGCCCTGTCATACTGTTTACCATATTCAGGAAGCCAGCCATGCGCACCCTCATTCTCTACTATTCCAACTCCGGCAACACCCAGCGCGTGTCCGAAGCCCTGGCGCAGCGGCTCGACGCCGAGCTCGGCGAGGTCACCTGTGCCGCCAATCTCGATTGGAACGGCCCGCACGCCATGGGCTGGGACATCTTCACCCGGCACCGGCCGCACATCGACATGCTGACCCCGCCGGGCGCCCATTACGACCTCACCGTCATCGGCGGGCCGGTCTGGGCCGCCCGCGCCGCGCCGCCGGTCATGCGCGTGCTCGCCGATCACGGCCGCGAGCTCGGCCGCGTCGGGCTCTTCGTCACCCGCAGCGGCAGCAGCCCCCGTTTCCCGCCGGAACCCGCCATCGCCGAAATGGCGGCGATGCTTCCCGCCCCGGCGGTGGCCACCCATATATTCCGTCAGGCCGAGATCATCTCGGGCGCCTATCGCGTCGAGGTCGCCGAATTCGCCAGGGCGCTCAGGACCGAGCAGGCCGCCGTCTGAGTCAGCCCTGATCCACGCCAGGGCCGCTGTTCCGCAGCGGGATCGTGACGGAGATCAGGTGGAGTGGGACGCATTCCGGTTCAGGCCCGACCCCGACCGCCCGGCCAACAAAAAAGGCCCCTTGCGGAGCCTTTCTCAATTCTCGCCGCGCCACCCGCGAACGGGCGGCACTCTGCCAACTGGCTTAGAGCAGCTGCAGGTTAGTGGCCGAAACCTTGCCGTCACGGCCGGTTTCGAGGTCATAGGAGACCTTCTGGCCTTCGACCAGGCTGGAGATGCCGGCACGCTCGAGCGCCGAGACGTGGACGAATGCGTCCTTCTTGCCGTCGTCGGGCTGAATGAAGCCGAAGCCTTTGGTGGAGTTGAAGAACTTTACGGTGCCATTGGTCATGGGAACCTCTTTCGATTGCTGCGTTCCACCAGCGCGGTGCGGGCGGACTAAAATTCCGATGGGCAACATGCCGTATCGGCCTAAACGTTCACAATATCAGGAGGTAGCCAAGCTTACCGGCGTACCGGTCATTTCAGTTAGCGCGAGATGTGAGCGAAACGTGTGATTGGCTATATGCGCTCTTATCGAGCCATCTTCAAGCCGGATCGGCGAGAAAACTGCCGGCCTCAACTCAGCGTGGTCAGATCGTCCTCGGCCACGACGCGCTCGAAACTCTCCATTTCGCTGCGCACGCGGTAGAGCAGCGGTCCGCGTTCATGCGGCATCAGCGCGGTGACCCGGCAGACCGCCTCGGCCCGCGCCCAGGAGCGGCCACCGCCGTTCATCTGCAGCCGCTCGCCGATGCGGAAGCGGTGCTTGGGCTGCGCCAGCATGGTCGGAGCGGGGCGTCGTCCCGCCCCCGCCATGCCGCCCACGTGATTGTCCACCGGCGGCGTCGGGCGTCCCGCGGCTTTGGGTTTCGCAGCCGCGCGCTTGCGCGTGACGGGCACCGCGATATTTTTGATGAGGTCCAAGAAAACGGTCCTTCCCGCGAAGGCTCCGGCACAACGGTTGAAATGCCGGTCGAGTGCGGCCCGGCCGGCCGCTCGAAAAACCATAGCACGGTTTTACCGGTTCCGGGCGAAAAAGGTCCCGGCGCCGCGCAAGAGCGGGAGGCCCGGCGCTTGCGCACCGGGCCCGCTCACTCGGACGGCGGCCCCGGTCAGCCTTCCGGGCAATCGTCGACGAAGCGGCGGCCGCGGCGATCCACATAGACGCACTGGGTGGGATCGTCCCGCCAGCGCCCGAGCAGTTCGCCGACCACGGCGCCGCTGACTGCGCCGATCGCACCGCCCACGGCGGCGCCGCCCAGGGTCCCGGTCGTTACCCCGCCGATGGTGGCGCCCGCCAGCGCACCGACGCTGGCCGCTCGCTGGGTAGCGGTGCAGGCCGAAAGCGTTACCAGCGCGAGAAGCGCAGCAACGAACAGAACAAGTCTTTTCATTTCCTATCCTTCCAGGATCGGTTCTGCGGTCCGGCGCCCAATGTCCGGCGGCCGCTTCGGTTCCATCCCCAAGTCGAGGGACATGGGGCGTTGTTGCCGTCGGCACGCCCCTTTCCCGCGGCAGGCCAATCGGCTAGAGCTGCCCCCGCGATTGGGACTGCCAAAATGAGCAATATCGAGGCGGCATCGGTTTCCGGTGCCGTAGCAGCATCGGTTTCGACCATCGGCTGGGGCGGCGAGGCCCGGCAGAGCTTCGCTCTCGCCTGGCCGCTGATCGTCGCGCAGCTGGCGCAGAACCTGCTGTTCACCACCGACGTGGTGCTGATGGGCTGGCTGGGGCCGAAATATTTGGCCGCCGGCACGCTGGCCGGCGCCTTCCTCATGCCGTTCCTCCTGTTCGGTGTCGGTATCATCGGCGCCGTGGCGCCGCTTGTCGCCCAGGCCCGCGGCGCCCGCAACATCAAGGCGGTCCGCCGCATCGTCCGCCAGGGCCTCTGGGCCGCGATCCTGGTGGCGACATTGCTGCTGCCGGTCGTGCTCAACATCCGCCCGGTCTTTACCCTCCTCGGTCAGGATCCCGAGGCGACCGACCTTGCCGAAGGCTACATGTTCGTCGCCGCCTGGATGCTCTACCCAGCGCTGGGCATCATCGCCATCCGCTCGATGCTGGCGGCCTTTGACGACACAAGGGCAATCCTCGTCATCACCGTGCTCGGTGTCGTCGTCAACGCGCTGGCCGCCTATACTTTGATCTTCGGGCATTTCGGCTTCCCGCGGCTTGAGCTGCGCGGCGCCGCGATCGCCACGGGCGGCGTCAACCTTTTCATGTTCCTCGCCATGCTCGTCCATGCGCTGCGCCACCGGCGCTTCAAGCGCTTCCACCTCCTCGCCCGCTTCTGGAAGCCCGACTGGACGCATTTTCGCGCCATCTTCCGCATCGGCATGCCGATCGGCCTGACCGTCTTGGCCGAGGTCGGCCTGTTCTCTGTCGCGGCGTTGCTGATGGGGCGGCTCGGCACCGACGAGGTGGCGGCCCATGCCGTGGCGCTGCAACTGGCCGCGACTGCCTTCATGGTACCGCTCGGGCTGGGGCTCGCGGCGACCGTCCGTGTCGGCATCGCCTTCGGCCGCGGCGACCGCGACGGCATCCACAAGGCTGGCTGGACTGCGCTGGCGATGGGCACCGGCTTCATGGCCATCACCTGCGTCATCTTCCTCGCCGTGCCGCAGCTGCTCGTCGCCATCTTCCTCAACCGCGCCGACCCCGGCAATGCCGTGGCGCTGGGGCTGGCCGCCACCTATCTGGGTATCGCCGGCATTTTCCAGCTCGCAGACGGGGCGCAGGTCGTGGCCGCTCATGCGCTGCGCGGGCTCTCGGATACCAAGGTGCCGATGGTTCTCGCCATCCTCGGCTACTGGGCGGTGGGGCTGCCGATCGCCTATGTGCTGGGGTTCATGCTGAACTGGCGCGGCACCGGCATCTGGCTGGGGCTCGCCGCCGGGCTGGCTTTCGTGGCGGTGGTCCTCGTCGCCCGCTTCGCCATGCGCGAACGCCTCGGGCTGCTCCGGAACGTGCCGCTTGACGGAACCGGGCTGGCGCACTGATTTATTTCCTCGCCGATTCGAAGGGATAAAGTCGCCTCATGACCATATCCGAAGCCACTTCAGCAACGCCCCTCACGCCCGCTGAGCAGCGCGTCGCCGATGCCCTCGCCAGCCACCGACTCCCTGGAAAGGTGATCGTGCTCGAGGCATTGGCGACCACCGCGCAAATGGCGGCGGAGGCGCTCGGGGTCGAGGTCGGGCGGATCGTCAAATCGCTGGTTTTCAAGGGCGCCGACAGCGGCACCCCATACCTGTTGCTGGTCTCGGGAGCCAACCGGGTGCATGAAAGGCGAGTCGGGCGGCTGCTCGGAGAAAAGCTCGCGCGTTCGGATGCCGACTTCGTCAAGGCTCATACCGGTTTCTCGATCGGCGGCGTCTCGCCCTACGGTCATCCCGCCCCGCTGGCAACTTTCATCGATGAAACTTTATTCGGCTTTGAAACAGTCTGGGCGGCGGCCGGGAACCCCCGGTCCGTCTTCGAAATCGCCGCCGCCGATCTCGAACGCACGACCGGCTCCCGTCGGATCGAGGTGACCTGAGACCGTGGGCGTCTAGTAACCGGTCAGGTTTTTGGCGAGATCTGCCCGCGTCCGTTCGCCCTCCGGCGTCGTCAGCACGGCGCTGGCGCGGAACATCGCCGCCTGAGCCGGACAAAGATCGGGGTCGTTGCGGTCGCCAGCGGAGATGGTCGCGATATATGAAGGCGGGCCGCCAAGTCCGATCATCGCGCCCATCACCACGCTCCAGTCGGCGCTGCTGGCCGGACCGTGATACTCGGGCGTTTCGATGGCGCGTACCACGGCGTCGAAAAACGCTTCCGACTGCAAATCCAGGGTCTCCCCGAACGTCTCCGACAGGCCGAGGTCGAAAAGCAGCCCCGCCCCGTCCTGGGCGAAGCGCCCGCAAACATCGGCGCCCGCGGCTCTGAGTACCTGATCGTAGAAATCGGCAAGCCGCAGCAGGAGCTTGGCGAGGCTTGGATTCGGAGAAAAGAGCAGCTTTTCGGCATATTTCCGGCGTAGGCCGCTCATCTCGCCGAAGAGGCGTGCGGCCATCGCGTGCCTGCCACCACCCTCCTTCTCGATCGCGGCGAACTTCTCGATCAGAGCCTCGAGGTCGGAGGGGAAGTCCGCCTGCAGGATCGCCAGGGTTCGTGGGTGCCGCTCGCGGAACATCGCCTCGAGGTCAACAATCTGCCCGGCGGATACTTTGAGCCGGGCCTTATCCTCGGCCCCGGCGGCCAGGACAGGATGAGCAAGTGGGAAGAGGAGAATAAAGGCAAGGATGAACTGGCGCATATGCAAACTGTGCCGAGAACCTCTGTCACCAGTCAAGCCCCGCCTCGAGGTCGATCCAGGTCCAGTCGCTCATGCGGTTGCGAAACCACGTACGCTGGCGCTTCGCGTATTGCCGGGTGGCAGTGACGGCAAGTTCGATAGCCTGCTCCCGGCTGATCCCGCCTTCGAGCCAATCGATGATCTCGCGAACGCCGATCGCCTTCAACACCGGCAGCGAAGGGTCGAGATCGAGCGCCCGCAATGCCTTGACCTCTTCGACCGCTCCAGCATCGAGCATTGCCGCGAAGCGCCTCGCAATGCGCTCGCGAAGCACGTCCCGGTCGGGATTGAGGACCAGCCGCTCGAGTTCCGCTCCCTCCAGAGGGCCGGGCTGCGACATGGCCTGATAGTGCGCGAGCGATCGCCCCGTCGCCTTGAGCACGGCCAGCGCCCGCACTACTCGCTGTGGGTCATGTGCCTGCAGGCGAGTTGCCATCTCCGGGTCACGTGCTGCCAGCAGGCGTTCACGCGCCACGCGGTCAAGACCGCGGATTTCCGCCTCGGCGGCGCGCGTGACCTCGGCCGGCACCACCGGCACCTCGGCGAATCCGCTTGTGAGGGTGTCGAAGTAAAGTCCTGTGCCACCAACAAAAATCAGTGGTCTATCGGCGATTTCGGGCTGCTCGAGCAGACTTTGCACCGCCCGCAGCCAGTCGCCGGTGGAGAAGCGCTCGCTCGGCGGCACAGTGCCGTAAAGGAAATGCGGCACGCCCTCCATTTCGCTCGCCGATGGCCGCGCCGTCAGCACCTGGAGTACATCATAGACCTGCATGGCATCGGCGTTGACAACCACGCCACCGAGCGCCCGCGCCTTCTCCAGCGCAAGGACCGACTTGCCGCTGGCGGTTGGACCGGCTATCAACACCGCTCGTTTCCGAGGCTCTTGGCCCATCCGATTTCCCGCCCGTTCCGAGACGCCCCAATGTCGGTTCTCTGCCTGATCGCCAACCCCGCGGATCCCGCGCTCGACCGGCGATTGGTGGCCGCGATCCAGCACGAGACGCATGGCGAGATCAACTGGCTTGACCAACGCATTGCCTGCGAAATTATTTCACCCAAGGCAGCTGATCCCGTTGCCGAAGCCCGTGCCCTGATCGGCGACTGGCCGGTGGACGCAGCGCTCGTTCCTCTTGCCCACCGACGCAAGAAACTACTGGTGGCTGACATGGATTCCACCATGATCAACCAAGAATGCGTCGACGAATTGGCAGATGCGGTAGGCATCAAGGCCGAGGTTGCGGCAATCACCGAGCGCGCCATGAAGGGCGAACTGGACTTTGAAGCGGCTTTGCGCACCCGGGTAGCGCTAATCAGGGGCCTCAATCGCAAAGCCATCGAAGAAATCCGGCGCGAACGAATCACGCTCGCGCCCGGCGGCCGGGCGCTCGTTCAGACCATGAAAGCCTATGGCGCCTTCACGTCACTGGTTTCGGGCGGCTTCACTCTCTTTGCCGACTACTTTGCCAAGCGCATCGGCTTCGACGAGGCGATCGCCAACACCCTCGAATTCGAAGGCGACGTGCTGACCGGAACCGTGGCGGACCCGATCGTCGATAGGAATACCAAGCGCAACCGGTTGCTCTCGCTCGCCGCCGAGCTTCACATCCCGATCGCCGAAGCGATGGCCGTCGGCGATGGCGCCAATGATCTGGACATGCTCCGTGCGGCCGGACTGGGCGTCGCGCTTCACGCGAAACCGTTCGTTGCGGCCGAGGCTGACGTGCGCATCGATTTCGGCGACCTCACCGCCCTGCTCTACCTGCAGGGTTATTCCGACGAGGACATCGTCAGGTGAGGCTCGAGACCGAGGGGCCGGTGCTTCCTAACCTAGCCGCACCGCGATGAAGCGACTCGCGCCCGTAGGGTCGGTGACCTTGAAGAGTACCGCAGGCCGCCCGGCCTCCTTGGCCGCGCCAACCAGATCCGTCACGTCCGCGACGGTCGCTACCTGCTTCTGGTTGACCTCGGTGATCACCAACCCGGGCAGAAAGCCTTTCTGCGAGGCGTCGCTACCATCGTTTACCGCCGTCACCACCACGCCCTCGACATCGGCCTCGATGGCGAATTCGGTCCGAAGCGCCCCGTCGAGCGGCGCCACGTCAAATCCCACCAGTTCCTTGAGACCCGGCGCCGGGCCAGCCGGCTCCTCCAGCGACGGTGGCAGGGTCTCACCGCCCTGGCCCTGCGCATCCGCAATCAGTTGCTCGCCCACTTCCAGCCGGCCGAGGGTGATATCGAGCGTGATTTCCTCGCCATTGCGCAGCACCTTGACCGGCACGGCCTTACCGACCGCGGTCTCGGCGACGACGCGCGGCAGGTCGCGCATCCGCAGGATCACCTTGTCATCGAATTCAAGGATGATGTCGCCTTCCAGAATCACACCGTCCGACGGGCCATTCTGGGTGACGTCGATCACCAATGCGCCCACGGTATTGTTGCGTCCTATGCTCGACGCGATATCGCTCGTGACTTCCTGAATACCGACGCCGAGCCAACCTCGGCGTGTCTCGCCGAATTCGGCCAGTTGGTCGATCACCGGCTTGGCGAGGTTGCCCGGAACGGCAAAACCGATCCCCAACGAGGTGCCGCCACGGGCGATGATAGCGGTATTGATGCCCACGACCTTGCCGTTCATATCGAACAGCGGCCCGCCCGAGTTGCCCTGGTTGATCGAGGCGTCCGTCTGGATGAACTGATCGTAGGGTCCGGACTGGATATCGCGGTTACGGGCCGAAACGATGCCGAGCGTCACCGAACCGCCCAGGCCGAATGGATTACCGATGGCCATTACCCAGTCGCCGACCACCGCAGTGTCGCTGTCCCCGAACTCGACGAAAGGCAGTTCGACGTCCGTCTCCACCTTGAGCACCGCAAGATCGGTCTTGTCGTCGGCGCCCACGATGCGAGCAGGCAAGCGCGTGCCGTCGGTAAGGAACACCTCGATCTGTTCAGCGCCATCGATCACGTGATTGTTGGTGACGACGAACCCGCTGGCGGAGATGATGAATCCAGAGCCCAGACTGCGCGCCTCCCGCAGAGCACCTTCGCCTTGTCCCTGATTTGGATTGAGATCGTCGAACAGATCCTCGAGCGGCGAGCCCTCGGGGAACTCCGGGAAGGGCATGCCATTGCCGCCCGGTACGCGGCGCGAGGTGCCGATATTGACGACTGCGGGAGAGAGTTCGGCCGCGAGTTCCGCGACCGATTCCGGACCTCTGGCAAGACCGGGTGTCGTCAGCGGCAGCCATGCCAGAGCCATCGTCAGCAGCACGGCCTGCATCGCTGTCTTGCGCAAACCCATGACGTCCCTCCACCGCGGACCGCCGCTTCTAGCAATCAGCCGCGAATGAACCACAAGAGAACAAGTCCCACCGCCGCGCAAGCCAAGGCTACCGCACGTATTGTTGATGCCGGCATGGCCTGAACCGATGCCAGCATCCTTTTCATCTGCCCGGGAAAGGCCGCATAAAGCAGCCCTTCAATGACAATCGCCAGCGCCAGCGCCGAAAAGAATTCGATCACTGCTCAGCTGTGGTCGGCAGGCCCTCCGCCGGGAGCGACGCGGCACCACCGTTGTCGCTGGTGCCCGCCGACGGGACGCCGGCCGGCGCCCGGCCAGCAGAAAGCCCGCTGCCGCCCCCAAAGAACTGGAAGAACTCGGAGTCCGGTGACAGCACCATCGTCGTGCCGCTCCCACCGAGGGCCGTCCGGTAGGACTGCATCGAGCGGTAGAACTCGAAGAACCCGGTATCCTGGGTGTAGGCGTTGGCAAAGATCAGGCTTCGCTCCGCCTCGCCTTCACCACGGAGGATCTCGGAGTCGCGACGCGACGCCGCAATGATCTCGACTGCCTGGCGGTCGGCGATGGCGCGCAGCGACTGGGCCGCCTCCTTGCCTCGGGCACGCAGCAGCGCCGCTTCGGCAAGCCGTTCCGCCTTCATGCGATCGAAGGTCTGGGCTGAAACCTGCTGGGTCAGATCCGTGCGCAAGATGCGGACGTCAACAATTTCGATGCCGAGCAAGGCCATGTCCGACCGGATCAGGTCGCGGGCCTCCCGCATCATCGCCGGCCGCTCCTCGGACAGCGCCGCGTTGAACTCGCGCAGGCCATGAACCTGCCGCAGCGCCGCGTCGAAACGGGTCGAAATACGATCTTCCGCGACGCGGAGTTCACCAAGGGCACGCTCGCGGAACAGTCGGGGATTTGCGATACGGTAGGCGAGGAAAGCGTCGACCTCGTAGAACTTGCCGCCCGACACCTGCAGCGTCATGTTGGCGATATCGTAGCGCAGCAACCGGTCCTCGACGATCTGAACGGCGTCGACGATGTTGGTGGGAACCTTGAAATAGAGGCCCGGTTCGGTCTGCACGTCGGTGATCTGGCCAAAGCGCATGACGATGGCCTGCTCGCGCTCATTGACCACATAGATCGAGGAGAACAGTACATACAGGACGCCCAGTACGGCAATTCCGAGAATGATCAAACGGTTCATGGTCTACCTCGGCGTTGCGTTGGAGTTGCTGCGCAGTTCAGGCAACGGCAGATAAGGCACGACGCCCGTTCCCGCACCGCTCTCGATGATCACCTTCTGGGAGCCACCCAGAACCTGTTCCATGGTTTCCAGGAACAGCCGCTTGCGGGTAACCTCCGGCGCCTTGGTGTACTCCTCGTAGATCGAGATGAAGCGAGCCGCCTCACCCTGCGCCTCCTGGACCACCCGGTTCTTGTAGGCCGCCGCATCCTCGCGCATCTGGGCCGCCTGGCCGCGCGCGTCGCCGAGGAGCGTGTTCGCATAGGAACGCGCTTCTTCCTGGAAACGGTCCTCGTCCTGTTCGGCGCGCTGCACCTCGTCGAACGCGTCGGCCACGTCGGGCGGCGGCGCAACGTTTTCGATCGCGATCTGGGCGACTTTGACGCCGAGTTCGTAGGTATCCAGGATCGTCTGGGCGATCTGCTGGACTTCCAGCGCTATACCCGCCCGATCATCGCGGAAGATGTCCTGCGCTGGGCGGCGGCCGACAACTTCACGCATGGCGCTCTCGCCGACGCTGCGCACCGTGTCTTCTTGATTGCGCACCTTGAACAGGTACTTGATCGGATCGCTTACCGCCCAGAGTACGGAGAAGCGCACATCGACGATGTTCTGGTCGCCGGAAAGCATGAGTCCGTCGTCGCTGTTGCGGCGGCCGCTGCCCGTCGTTCCGATGGTGGTTTGATTTTCCGTGACAGTCACGCGCTCGACGCTTTCGACCGGCCAGAAATGAAAATGCAGACCAGGGTTGCTGAGTTCGATCGGCCGGCCGAAGCGCAGTTTCACGCCGACTTCCTGCGGATTGATCGTGTACACCGCATTGAGGGCCCAGAAGGCGATGAGGGCGAGAATGCCGCCAATAATCGCCCAGCGCCCGCCGGGCAGTCCACCCTGGAACTGGTCACGGCCGCGAGAGAGGATTTCCTCGAGACTTGGAGTGCCGCTCCGCCTTGGACCGCCACCGCCGGGCGCTTGTCCCCATGGGCCGCCACTGTTCGAGTTGCGACCCCCTCCGCCCGTATTGTTATCCCAAGGCATCTGCAACCTTTCAGCCATTAATATGGATTAGGGTCCTATATAGGGAAGCGCGACCGCCCGATCAACGGATCAAGTTCTGCCGCCTGGCATAAACTTTGATACGAAACGCCGCACTGTCGCGGGCGGAGAGCGGGACGTCCGGCTCGTCGGCGACCTGCCAGACGGCAGGATCGATCTGCGGAAAGAAGCTGTCGCCCTCCGGCGATAGCGCCACATGCGAGATGTAGAGCCGGTCAGCAAGCGGCATGGCCTCACGATAGATCGCCTCGCCCCCCCCGATCATCACTTCGCCTGCCCCGTCAGCGGCGGCAATCGCCTGCGCATGCTCGAGCGCCGCCCCCAGGCCGTTCATCACCAGCACACCCCCGGGTTGATACCCCTGCCGCCGGGAGACGACGATGTTCACCCGCTCCGGCAGCGGCTTGCCGATGCTCTCGAAGGTCTTGCGGCCCATGATCAGCGGCTTGCCCACGGTCATGCGCTTGAAATAGGCAAAATCCGACGGCAGCCGCCAAGGAATGGTGTTGCGGACGCCAATAACCCCGTTCTCCGCGACGGCGGCGATCAATGCGACCGGCACACTCACGGCTGGCCCAGTCTCAGCAGTGCCTCGCCGTCAACCCGCACCTTGGTCCATTCATCCTGCAGCACGCCGCCTTGCGACTTGTAGAACTCGATCGAGGGCGCGTTCCAGTCCAGCACCGCCCACTCGAACCGGCCAAGCCCCTCCCGCACGCAGCGCTGGGCAAGATTGACGAGCAGCGCCTTGCCGATCCCCAGCCCGCGCGCATCCGGCTCGACGAACAGGTCTTCGAGCCAGATGCCGTGCCGGCCCTGGAAGGTCGAATAGATATAAAACCACAGCGTAAAGCCCACTGGCCTCCCGTCCCATTCGGCGATCTCGCAAAAGACCTTTGGGTCAGCTCCGAACAGGTCGCGGACGATATCGGCCTCGGTCGCCCTGGCTTCGTGCGAAAGCTTCTCATAGGCGGCAAGGTCGGCGATAAACTTGACGATCAGCGCGGCGTCGCCCGCCTCCACACTTCTGATGATTAGTCTCATCGCTAGACCTGAGCACTCTCAAGGTGCGTGAACCATTTGCGCGTCAACGCAACTTCCACGTCGATCTGGTCATGTCGGCAAAACAACAAGAGCTGTGCGAAAAGATCAGCTGCTTCATCCTCCAGCGCCGATGCCATCAGCCGACGTTGCCTTCCATCGACTCCTGCCGGTTGAGAATCAGAATTTCGAGCTCGCGATCCCAGGGCGGCCACCAATCCTGGGCTTCCATCTCGAAGGTGGTCGGCGACGTTTTCCTGACCTGTCCATCCCAGCAGAAGGAGACCAGATTGTCCGGGTTGCCCTTGTCGATGGTCAGATGGAACTTGCCGATCGCGCCGGACCAGTTGGCGCCCGTCGACCAGACGTACGAGATCCAGCTTTCGGTGAAGGGCGCGCCGTAGCGTTCGTCGAGGTTGGGCAGCGTCTTCTCCACGGTTCTGATGAAGCCTTCGTCAGTACAATACTTCTTCTTGTAGGTCGTCGCCGGATCGTAGCCGTCATAGGGCTCGGCCAGGAATGTGACCGCCACGGTGCCGCCGACGCTCGGCTTGTAGCTGTGCTCAACGGTGACCGTTTCCCCCGCGGGAAAGACCGCCTCCCAGCTATAGGTCGATTTGAGGGTCCAGGCCGGATAGTACTCCTTCTGCCAGCCTTCTCCGGCGTCAAATTCGAGCGGCACAACCAGACCCAGGCGGAAAAGCTCGAGCTTCTCCTCCTCACTCAGGGCATTCACCGCCGAGATCGCTGCCTGGCTGTGCGGCGCCAGCGGAATGCCAAGCTCGCGCAGCCGGTCGGTGTACTCGATGTTCTGCGCGAAGGCGTATTGATGCAGCGCGGCATCGACCGGTTCGCCGTTGAACAGTGTCTCGAAGCCGAAGATGTTCTCGGTGTCTTCGGTCGGGATCGACACCACGAAATCCGGGCTGCCGGTGATGTCCGGCATCGGGAAGGCAACCAGCGTCCGCTCGTCGGCATCGCCTTCGTTGCGGAATTCATATTTCACCCGGACTTCGCCGGGCGAAATGTAAAGGTCCTCCGACAGCATCTTGACTGTCCCGGTTTGGACAAAGACCAGCCCGCCGGTACCGAGCGTTGCCATCGTATCGTTGGCGGCTGCGCTCCCGGTCAGGGCGGCGAGCATGAGCAAAGTTGGGATGGCGCGGAAGTTCATACTGCTATCTCGGCCTTGATGCCTGGATACGGATCATAGCCGGGTATCTGAAAATCCTCGAACTCAAATTCGAAGATGGAGCGGCGATCCGGATTGATGGTGAGGCGCGGGAGCGGCTTGGGGCGCCGGCCGAGCTGCAGGCGAGCCTGCTCGAAATGATTGACATAGAGGTGAACGTCACCGAACGAATGCACCAAATCCCCAGCTTCCAGGCCCGTGACCTGCGCCATCATGTGCGTCAGCAGGGCGTAGGAGGCGATGTTAAAGGGCACCCCCAGAAAAAGATCTGCCGAACGCTGATAGAGCTGGCAGCTGAGCTTGCCGCCGGCGACGTAGAACTGGAACAGGCAGTGGCACGGCGGCAGGGCCATCTCGTCCACTTCCGCCGGGTTCCATGCGGTGACGATGTGGCGGCGGGATTCCGGCTTGGTCTTGATCGAACGGACCACGTTGGCGATCTGGTCGATCGTGCCGCCCTTCCCGTCCGGCCAGCTGCGCCACTGGCTGCCGTAGACCGGGCCGAGGTCGCCATTCTCGTCGGCCCACTCGTCCCAGATGCGAACGCCGCGCTCCTGCAGCCAGCGCACATTGGTCTCGCCGCGCAGGAACCACAGAAGCTCGTAGACGATCGATTTGAGATGGAGCTTCTTGGTGGTGAGCAAGGGAAAGCCTTCGCTCAGATCGAAGCGCAACTGGTGACCGAACAGCGATCGCGTACCGGTGCCGGTACGGTCAGGCCGGTCGGTGCCGTTGGCGAGGACATCGGAAAGGAGTTGAAGGTAGGGTTGCATTGCTCGATTCTACGCGATTCGGAGGCCATAATTATGCCCCCGGCAAAAGTCTCCCAGGGATTTGCATCGCCATGCAACCGTCCCTATATTAGGGGTGCCGGCAACGGCTATGGTGATAAATTGCCATCATAATAAACCCATCGGACCCGGGGGCAGTACCCGGCGCCTCCACCAATCTCCACCCCGAGCGGCGGAGCCTATGGGGGCGAAACAGGATCGACGAGGGCGTAAAAGGTGTGTTTTCGCTCGGCATGGTACCACCGTCATCGGACCATCCTAATAGTTGCAAACGACAACTATGCTAAGGTTGCTCTCGCTGCTTAATGCAGCGCGACGCCTGAACTAAAAGTCCCTCCCTGTAGCAGGGGAACGGCGGGGTCCGCAGGCACCTGGCAACAGAAGCCTGCACCTTCACTCTTTGCTGCTTTGCCCTTGAATTGTCTCCCGCCCCGCGCTGATATGCGGTCTTCGGGATTCCCCGAAGTTCAAAAAGGGCGTACATGGCCGAAGATCTCATCCGTTACGACATTCTGGTACAGGAGGCGCTGCGCGGCGTCGTCCGCAAGGTGCTCTCGGAAGTCGTGAAGACCGGGCTGCCGGGCGAGCATCATTTCTTCATTTCCTTCTTCACCAGAGCGCCCGGCGTGCGCATGAGCCAGCGTCTGCTGGAGCAATACGACAAGGAAATGACGATCGTCCTGCAGAACCAGTACTGGGATTTGAAGGTCACCGACACGGGCTTCGAGGTGGGGCTGTCTTTCGACGGCCACCCCGAAACCCTCGCCATTCCCTTCTCCGCCATGAAGGGCTTCTTCGATCCGTCGGTTCAGTTCGGTCTGCAGCTCAGCGGTGAGAACGCCGCTCCGAGCCCATCGCCCGAAGAGCAAAACGCCGCACCCGAGGATGGCGACGAACCTCCGGCTGGTCCGACCCCGGACGCGCCCGGAGAAAAAGTCGTCAGCCTCGATCGCTTCCGCAAGAAGCCCTGACGCTTGCCGAAGCGTTCCCTGACGATCGCGGGGCACCACACCAGTCTCGCACTCGAACCTGACTTCTGGCTGGGGCTTGAGGCGATGGCCGAGAGCCGGGCCATGCCACTTGCGGCGCTGATCAGAGAGATCGATGAGGCCCGTGAGGCGCCCAACCTGTCCTCCGCCGTGCGGGTTGCAGTCTTGCGCTGGTATCAGCGGGCCGACCGCAACGGCTAGTTGCCCAGCCCCAGATCGAGTGGCCGCTGGGTCCGTTGCAGCGCGCGCCGCAAGGCCTCCTCCTCGGCTGCAGCCTTCGCGGCGGCTTCCTCGGCAGCCTTCCTTGCAGCAGCGTCTTCAGCGGCTTTCTTCACTGCCTCCTCGGCGAGCCGCGCCCGTTCCTCGGCCGCGGCCTGACGGCGCGCCTCATCCTCGGCGCGCAACTGCTCGAGCCGTGCCACTTCTATCTCATAGGCGCGCACCATGATCGCATCGACCATGACGGTAACGTCGTATCGCCTCTCGGGTGAAAACAGGGTGCCGCCGATTCTGGCGGTGACCTGCGCCCCTAGCTGATCCATCAGCGCATTGGGTACTGCCCGCCCCGTCGGCGACATTGCATAGCTGCCATCGAGCGAGAGGTCCGCGAGCCGGAGCGACGTATTCCCGAACAACCGCACCCCGTCCCCCTGCACGGCCAGGTTGCCGCTGCGCAGCACGCCCCCCGCGATGGTAAATCCTCCCTTCACCTCGTCGGCCAGGAACGGTCCATCGTCCAGCTTGTCGACAATGAGCGCTCTGAGCGCCTCAGGTTCCATGTCGACAATGGTGTCGATTGCCGCCACTTCGGCAAAGGTGGCCGGGTTGAACTCCTCCGCCCTGAGCCGTCTGACCGTGTAGTTTCCGTCGCCGGTCATGCCGCGCAACGCCGCGAGGAAGCTGTCGCCGGTTCCTTCGAAGCGGGCACCGCCATCCACTGCCCCCGCCAAAGTCCGCGCCACCGCCTGCGGAACCAGCGCGTCGATGGCGACACCGGTCAGTTCCAGTCGCCCGGACACCTGCTTGTCCGCCAGTGGTCCGGCGCAGCAAATGCCCAGTTCCATTCTGACCTTGCCGTCGCCGATCGATCCGGCGAGGTCGCGCAGCCGAATGCCGGTGGCATCCCAATCGAGTTCGAACTGCGCATCGGTAACGACGGATCGGGTTCCCGCTGTGATCGCCGGGGCAGTGACGGCGACCCGCCCCATCGTGCGTCGCGGCGTGTCGCCGATTGCAAGCGGACCGTCCGGCCATGGGCTTTCGCCGGTCGTGAGCAATGCTGCCGGTCCGGCCAGAACCGCGAACAGGCCGGCCGCGTCGAGGGCGCCCAGCGCGAGGGCTCCCGCGACCGCGCTGGTTCCGCCGGTTCGCGTAAGGACCAGGTTACCCGTCACCCGCTGGCCTCCCGACACTGCGTCGATGCTTCCGAGGCGCAGGCTGCGCGGGCCGGCGAAATCAATGCGGGCGGTTCCGCTCACCGCAGGCACATATAGACCCTCGGCGCCGATGCTCGCGGTAAGCGCCGACAGATCGGACAGTGTCGCCTTGATCGTGCCGTTGCCGCTCAGCTCGCTCGGATCATTGACAACGACATTGCCCGCAAAGGCCAGGGAGTCCCCGCCGCCGTCGACCCGCACGGTGGTTTCGAGGCTGTTCGCCATCGACCCCTCGATCAAAGCCACCAGATGCATCGGTGCGCCGGTCGGCGTCAGGCTGAACTCTCCCAGCCCCAGTTGCGCGGTCATCGCCTGGGGATCGGCGGCCCGTATATCCAGCCTGATCGACATCGGCCCGGCCAGCGCCCGGACGAAACCCGCGCCGAGCTGTGCATCCAGGGTCAATTCCGATGATCCCACCCGCCCAGACACGGCCAGGGTTTGTCCGCCATCGCCGCTGGGCGCGTCGAGGCGCATCGCGAGATCGGCCGGAAATGAACGGTGGAGAAACTCTCTCACCGAAACCGGCGCGGCGATGGCGTCGTACAAGTGGGCGAGCGCCGGTGCATCCGGCGAAGCGATTACTATCGAGCCGCTCCCCGACAGTTCGGGTCTGGAGAGCGATCCGAACGCCGTAAGTTTGCCGGTGAAGCGTGCGCCGCCAAGATCGCCGGCGGCGATCTCGTCGATCACCAGTACGCCACCCTCCCACGAGCCGCGGGCAGAAAGATCCGATCCCGCCACGCCGCTGACGGTTGCGGCCTGGGCGGCAATATCGAATCGGCCCTTGGGAAAAGTGGTCCCGAACCGCGGATCCTGCCCAAGGTCAGGAAGCAGCGCAGCCAGGACGGTGCTGTCCCGGGCGTCGAGGGCCCCGAACCTGGCCGAGACATTGAGGTGGCGCGAGGTGTTCCCGAACCCCATCTCGGCAGAAAACTCATGGCTCTTGCCGCCGACGACCAGCGTGGCGCCACTGACGCTCAGCGTTTCGCCCACCAGCGAGATCCTGGCCTCCAGCGTGCCGGGCATGCTGAACAGCGGATTGCCCTCAACCGGCTTGCGCCAGAGCAGCGCCAGCACATCGAGCCTTTGCGTCGCAAGCGAGAACCTGCCGGAAAAGTTCGGCCGGCCCGCGGCCGAGGTGATCACACCGGAGACGCGCAATCGGGAGGCGCCCGGCAGCTGCGCTGCGAACTCCTTGACGGTCCAGCCGGCCGCGTCCGCCGTTGCGTCGAGGCGGACATTACGCAGCGACACGGCCCGCAGATTGAGTTCGGCGATATCGATGCCGACCGTTCCGGGCAGTCCCGGCGTGGGCGGTAGCGGCAGTTCCGCCAGCAGCCGGACCAGCTCATAGGGCGCGATCGGTTGCTCCACGGTGGCGTCGCGGGGCGGCAGGGCCATTACTCCGCCCGAGATCACCGCGTTGAAGGAGCGATCCCGGCCCAGTTGCACTTCGGCGGCTCCCTGCAGCCGCGTCCCGGCGCGGTTCTCGTCCGGAATCACGGTGTAATCTGTGAGCAGGACTTTCGTGGCGGACGCCTGGACCTTGCCCGTCACGACGAGATCGCCCCTGCCCGCGTCCTCCAGCCTTGCCTGGCTGGCGCGCGGCGCCTGACGGTATGTCATCGTGCCGGCAAAATGCGGCACCTCGCTTGACGTCAGCAGGCCCTCCGCGCTGAGTGAAAAACGCTCGTCGGACGGGCGCACGAAAACCGAGAGCTGCGCGACACCCGCGGCATCGACCGACGACGTGGCAAATCGGATCGCATAGGCCTGACCATCGTGATCTCCGTTGCCCTGGAAGGCAAATGGCCCGCGCAGCGCTTCCATGCGCAACTCGCCGTCTATCCCGCTCGAGGTGAAGGTTTCGTCCGACCGGGCATCCGACAAGACCGCCCGCCCGTCGACGATTTGCGCGCTGGCTACCGAGACATCGGCTGTGGTGACCCGCTCGGCGAGCTGCAGCCCGGCCTTCATCTTGCCGGCACTGTCGATCGCGATTTCCAGCACCGGCCTTTCCAGCACCAGCCGGGTGACGAGATATCTGTCACGGATGAAGTCCATGAGCGAGAATTGCGCTTCGACGCTCTCGACCGTGATAACCGGCCGGCCCGGAGGCCCGACGACCATATTCCCGAACCGCATCTGCGGCTGAGGCAGCAGCGAGAATTCGATGTCGCCGGTGATCGCGACCGGCGCCCCGAAAACTTCGCTGGCGATCGCCTGCATCCGGTCCCGATAGTCGCCCCACTGGATGAAGCGTGGCACGACAAAGGCCGCGGAAATCAGCAGGATCGCGAGCAGGCCGATGACAATGTAGAGCCGGTTGAGCACGGGGCGGTGAATCTCCATCGTCTGTCGCGGAGTGTAGGGAAAGCGCGGCCCCGCGTCATCCGCGCAATGGCGGCGATCCACGGCGAGAATGTGGCAGGAAAAATGGCCGGACCCAGAGGACCCGGCCGCTTACAAGGAATAGCGCCGCCGGGGCTACCGGATCGTCCCGATCGACCGGAACATCGTCTCACCCGGCGTATCCGCAACCCCGTCATTGTCGGTTTCCAGTAGCAGCAATGGAACCGCCCCGCTTGGGGCCGCAAGATACGGTGCGTGATAGATCGGCGACAGGACGGTGGCGGCGCGTCGGCATATACTTTCCCGCCCCCGCTCCCTATATTGGCGAAGAGAACAAAAAGAGATTCGTCAACCCGCGCGGTCCCAGGAATTGGGGTGCCGGAACTCCGTCCGGGACTGCGGCGAAAGGGACTGATGCCAGCTGAACCGCAACGCCTTGAACGTCCCGCCGCCGGGGCCATCACCAGCCAGTTGGGCCGGGCGGACGTCGACTATCTCAAAGGGCTGAACGAAGAACAGCGGGACGCGGTGCTGAGCACGGAAGGCCCGTTGCTGGTGCTGGCCGGCGCCGGGACCGGCAAGACCCGGGTGCTGACCACCCGCATCGCCCATATCCTTTCCAGCCGCAAGGCGCGCGGTTCCGAAATCCTCTCGGTGACCTTCACCAACAAGGCCGCCCGCGAGATGAAGGAGCGCATCGCCCATCTCGTCGGCTCCTCGGTCGAGGGCATGCCCTGGCTTGGGACCTTCCATTCGATCGGCGCGCGTCTCCTGCGCCGCCACGCTGAGCTCGTCGGCCTCAAATCCGATTTTACCATCCTCGACACCGACGACCAGATCCGGCTGATCAAGCAGCTGCTCGAGGTCGGGAATATCGACGAGAAGCGCTGGCCCGCCCGGGTCTTCGCCGGCATGATGGACAACTGGAAGAACCGCGGCCTCCTGCCGCGCGACATTTCCGCCGCCGAGGCGGGGATCTACGCCAACGGCAAGGCCCAGAAGCTCTATGCCGACTACCAGGCCCGGCTGAAGACGCTGAACGCCGCCGATTTCGGCGACCTGCTGCTCGAATGCATCCGGCTGTTCCGCGACAATCCCTCGGTGCTCGCCGAATATCACGACCGTTTCAAGTACATGCTGGTCGATGAAGACCAGGATTCAAACGTCGCCCAATCTCTGTGGCTGCGGCTCCTGGCCCAGGGCAAGCCCGCCAGCGAGG
>JAUXUM010000234.1 GCA_030680995.1 Devosia sp.
CTTCGGCGTGCGCTGCAATTGAGAACCGAACATCGTGGCCGGCACCACCTCACCCCCTCCACCGGCCGTCATCCCGGCGAAGGTCGGGACCCAGTACTCACCAGCTTTGCGGCACCTGCCGCGCGAGTGCCGCGTGCCGCACGGAATACTGGGTCCCGGCTTGTGCCGGGGTGACGGACCGTGGGTGGGGCGAGGCCTGGAGTTCTCGGGCGAGGAAGGGCCTACGCCAGCCCCAGCATCCTGTCCTGCAACTGCCGAAGCGCGTAGAGCTTGGTCGTGGTGTCGGGCGTCGCGTTCGCACGGGTCAGCAACTCGCCCTTCTTCACCGGTGCCGCAACCCTGCCGCCTTCGAGCAAACCCACCGGCACGGCCTGCCGCGCCCGGGCATCGCCGATGGTCATGATGAAGCTGCGGTAAGAAGTCTCGCCAATCGCATCGAATGTTTCACCCGCGGCGAGATCGCGCTTGGCGACGGCACAGACTTCGGCGACCGGCGAGGGCAGGGGGACCATGTCGGGCCTGCCGTAGAGCATGATGCGGGCACAGGTCAGCGGCACTTCGAGGGAGGTCAGGTGATAGGGGCGGAAGAAGGCGTAATAGGGTCCGGTGCCGACATGCAGATCGTCCATGCGTTCGATGATGCGCTTGTGCTCGGCCTCGACGATGACGAAGACGCCCGGCGCCACGCCCTTGCCGATGGTGAAATCGACCACCCCCTTTTGCGAGAGGATGCCGCCGTCCTCGCGCGGGATCAGCACCTTGACCATGTCGTCGCGATCGGCGCTCGGCCCGTGCATGCCCGGCACGTCGGGCACCAGCCCGGTGGCGTTGGCGATGGCACACATCTCGACCATGGTCTTGGAGCCATCGACGAACTCGACCAGCATGCGCGGATTCATGTTCCGGCGCTCGGCTTCCTCGCGGTAGTCGTCGGGGACGGCGAAGTGGTTGAGGGCGTTGTTCTTGCCCTTGCCGGCCGAGACGATGCGGTAGCCCAGCGCGCTTGCGAACTCGATCAGTTCCATGCAGCTCGAGGGCTCGTCGCCGGCGCCCACCGAATAGATGACGCCAAGCCGGTCGGCTTGCTGCTTGAGGTAGGGCCCGATGGTAACGTCGGCCTCGACGTTCATCATCACCAGGTGCTTGCCGTGTTCCATGGCCATGAGGTCGAAATCGGCGGCGACGCCGGGCTTGCCGGTGGCGTCGATGACCACGTCGATCTGCGGCGTGGTGACCAGCGTCTGCGCCGAGCAGATGGCGATTTTGCCCGCTTCGATCGCCGCGCTCACCCTGGAGGGCGTGTCCGCCTCGACGGCATGGCTGTCGTCGCCATAGGCGATCACCATGGCCTCGCGCGCCGTATGCGGCCGGCGGGTGGCGATGGCGGCGATCTCGATGCCGCGCATCAGCGCGCCCTGGGTGACCAGATCGGTGCCCATTTCGCCCGAGCCGATCACGCCGACACGGATCGGCCGGCCGGCGTCGGCGCGGTCCTTGAGGTCGCGGGCGAGCCCGGTCAGGTGCACGTTGGTGAGCGGGGTGGCGGGTATGTGTGCCTTCATGGCGGCTTCCCCTAGCACCGCGCCGGTCTCTTTGGAACAGGGAACGGCCGCGCATCGTTGCATGTGAAGGCGCGGCCATGTGAAATGGCCCGATGGAGGCCAGATGAGTGCACAACTCGAAATTTCGGTCGAAGGGCATCTGGGGGTGATCGCCCTCAATCGGCCCGAAGCCATCAATGCACTCAGCGGCGCCATGATCGCGGGCATCGCCGAGACGCTCGACGGCTGGCGTGGCGACGGGACGGTGCGGGCCGTGCTGTTCGAAGGGCGCGGCGCGCGCGGGTTCTGCGCGGGCGGCGACGTGCGCGCCGTACGCGCGATGGTCGTCGAGGGGCGGCTGAGCGAGGCCGAAGCCTATTTCGCCGCCGAATATGCGATGAACCTTGCGATAGCCAGCTACGAGAAGCCGGTGATCGTCATTGCCGGCGGCGTGGTCATGGGCGGCGGCATCGGCATCGCCGGGCATGCCGGCTTCCGCTTCACCACCCCCGAAGCAAATTTCGCGATGCCCGAGGCGGGGATCGGCTTTTTCGGTGACGTGGGGGTCAACAGCATCCTCAGCAAGGCGCCGCTGCAGCGCGCGCTGCTGTTCCTCATGAGCGGGACGCCGGTGGGCGCCGCCGATGCGCTGGCGCTCGGTCTTACCGACTGCGCCGTGGCGCCCGAAAAGCTCCCGGAGCTGCGGGCCAGTCTGGTTTCGGCCGCCAATTCGGCCAGCATCGAAACAGCCATCGTCGGGCTGATGCAGGCGCATTCCATCCAGGCGGGCGAGTGCGCGCTCTGTCCGCTCGCCGACCGGTTGGCCGAGCACTTGCACCGCGACAGCGCCGCCGCGATCGTCGCCGAGATCAAGGAAGCGGCCGAAGAAATACCCGAAGCCGCCGCCATTGCGGCCCTGCTCGCCGCCCGGTCGCCGACCAGCCTGGAAGCCATCCTGCAGAGCCACCTGGCAGCCAGGAAGCTGCCCGACGCGCGCAGCGTGCTGGCACTCGACCTGCGCCTCGCACGGCTCATGGCCGCCTTGCCCGACTTCGCCGAGGGGGTGCGGGCGGTACTTGTCGACAAGGACCGCGCCCCGCGCTGGAGTCCCGCCACCTTCTCCGGTGTCCCGGTGGCGGCGATCCGCGACGCCGTGGCGGGGGCGAAAGCGGCAGTGGCGGCGCCGGTTTAGCACTTCTTAAACCGTTCCTGTGGAGACTGCGGAGCGGGGAAATTTCCCGGGGGCAGCAACTCAATGGCCGATCTGCGTACCAGAACCGTCGCTTTGCCGGCGATCGTGGATCTCGACGTGCTCGACATGGTGCGCGACGAACTGATCGAGGCGGTCGAAGCCGGGCCGGTCGCGATCAGCGGCGGCAGGGTGGAACGCGTCTCGACCAATGCCCTGATCATGCTGATCAGCGCCGCCGAAACGGCGCGGCGCAACAATTATGCTTTCGAGGTCGCCGATGCGAGCGAGCCGATGCTGGCGGCGATCGAGCGGCTCGGCCTCACCGAAAGCTTCGCGGGAATCACGAGAGGATAATGCCTTAATGCGCGTTCTGACGGTCGACGACTCCCGCACCATCCTGGCCATGCTGCACCACACCCTCTCCAATGCGGGCTTCGAAGTGCTGCAGGCCGAGGACGGCCAGAAGGGCCTCGACATCCTGAAAAACGAGAGCGTCGATGTGGTGATCACCGATATCAACATGCCGGTGATGGACGGCATCGAGTTCATCAAGCAGGTGCGCGCATCGGGCCAGCATCAAAGCCTGCCCATCCTGATCCTCACCACCGAGACCAGCCAGGACAAGCGCGACCAGGGCCGGGCCGCCGGCGGTACCGGCTGGATCGTCAAGCCTTTCGACCCCGACAAACTCATCAGCGTCATCCACCGCGTCCTGCACTAGTCCCAGAAGGGTACCGAACGGCCCGCATATGAGCGATCTCGACGATTTCAAGGCTACATATTTCGACGAGTGTTCCGAGCTTCTCAACGAGCTCGAGGAGCAGTTCGCCGCCATCGAGGACGGCGACCGCTCGAGCGATCGGCTCAATGCCGTGTTCCGGGCCATCCACTCGATCAAGGGCGGCGGCGGCGCCTTCGGGTTTTCTTCGCTGGTCGGCTTCGCCCATGTCTATGAAACGCTGCTCGACCATGTCCGCGACGGCAGGATCGAGCTTTCCGATCCGGTCACCGCGCTCTGCATTCGCGCCAACGACATCGTTGCCGATTTCGTCGCAGCCGCCAAGTCCGGCGCCGAGCTGGGCGCAGATTACGGCGCGGACGAGAAGGCGCAGTTCGACGCGCTGACCCGCGGCGAGCACGCCGATGACGGTAACGGCGAGCCGATGGAGGAATTCGATCTCGATTTCGTGCCGGTGATGGTCAAGCTCGGCGGGGACGCGGACGAGGACATCGAAGCCGGCATCGGCTTCAGCCCCGCTCCGGTGGAGGACAGTTTCGCCGCGCCGCCGCTCGTGGTCGAGCGCGGCCATTGGGAAATCCGGTTCACGCCGCACAGCGAACTCTATGCCCGCGCCAACGATCCGCTGCTATTGTTCCGCGAACTGGCTTCGATCGGCCAGATCCAGGTTACGGCCGTCCTCGCGGATATTCCGCCGCTCGCCGACTTCGAACCCTTCGGCGTCTATTGCACATGGGAAATCACGCTTAACGCGCCGGGTGCGAGCGAAGCCGACATTGCGGAGGTCTTCGAATTCGTCGAAGGCAATTGCGAGCTTTCGATCGTGCGGCTTCAAGCCTGGTCCACGCCCGAACCGGCGACGCAGCCCGCTGAACCCAAGGTCGCCGAAGTGCCGCGGCCGGTAGCACCCGCCGTCACGGAAGCAGCAGCCGAGGCCTTTGCCGGCTCGATCCTCAGCTTCTCCGAACTGGCAGAGACGCTGAAGCCCGCGCCCAGGCCGGCGGCCGCCGCTCCGGTCGCCGCGCCGCGCCCCGTCGCCAGCCTCGGCGGCGGCGATGTCGGTGGCGACAACGACCGCCGCACCGGGCCGGAAGACCGGCGCAACGGCGTGCAGTCGATCCGCGTCGATCTCGACAAGATCGACCGCGTGGTCAACATGGTGGGCGAGCTCGTCATCACCCAGTCGATGCTGACCCAGCAGATGGACGAGACGCTGCGCGCCCGCTACCAGGAGCTGGTGCGCGGCCTCGAGGTTCTGGCGCAGACGACGCGCGGGCTGCAGGACTCGGTGATGGCGATCCGCGCCCAGCCGGTCAAATCGGTATTCTCCCGTATGCCGCGGCTGATGCGCGAACTGGCCGCCAAGACCGGCAAGAAGATCAAGCTCGAAACCATCGGCGAGAATACCGAGATCGACAAGACGATCATCGAGCAGCTCTCCGATCCGCTCACCCACATGATCCGCAATTCGGCCGATCATGGCATCGAGATGCCGGAAAGCCGGCGCGCGGCAGGCAAGTCCGAAACCGGCACCATCCGCCTCTCCGCCGAGCAGGCCGGCGGCAATATCCTGATCGTGGTCGAAGACGACGGCGCCGGCATCAACCGCGAGCGGGTGCTGGAAGTGGCGCGCGACCGCCTGGTGGTCGGACCTGACCAGCAGCTTTCCGAAGAACAGATCGACCAACTCATCTTCGCACCCGGGTTTTCCACCGTCGAAGCGGTCAGCGATATTTCCGGCCGCGGCGTCGGCATGGACGTGGTGCTCTCCAACATCAAGAAGATCGGCGGCTCGGTGCATGTGAAAAGCTGGAC
>JAUXUM010000236.1 GCA_030680995.1 Devosia sp.
GGAGCTATGGCTGAAAATGGGTGATGGGGCCTGAGAAGGCGGCGTATCGTGGTGGGTGCTGAAGCCTGCCAGAACCTCCCGAAGGAGCGATACGCCATGAAAGACGATACCACGATTACCCCGCTTCACCAGCCTGGGTCGATCCTTGATCCGCTCACCGAGATCGCCCGTGAGGGCGCGCGCCGGATGCTGGCCGCCGCACTTGAGGCCGAAGCGACGAGCTTCGTCGCGCAGTTCATGGACGAGCGGCTGCCCGACGGTCGCCAGCGCGTTGTTCGGCATGGCACGGGCCCCGAGCGAACCATCCAGACCGGGATCGGGCCGATCCCAGTGCAGCGCCAGAAGGTGCGCGACCGTGCGACCGGCGTGACAGCCGAGGGGAAGATCCGCTTCACCTCCAACATTCTACCGAAATGGGCACGGCGTTCCCCCAGCCTCGATACCCTGCTGCCAGTCCTTTACCTGCGCGGGATCTCGACCGGAGATTTCCAGGAGGCGCTGACGGCGCTGCTGGGGGCGGACGCGCCGAACCTGACGCCTGGCGTGATCTCGCGCCTCACGGCGGGCTGGCAGGAGGACTATGACCGCTGGCGGCGCCGCGATCTCTCCGCCCGCCGTTACGTCTACATCTGGGCCGACGGCATTTACCTTCAGGCCCGGATGGAACCGCAGGCCGAATGCATGCTGGTGCTTCTCGGAGCGACGCCCGAGGGCAAGAAGGAACTGCTCGGCTTCCAGGTCGGGGTGCGCGAGAGCGCGCAGAGCTGGCGCGAGCTTCTGGTCGACATCAAGGCCCGCGGGCTCGCAGTGCCGCCGGAACTGGCTGTAGGCGACGGGGCGCTGGGGTTCTGGAAGGCGATGGACGAGGTCTTCCCCGGCACCCGACACCAGCGCTGCTGGGTGCACAAGGTCGCCAACGTGCTCAACAAGGTCCCGAAATCGATGCAGCCGGGCGTGAAGGCTGACCTGCGGGAGATCTGGCAGGCCGAGACCCGGGCCGCGGCTGACAGCGCCATGACCATCTTCACCGAGAAATACGGCGCCAAATATGAGAAGGCGGTGACCTGCCTGACAAAGGACCGCGAAGCCCTGCTCGCCTTCTACGATTTCCCGGCCGATCACTGGGACCATCTGCGCACGGGCAACCCGATCGAGAGCGTGTTCGCCACCGTCCGGCACAGGACCGTCCGGACCAAGGGAGCGCTGTCGCAGAAGTCCGCGAAGCTCATGGTGTTCAAGCTCGTTCAGGCCGCCGCAAAGACCTGGCGACGCCTGAAGGGAGCGAACCAGTTGCCAATGGTCATCGAAGGGGTCACATTCACTGACGGTGTCGCCAAAACCGACAACGCCAACCGCGCCGCTTGATCAGGCCGCGTC
>JAUXUM010000239.1 GCA_030680995.1 Devosia sp.
ATCAGCCGGGGCTCCGGGTGCGGACCATGGTGAAGAAGTCGACTTTGGTGGCCGCGGTCTCGTCGCGCCGCCGCCGGTCGGCCGCCTCGCGTTCGACCCGCAGCGGAGCGATCACCTTCCCGTCCACGGCATCGCGGTCCCGCTGCCTGAGCGCATCGAACAGCGCCGCCTGCACCGCCTTGTCGCCATCGCGCCCGAGGCAATAAGCATGCCCGATTTCGCCGCGGTCGAGCCGCACCGTGGCCCGGGTCACCGTGGCCTCCCCGAGGTTGAACGGATCGCCGCCCCCGGTCCGGCCGCGCACCATGACGAGGCCGGTCTCGGGTCCGCGCACCAGCCGGTAGCCCGGCTTGTCGGTCCATCCGGCCCATAGTGCGGCCAGCCGCGTGGCTTCGGCGCCGGCCAGCAGCGCCATAGCACCGCGACGCGCCTTCTGGTCGTGAGCGGCGGTGTCTGGTTCGGTCATCGTCTTCGTCTCGGCGTCCTTTCTGGATTTTGCCCCTGCACCGGGGGTGTCCATAGACGCGCGATGTGAAAGTGCCGTGACAGTCCAAGGCACCCGGACCATGGTTGGAAAATTGCCTGAAATCAGTCGGTGGGGTCGCGGGGCGCCGGTCTCGCCAGAGATTTGATTCATCTGAGATGCATCTGCTCCGCGACCCGCATGGAGGCTCAGACGAACATGCGATATCGCGCCGAACTCAGCCGCGCCGAGCGCGGCGAGCTGTTGGCGCCGCCAGAAAGCTTTCGGGAAAGGACGAAGCCCTGCTGGTGGCGACGGCCTGTTCTCGTCCGGCACCGGGCCGCGCCCGCCGGACCCTGAAATTGCTGGCCGGTGAGATGATCGAGCTCACCGGGCATGGGGACATTTCATGCGAGACGGTGCGCCGGCGACTGGCCGAGAACGGCCTCGAGCCCTGGCGCGCGGTGAAGATCGCCGGCCGGCGCACCAACACCGACTTCGCCGCCTGCATGCGCGATCTCGTCGATATCCACTATCCCGACGCGCTCCTGATCCGGGTGGTGCCGGACAATCTGTCGACCCACTCGGCCGGCGCGCTCTACGACGCCTTCCCCGCATCCGAAGCCCGCCGCGTGCTCAGACATCTGGAGTTTCACCACCCCCCAAACACGCAAGAACTCCGTCGCGCCTGGCCAAACAAAGCGTCATAATTACCGTGCAGCGACACCTAGTCGCGCGGCCCCGTTGCGGGTTCCTGGGAGCGCGCGACCAGTCCGAGAAAGGAGCGCATGGGACCGGGTGTCGAGGTGAGATCTGCGAGTGTGTACTCATCGAGGACCGCAAGGAATGCCAGTCTGGCACGATCCAGCGCTCCCTTCAGGCGGCAGGCGCGACGAAGGGCGCAGTCCTGATTGTCCAGGCGGAAGCACGGAACAACGTCCATGTCCGGTTCGGTGAACCTCACAAGTTCACCTAGGCCGATGGCATCCGGCTGCCTTCCCAGACGCATACCTCCATTGCGTCCCCTCACTGTTTCCAGATACCCCGCCTGGCCGAGCTGGTGGACGACCTTCATCAAGTGGTTCCTGGAGATCCCGTACGCCTCCGCCATCTCGGGAATCGTCGCCCGCCCATTGTCCTTGACTGCAAGGTACATCAACAGCCGCAGGGCGTAGTCGCTATATGCCGTCAGCCTCATTGGCCCCCATCAAAGCTTCATTGCAAATCGTGCTTTAGAGCATTCGCTCTGCCAAACCATCATAGGACGCGACCCGGCAACGGACAGGCGGACGATGGAGCAACATGGCATATGTGGCGACGGACAACCGCATCCGATGCAAGTACATGGGCTGCATCGAGTTCTGTCCGTTCGACTGCTTCTGCGAGGGACGTTGACATGCTCGTCATTCGTCCCGACGAGTGCGGAGCTTGCGAGTCCGAGTGTCCGGCGGAAGCGATCTTCCCCGACAGGGTTTCGAAGCTGGGCGCCTGGCTCGGTCCGAACGCCAAGTATGCTGCGGTCTGGCCCAACATACCCTTCAGGCGAGAGCCTCCCGGCGGGGTTGAATGGTGTTCCCGACAGGTTCGGGAAATACTTTTCGCCCGAACCGGGCGAAAGCGGCTGACTCACCTCGCCGCCGGCACGCCGGTGCGGACGAGGCCGGCCGGAACCAGCGGATCCGGCGGGCTCCGGACTACTGCCGCGGCGAGGTTTTGGCGAACAGTTCAGCCATTCGTGCCTGGGCTCTGGCGGGAAGTCTCACGTTCAGCAACTCGGTCATGTTGGACCGGTCATCGCCGACTTGGATAAGGCCGACCATTCCCACCGCGAAATGCGGCTGACACTTGAACCCGTAGAGGCCTTCAGCGGTCAGCGTGACGGTGAACTGCTCGTCCGTCTTGCCTTTCCAAGTCTGCGCCGCCGCCGGGATCATGTCGAGGATGGTTTCCGCGTTGTGCCCCTTGTCCACCGGGATGAACGTGACTGTGTCGCCCGGCTCGATCCTGAGGAAGGATGGGGAGAAGCCCATCGTCTTCCCGTCCGTTCCCTTGTTCAGCATCAAGACCTCGAAGTCCGCCGCGGAGGCAGCCCCGGCCAGCCCCATCAGCGAAATGGCAACCGCGGTCGCGACCGTCCGCTTCATAATCATTTTCTGCCCTCCACTGCAGAAGTCCATCATTAAGATGCATACAAAGTACATCTTATATGCCACCAACCCATACTGGGCAATGGCTCATGACCGGATCGAAAAGGACATGAAGACCCGCAACTCGAACAAACGACAGTTTCACTCAAGGAGCTTGAAGCCCCGTCCGATGAAGGTCATTTCGCGGACCGCTGTTCGGCCATCGGGCTCGAGCCACTGACAGCGGATAACCGTGGCGGCGATCCGGCGGCGGCGTCGGAATATCTTGATGAGCGCGCCGGACGACCGGGCCTCGTCGGTCTTGAACGGAACATGGGTATGTTGCGTCACGCCCATCGCCTTTATGGACATCGCTCCGCTGGAGTGGGAACCGGAGTGGCCGTTCGCTTGACAGCGGAGGAGTTAGGAACTCATCGCATACGCCTCGATGACGACAGTCCCGAGGCAACTGACGAACCCTCGGGTCCTCGACCGAAGCGCCCGCCTCGACGGTCCGTACGGCTGCGATTTCGCCCATTTTGATCTCGATCAACCGCTTCCGCCTCTGGGGAGCGGATAATTGCACCGGCTGGAAGGACGAGGCCATCGGGCCTCGCAAGGAGGTGCATGATGCTCTCTTGGGCACGCAGGTTTGCACCGATGTTGATGGTTGCGGTGGCGCTGCTGGCGTCGGCGAGCGCCGCGCCTGCGCGGGATGGCGACATTGTGGATACGCTTTCCCGGTTCATCGGCGCCGGCAACGAGGCGGTGCAGCAATTCGGCGCGGCCAGCGAGACGCTGGTGCATATCGGCGGCGGCATGCTGGCCGCATGGCCGGGCGCCGGTGCCGCGGATGAGGTCCAAGACATCCGCACGATCAGAGAGATGGAGCCGGATGGCGTCCTTGTCGCTCAGAAACGTCCAATCGACGCAGCCATGCTGTTCGACAATGGCAACATCTACGCAGTCTATAACCAGCCTTCGCGCGCAACCACGTTTCGGCTCGATGATCGGGCACGGATCACCACGATCACGACCTATCACTGGAACGATGCCAGAGGCGATCGCCCTGGCGCGATCGCGCTCCTGAGCAATTCTGGGAGGATCTACGGTCCGTGGCGGGCGACGGGCTCACCCGGCCAGGGCGGCGTTCCCAACGCCTATTGGACGGTGCATCCGAACATCACGCTTCCCGCCGGCCGCTATACGGTGCTCGACTCCGACCTGTTCACCTGGTCGCAGAACGAGGGAACGGACGGAGCCGGGATGGCGCGGATCGAGGGAAGCTACCGATAGGGCGGAGCCGCTGGGCAGCGAAAAACCACAGAACTCGCCTGAGAACTGGCCGCGATCGCTCGTCCGATCGCCGCACCGCATCCGGGCATCACCGGTCGCATGCACCCCGGGCCGGTGACGCCAAATGTTGTCCGTCGACCATTCGGCATTGGCAGCCTGTGAATGCCACCGGCCGCCCTCGCCCTCGGCCGTACTTTTCGAGCTGCCGGCACACGGGGCGTTACTGGCCGGTCGCTCCGAGGGCGGTGAGGTCTTTGCGGATGTCCTTGATCGTCCGGCCCTCGGTCGGCACGCCCTGCCGCCGCGCCTCATCGATGATCTTGCCCTGGATCGCGATCGTCACGTCGCCGATGCTCATGCAGTCGGCGTTTTCGACGCCGAGCCGGGTTGCCATGGCGCGGACGTGCGCGTGGCGCGCCTCCTCGACCCGTTTCTGCTGCACGAGCATGTTGTCGAGCGCCTCGTACATGTCCCCGAACACCATGTCGGAGTAGATGCCATTGATCCATGAATCGTCCCTGAACACCTTGGTGACTTCGGGCCCGAACGCGATCTCGCCCGGCCCGATTTGGGTCGACGGACCGGCCGCGACACCGGCGTACGGGCTGAGACCCTCGATCAGCTTCTCAACGTTGGCCTTTAGCGCCTCGAGATACGATCGCGATGCCGGCGGCGGCTCATCGTCGAGCGAGAGGACGGGCACGACATTGCTGTCGAACTCGAGGCCGAACTTGCCCTCGATCTGTAAGCCGGAGAACTTCTTTTCGAGCGAGAATCCGAACTTGAGCTTGCCATCCCAGGTTCCCTTGTCGACGCCAGCGGCGATCTCGATGTTTGCGCCTCCCCCATACGGGTCGTATTTCAGCAGGAATTCACTCAACTCCATCCGCTTGCTTTCGGGATTGTACCGGAAGGCAAACTCCGCCAGCTTCACATCTAGCCGCAAGTCCTTCTCGTTGTTGACCAGGATATCGTAGCCCACATCCTTGGCCTTCCTGGCGAGCTGGGCTGCGGAATCGCTGGCTTGTTGGCCCACCTCCAGGGTCCGATCCACGATTCCGTTGCCGATTTCGGCAATCCTGTCGCCCATGGCCTTGAGCGCCTCCCGTTCGTTCTCCGAGAACTCGTAGAGGATTCTTTCTGGCGCCACGTCGTCGAACAGAGGCGGCCAGGAACCGTAGGCGAAAGGCGAGGCTTGGCGCATATCGGTAAGTGTCTGCGTGCCGGCCGGCAGCGCCGAGCAGCTCTCCTCCTGCGGCTTGGTCGCGCCGGCAGCGGCGGCAGCCACGGCATCGAGCACCGTCCGCCCATCCGCCAGCGGATAGGTGGCGGCGCATGTCCTCATATTCTCCGTCTGATAGCCGGTGAATGCAATTCCGCCGAGCACCCCGATCCGGCGGCAGGCACCTTCGGGACCACCCCAGTAGTGGAAACCGCCCGGGCACATGCAGTTGAAATATTCCGGCGAGGGCTCGATGCCGATGTGATCGTAAAGAGCATTGAGCTTGGGCGCGTCGAGGTTCGAGAGGGATTCGACCAGCGCGTTCTGTTGCGGGTTGGCGGTATCCTCCTGGGCGGCTGCGACACCCGCGCCGACGCCGAGCATCATGAGGGCGAGGAAGAGGACGAGGGCAACCGTCCGGGTCGGCGGCACACCAAGTCCAATGCGTTTGCTGTTGGCGTGTTTCGGCAAGGTCATTGCAGCAGGCTCCCAAGGTCCTCAAGGTACTGTTCCGGATCGAATGCGTCGTCGTCGACGAAGAACCAACGCCGGTCGGCCGTGAGGCCCGGAGGGGTGACGAGGCCGCGCGTAACTTCTTTCAGGGTCAGGCTGGCGGCCGCCTCCTGCGCGGGCGCATGGGCGAGGATGGTGGCGTAGAGCCGGTTGCCGACGCTGACCGGCACCTGCGCGCAAAGCGCTGGCCCGTCCGGAATGCGCACGCAGCCGAAATCCGCGGCGACATCGTATTCAATGCGCCCATCCCAGTGGGCGTCGAACCACGCAGCGGGGAACTTGCGCACCCGATCATTGTAGGGGCCGGCGTGAATCTGCAACTGGTAGGCATCCTCGTCGTCGAGCTTGGCGAAGGTGAACCATACCTGATGGCTGGGCCACATCTCGACGACCTTGTCCCCGCTCAGCGCCAGCACAAACGTCGATGTGCGCGCTGGATCGACCCTGAGCGCGAGCCTTACCGCGGTTTCGCGGGCTCGCTCGTCAAGCAGGACGAGCGGCTCGGCCGAGATGAGCCCGGTCTTGCCCCAGCTGTGCCCCTCCGGCACCTCGACGACAAGGGCGCCGTCCTCGTAGCGGGCGAATGCCTCGAAGTCGCCGCCGGCAGTCGCACCCGGCTCGAAGGCGGGGGTCGGCGCCCCCTCGAACAGCATTTCGGTCGGCAGCGGCTCGACGCCCGGCGCGGGACCGCTTACCGCAGCACCCGTGGGATAGCTGTGCGTGACCCGGATTCCCCTCAGCGCCATCTTGACCGGCACATGCGCGTCGACGGGATGCGAGAATGCGTAGATCCTGAGGCCGACTCCGTCCCCGGCAGCTTTCCAGGGGCGTTCGGCGATCCGTACGCCGTCGGCCTCGATGGCGACGAGGCCAGGAGTCAAGACGAAGGCAACCTCCGCGGGCGCCTGGACAGGCAGCGTCCCGTTCCAGAAGTCGTCCGTCGGGTGCGGGTCGACGTGCAGCTCGGCGCGGGCCGAAACGCCGTCGCGCTCTCTGATCCAATAGAAGCGCACGCCGGGATAGCCGGGGTCGTTGCCCATCACTCCACCCCAGCCCGGCTGGGCGAGCGCCAGGCCGAAGCCGGTTGTCCGTTTCGGGTCAAGCGTGAACGTCACGCGGACTTCGGCGTCGTCGTGAAAGTCATCCATCCAGACCAGGGGATCGTTGCTCAAGAGCCCGACCTTCCCCCAGGCATTGCCTTCCGGAACGTCGACGACCAGCGCGCCGTCGTTGTAGCGGGCGTGGGTATCGAAAATGCCGCCATGGGCCTGATGGGGCAGGAAGCGGTCCGTGGGCGCGCCGGCGAACAGCACTTCATCGGCCGGCGCGCGCCAGCTGTCGGGCGCCACCACGACCTCGGGAGGCACGGCTACGTCCTGCTCCGCGGGCTGTTCGTCGAGGGCCTGCTCCGGCTCTTCGTCACCGAGAGTTTCCCCGGTCGCCTCCGGCGCTTCCGCCGGTTGCATCTCCCCGCCCGTGCGCATCGATGTCGCCATCCGCGCGGCGATTGGGCCGAAAGTGCTTTTCAGCGCCTTGGGATAGGTGATCTCGAAGGTGTGCAGGACCGCTCCGCCGTCTGCAAGCATCACCTTGCGATAGAAGACGTCGCCGCCCCGATAGCCCGAGAGCACATACCAGTCCTTCCCGTTGCGGCGATAGGTGACGGAGTCGTAGCCGCCTCCGGCGATATCGTCCTCCATCAGCTCGGCGAGCATCATTTCGAAGACGTTATGGCTGCCGAAGACGATGAAGCCGCCGTCGCCCTCGCGGGCGGCGAAACTGCGTCCATCGTCATTGTCGGGCGGCGGCAGCATTTTGAAGACATCGGCGGGGAATTCGATGGTCGTTCCGAAGCGGCCGTTCGCGTAGACGCTCCATCTCCCGGTCGCGTCGCCGGAGGTTTCATCCTCGGACGGAGGCTCCTGGTTGGCGGGGATGAGTTCGTCGTCCCCGAACTCCTCGTCCCCGAACTCCTCCTCCCCTTCGGAACCGGTGTCGTAGCCGGGCGGGAACCCTTCCGTTATGTACTCGCCGAAGGCCCAGCCCTCGGTTCCGTCCTCGAGCTGCACACGGAACCAGTCTCCGCGGCGCCGCAGCACGGTGACGACCGTGTCCGGCCCCATGCGGCGGACAATCCGATAGGATGTTGCAGGTCCTGTCCGGAGCGCCAGGAAGTTGTCGCCTCGAGGATTGAGGCCGGTGACATAATCCGCCCGTGCTGCGGGGGCGCCAAGGGCGAGCAGCAGAACCATGGCCAGGATGCGGACGGGTGAAGCCGGCGACATGGGACGCTCCAGTGAGACAAAGTCGGCCGCCACCTTGGTAGCCGAAGGCGAAGGCAGGACTCTTGATCGGTTACAATTCCCAGAAGGAAATTGCGTTGCGGCACGCCCGCGCGTCGAGGAACTCCCTAGTCCGTCGCGGCCGGTCCGCCTTTGGGATGGGCCGGCTCGTGCGATCCCGTCGCGGGGCCGGCGCCCTTCGATGCACGCCGCCGCGGCGGCCTGCCGAGCCTCTCGCGGAGCCGCCGCTCGACCTCCTCGGCAACTCCGATCCCGCCTTGAGGCACGGGCAGCATCACAGTGACGTATTGCGGGCCGTAGCGCGCCAGGAATGCATAGGTGATTGTCAGGACCGGGTTCGTCCCCGACTCGAGTTCGACATCGGAGAGCCAGGCGAGGAACACGCCCCAGACGTGCAGCACGTCATTGACCAGGAGCCCGTCGGTGCCGACGATGATCTCGCCCGATGCCGGTTCCAGCTGCCGCCTGCGGATGCGGTTGCCCATGAAGTGGGCGCCCGTGAGAAGCAATGCGAGCAGCGCCGCCATCGTCAGCATCGGAAGGGCAACCTCCGGATTGAAGAGTGCGAACCCGCCAAAGATGACGGCTATGAAGAAGAACATGAGCATGAGCGTGCCGCGTTTCTCGGCGCGGTCGCGGGCCTCGGCAACGCCGGCATACGCCTTGAACGCATCGGGATCGACGGTCCAGCGGGCAAAGACGTTGCGGCCGTTCAGCAGATCGGATCTGACCCGCCCAAAACGGTGGAAGAGCAGTGCAACGGCAAGGCCCGTCAGCAGCAGGAAGATACAAAGCAGCGTTACCGCGTGCGATGTGTCGCCGAGGGCGTTCCAGATCGCGTCGGCCGCAAGCCAGCGGGCGGCGAGCCAGAGCAGCGCAGCTGCCGCGACCGCCAGCGAAACGGTCAGACCAATGCGCGGGTCACTGCGCATGATAACCGGCCTGTGCCCGCCGAGTTCCTGGCGCGGTTGCCACGGTCAGAGGCAGTCCTTGCGCCGTTCCCACCTGCGGATCGCATCGACTTCCCTCTGCTCGGACCGGCTGAGTTTGCCATAGGGCGAGAAGCAGGCACTTCCGAACACACGCCGCGCCTTGGCGGTCTTGAAGCAGTAGCCGTTGTCGGCATAGATGGCGTTGCGCTCGTACCAGAGTTCCGAACAGCTCATGGTGCGGTAGGACTCGGCCATTGCCGTACCACTCATGAAAAGCATGGCTGCGATGCCGGCGGCGGCTCGGCAAGCGGCCCGTCCAAGTGAATGTTTGGTCATTTGTTACCCTCGATGTCTGATGGAGCAATAAGAGCCAAGTTCGGGCAGTCGGTATTGATGCGGATCAAGTTGCGATTTTGGCAGCCGGCGGATGCCCTCGGCGCTGAATCAGCCTGCACGGGCAATGGTGGCGGAATCGTTGGCTTATCGCCCACGCGAAGAAAGCGGAGATCGATATCGGCCGCTTTTGGACGGCGCCACCCGGTAAAGCCGCGAAGCACGGCCTGTCGACGTCCGTGGTCCCTGTCGTGTGCCGTGCTGGTGATCGGCAATCACTTCATCGATGACCCGGCGAACCTTTCTTGCTTCGACGGGATTTGTGTTGAGGTGCTTGGCGAGTGTAATCAGGGCCTTCCACAGCGCCCTCGCGCCCAAGTTGCACTGTCGACTGGAAGAGCTGCGCAATCCACCGATCTCACGTGGTCACTTTTCAGCGCATGTTCCGCAAAGGCCCGTGCCAATTCAGAGAGTTCGCACATAAGCTGGATTCTGCCAATGTTCCGCAATCCAATGTACTGCTATTCTGCACTTATCTTCTGCTAAGCTATTGAAGTTGGCTGCCTTTGATGGTCGGTATGGGTCTTCAATGCCGTCCTGTCGAATCCCGATTGTCTTCTTGCGCCTTAGCTCATCCCAGCCCGTGATGACGCTCATTTTTCCCATTGACAGTTTGGAAACAAAATGAGAACAAAATAAGCACATTCGATGGACAGCCAGTGGTATTCCGGCGCATTGCACGGGGTGGGCGGGCGTGAAATAAGGGAGATCGACCATGGCTGCACCGACGCCGCTTCGCGTTATAGACGGGGGTTCGATGGATAAGGACAAGGCGCTTGCCGCGGCTCTGAGCCAGATCGAGCGCAATTTCGGCAAGGGCACGGTGATGCGCTTTGGCGAAGGCCCCATCGCTCAGGTCGAAGCCGTCTCCACCGGGTCGCTCGGGCTCGATATCGCGCTTGGCATTGGCGGTCTGCCGCGCGGCCGCATCATCGAGATTTTCGGGCCGGAAAGTTCGGGCAAGACTACCCTGGCGCTGCACGTGATCGCCGAGGCGCAGAAGAATGGCGGCATCTGCGCCTTCATCGACGCCGAGCATGCGCTCGATCCGATCTATGCCCGCAAGCTCGGGGTCAAGGTGGACGAGCTGTTGATTTCCCAGCCCGATACCGGGGAGCAGGCGCTCGAGATCGCCGACACGCTGGTGCGCTCTGGCGCCATCGATATTCTGGTGGTCGACTCGGTGGCGGCGCTGACGCCCAAGGCCGAACTCGAAGGCGAAATGGGCGACTCGCTGCCCGGCCTGCAGGCGCGGCTGATGAGCCAGGCGATGCGCAAGCTCACCGCCTCGATCTCCAAATCCAAGGCGATGGTCATCTTCATCAACCAGATCCGCATGAAGATCGGGGTGATGTACGGCTCGCCGGAAACCACCACCGGCGGCAACGCGCTCAAGTTCTATGCCTCGGTGCGCCTCGACATCCGCCGCATCGGGGCGATCAAGGAGCGCGAAGAGGTGATCGGCAACCAGACCCGGGTGAAGGTGGTCAAGAACAAGCTGGCGCCGCCGTTCCGCCAGGTCGAGTTCGACATCATGTACGGCGAAGGCATCTCCAAGACCGGCGAATTGCTCGATCTGGGCGTCAAGAGCGGCATCGTCGAGAAGTCCGGCGCCTGGTTCTCCCATGACAGCCAGCGCCTCGGCCAGGGCCGCGAGAACGCGCGGCAGTTCCTCAAGGACAATCCGGAGATCGCCGACATCATCGAGAAGGGCGTCCGGGAGAGCTCCGGCCTTCTGAGCGAGGCGCTGCTGACGGGCCCGGAGGGGGACGAAGTCGGGGGTGACGAATAGGGGCGCCTGACTGCCCACCATGACAGGCAAGGGGCGCCGGGCAACCGGCGCCCCTCGCGGTTTGCGCCGCACGCGGTTCGGCGCCGCCCTGCTGGACAGAGACGCAAGGCGCGCGATAGAAGGCGTCTCCCCGTTCTTGGAGCAGGATCGCTTCATATTGAATCGATCCTTTGCTCTAGGTCCTTGTTTTGTCGCGTGATCGAACCGCAAAAGTCTGCAACTTCTGCTGATCACGCTCTGGAGGCGAGCCCGAACTCGCCTCTGTTCCGCATCCGAAGGCGCCCATGACCAGCGTAAACGACATCCGCTCCAGCTTCCTCGGCTATTTCGCCAAGCATGGCCACGAGCCGGTGCCGTCGGGGCCGCTGGTGCCGCGGAACGATCCGACATTGATGTTCACCAATGCCGGCATGGTGCAGTTCAAGAACGTCTTCACCGGCGTGGAAAAACGCCCCTATTCGACCGCGACCACTTCGCAGAAATGCGTGCGTGCCGGGGGCAAGCACAACGACCTCGACAATGTCGGGTTCACGGCGCGCCACCACACCTTCTTCGAAATGCTGGGCAACTTCTCCTTCGGCGACTATTTCAAGGAGCGGGCGATCGAACTGGCCTGGGGGCTGCTCACCGGGGAATGGGCGCTGCCCAGGGACCGGCTAATGGTCACCGTCTATGAGGACGACGACGAAGCGCTGGGGCTCTGGAAGAAGATCGCGGGTCTCTCGGACGACCGTATCGTGCGGCTGGGGGCCAAGTCGAACTTCTGGGCCATGGGCGATACCGGGCCCTGCGGGCCCTGTTCGGAGATCTTCTTCGATCATGGCGCACACATCCCGGGGGGGCCTCCCGGTTCGCCGGACGAGGATGGCGACCGCTTCATCGAGATATGGAACCTGGTCTTCATGCAGTTCGAGCAGCATGCGGACGGCACCCGCAGCGGCCTGCCGCGTCCCTCGATCGATACCGGCATGGGGCTCGAGCGTATGGCCGCGGTGATGCAGGGGGTGCACGACAATTACGACATCGACCTGTTCAAGGCGCTGATCGCGGCGGCGGCGCAGGCGACAGGCGCCGATGTCGCGGGATCGGGAAACACCAGCCTGCGCGTCATCGCCGATCATCTGCGCACGATGAGCTTTCTCATCGCCGAGGGCGTGCTGCCGTCCAATGAGGGCCGCGGCTATGTGCTTCGCCGCATCATGCGCCGCGCCATGCGGCATGCGACCTTGCTCGGGGCCGGCGAGCCGGCGATTTACAAGATCGTCCCCACGCTGGTGCGCGAGATGGGGCAGGCCTATCCGGAGCTGGCGCGCGGCGAGGCCATGATCGCCGAGACCGTCGAACTCGAGGAGAACCGTTTCCTCAAGACGCTCGGCCGCGGTCTGCAGATCCTTGCCGATGAGACCCGGGATCTCAGCCAGGGCGACGTGCTCAATGGTGCCACCGCCTTCAAGCTCTACGATACTTATGGTTTCCCGCTCGACCTGACCCAGGACGCGCTGCGCAATCGCGGCATCTCCGTCGACCAGGCGGGGTTCGACGCGGCCATGACGCAGCAGAAGGCCGAGGCGCGCAAGAGCTGGGCCGGCTCGGGCGAAGCGGCGACCGATCAGGTCTGGTTCGCGGTCGCCGATGCGGCCGGGCCGACCGAGTTTCTGGGCTATGAGACCGAGAGTGCCGAAGGGGTGGTGACTGCGCTGGTCCGCAACAGCCAGCTGGCCGACCAACTGGCGGCCGGCGAGGAAGGGTTCGTGGTTCTGAACCAGACCCCGTTCTACGGCGAAAGCGGCGGGCAGGCCGGCGATACCGGCAGCTTGTCGGGCGAGGGCATCGAGGCCGAGGTTCTCGATACCGCCAAACATCACGGCGTGTTCGGCCACCGGGTCAAGGTCACGAAAGGCGCGATCCGCGCGGAGACCCCGCTCACCCTCACCGTCGATCATCGGCGCCGCTCGGCGATCCGGGCCAACCACTCGGCGACGCACCTGTTGCACGAGGCGCTCCGGCTGGTGCTCGGCGACCACGTGGCGCAGAAGGGGTCGCTGGTCGCTCCCGACCGGCTGCGCTTCGACTTCGTGCATACCAGGCCGATGAGCGCCGAGGAGATCGCCAGGGTCGAGGACATCGCCAACGCGATCGTGCTGCAGAACAGCCCGGTCGAGACGCGGCTGATGGGCGTCGAGGAGGCCAAGGAGTCCGGGGCGCGGGCGCTGTTCGGCGAAAAATACGGCGACGAGGTGCGCGTGGTCTCGATGGGCGAGCCGAGCGGCAACGCGCTGGGCTGGTCGGTCGAGCTCTGCGGCGGCACCCATGTGCGCCGCACCGGCGACATTGGCCTGATCTCGGTGGTCGGCGAAAGCGCGGTCGGCGCCGGCGTGCGCCGCATCGAGGCGCTCACCGCCGATGCGGCGCGCCAGCGCGGCAATGCCAATACCGCGCTGCTCAATTCGGCGGCGGCGCTGCTGCGGGCTTCCCCCAATGAGGTGCTCGACCGCATCGGGGCGCTGCAGGAGCAGCTCAAGCGGTCCGAGCGCGCGCTGTCGGACGCCAAGCAGAAGCTCGCCATGGGCGGCGGCGCCACGACCGCGGCGGCAAGCGAAACCGAAGCGGTCAACGGCACCACCTTTGTGGGCAAGGCGGTCGACGGGCTGCAGCCCAAGGATCTGCGCGGGCTGGTCGACCAGACCAAAAAGCAGATCGGCTCGGGCGTCGTCGCCATCATCGGGCTTACCGAGGACGGCAAGGCCGGCCTCGCGGTCGGGGTCACCGACGATCTCACTGGCAAGGTGTCGGCGGTCGATCTCGTTCGGGCAGGCTCGGCGGCGCTGGGTGGGCAGGGCGGCGGCGGCCGGCCGGACATGGCCCAGGCCGGCGGGCCGGACGGCTCGAAAGCCGCCGAGGCACTGGCCGCGATCCGGGCGCAACTGGCTTCGGCCGGCGCCTAGAGTTCGGGGGTCGTCGAGCCTTCGACCGGGGGCCGGGGCGGTGCCTTGCCGTTGGCACCCAGCGGCACCCGACCGACGCCGAAGCGTGAAATCACCCTGATCCGGGCGTGGCCGTAAAGGACGTTGAGCACGCCGGCGGCTGCGACCACGGCCAGACCAAGATAGGCGATCGCGTCGGGATATTCCCGGTAGAACACGGCGCCGAGGACGATCGCCCAGACGATCTGGCTGTATTGGGCCGGCGCCACCTGGCTCGCCTCGGCGCGCCGCGTGGCGGCGATGAACAGGATATGCCCGGTTCCGCCCAGGCCGCCGATGATGACGAACAATCCGAACTCCTCGAGCGTCGGCATCTGGAAGCCGGGGATCATCAGCACGCCGTTGACGAGGAGGATGTAGGCCGAGGCGACGCCGATCAGGCTCACCCGTTTTTCCGCGGCTGCCACCGAACGTAGCACCAGGGTGGTGACCGATCCGAAGAGAGCGGCGCCGATCGCCATGAGATGGCCGAGCTGCAGCTCGCGGAAGCCGGGGCGCACCACCAGCAGTACGCCGAGGAAGCTTGCGGCGAGGAAGATCCAGCGCGGACCCCGCACCGTTTCCTTGAGCACCAGCACCGAGAGGATGACGATGAAGACCGGTGCGAGGAAGGACAGCGAGTAGACCTCGGCCAGCGGGATATGGGTAAAGGCGTAAATGATGCTGAGATTGCCGAGCACGCCGGTCAGCGAGCGCAATTGTACCAGCCAGGGGTGGCGCATGCGCCAGAAGCTGCGCCAGTGCTCGCCCCTGGGCTTGGCGAAGATGGCGGGCAAGAGCGAGAACAGCGTCGAAAAGAACGCAATCTCAAAAATGCTCAGCGTATTGCCGAAGCCCTTGATGATGGCGTCGCAGCACGAATAGAGGGCGTAGGCGACAACGGAGAATAGGACGCCGGAGGGCATCTTGAGGGAGTCCGGGGAGGGGAAGAATCGGGACGACCATCGATCTATACGACCGGCCCCGCACGGCGTCGATGGGAGCAGGCAGGCCGCAGCCAAATATTTTGGTGAGCCTTTGCGGCCAGGCCGATCAGCTCGATCCGGTTGGCCCGCAGATAGCCGACCATGCCGCGCCGCAAGCAGGGCGGCCAGCATGTCGCCCTAGCGTTCCTCATTGCTCTTGAAGTTGACGAGGAATCGTCGCTCCGGGAAGGCCGATAACACCTCCTCGATCTCGGGCATCATCCCCGCGTCCTGGAACTCGCCTCGGCGCGGTCGAGCACTGGCACAATCATGAGCATGGTACTCCGCCGTTCGCTCCTGTCTATCTGTCACACCCAAGGGTTTCGCGGCCCTCGGGATGACCGGTGTTCAACCAAACAGCAGCGCCACGCGCCGGTTGATCGCCCCCTTCTTCTCGATCTTGCCCAATTTGAGCGGCCCGATCTCGCCGGTGTCGCGCACATGCGTGCCCCCACAGGGCTGCAGGTCGACTTCGCCGATGCGGATCAGCCGCACCCGGCCCTGACCGGTCGGCGGCTTCACCTTCATGGTCTTGATCAGATTGGCGTTCGCCGCCATTTCCGCGTCGGTGATCCATTCCTCGGTAACCGCATGGCTACCCGACGCCATTTCGTTGAGCCGTGCTTCGAGCTCGGTCAGATTGTCCGGCACTTCCGGCATGTCGAAATCCAGCCGCCCCTTGTCTTCGCCGATGGAGCCGCCCGTCACCGGGAACGGGAACACCACCGAGAGCAGGTGCAGAGCCGTATGCATCCGCATCAGCCGGTAGCGCCGGTCCCAGTCGATGACCGCCGTCACTCCGTCGCCGGGAGCCAGCGCCGGTGCCCCCTCGGCGGACAGATGCACGATCTGGGTCTTGTCACCCTCGGGATGGACGGTGGCCGCGATAGCGATGCGGCTGCCATCGGCGGTCTCGAGAAAGCCGGTGTCGCCGGGCTGTCCGCCCGAGCTGGCGTAAAAGATTGTCCGGTCGAGGACGATGCCGCCTTCCGGCGACACGGCTTTGACCCGTGCCGGCGCAGACCTCAGATAGCTGTCGGATCGGAAGAGGAATTCGGTCATTTGATCGGTCGCTGTTCAGGCAATTGCTCCCGCATTCTCCTCAAAGGACCGGGGAAAGCAACCGCGCCGCTTCGGAGAGGAACCGCATCGCGACGGGCTGGCTGGCGCGCTCCTGCGTCGTCAGCAGATGGCTGGCCGCAAAATCCTCCTCCAGCATGTCGCCGACCTCGCCGATCATCTTCTCATGGGTGAACCAGAGCGTGATCTCGAAGTTGATGCGGAACGAGCGGTTGTCGAAATTGACCGTCCCCACGCCGGCGATCCTGTCGTCGACGAGGATCACCTTCTGGTGCAGGAAGCCTTGGGTGTAGCGATAGATCTTGACCCCATGATTGACCATGCGGTTGGCGTGCGCGATGCTGGCCAGCCAGACCAGCCGGTGGTCCGGCTTTTGCGGCACCAGCACCCGCACATCAACGCCGCGCATCGCCGCGGCATAGAGCGATGTCTGCATGTCCACATCGGGCACGAAATAGGGGCTGACGATCCAGAGCCGCCGCTCCGCGCGGGCGATCACTTCGTTGAAGGCGATGGCGCAGTCCTCCAGCATGTCGGCGGGGCCGGTCGGCATCACCAGCACCGGCTGCGGACCGGCCACGGGGATGGGCGACGGCACGTCGGGCGTCAGCACTTCCCCCGTCGCCCATTGCCAGTCTTCGCGGAAGGTGAGGGCGGCGGCCAGCGCCGCGGGTCCGGCGACGCGAACATGGGTGTCGCGCCAGCGGCCGAATATGGGGCTCAAGCCCATATATTCGTTGCCGACATTGAGCCCGCCGGTCCAGGCCTCCTTGCCGTCGATGAGGAGCATCTTGCGGTGGTTGCGATAGTTGATGCGGGTGGGGCCCAGCAACCGCAGGATCCGGTGGCGCTGGTTGAAGCCGGCGACCTTCACCCCAGCCTCGCGCAACCGCCGCTTATAGGCTCGCGGCAACCAGAAGCACCCTACGTCGTCATAGAGCAGGTGGACCGCAACCCCCGCCTGCGCCCGCTCGATCAGCCGCGACGCGAACTCCCTGCCCAGTTCGTCGTCGCGAATGATGTAGAACTGCACCAGCACCGAGGACTGGGCGCGCGAAATGCCGTCGAAGATCGACTTGAAGGTCGCCGCGCCATCGATCAGCAGCTCGGCATCGTTGCCGGCGAGGAAGGGCAGCTGCGAGACGTTGGAGAGTACCGGCCATTCGGCGCTGGTGGGCAGATCCAGAATGGACACTTTTCCGGCCCCGGCGCGGCGCAGCTCGCGGCCGCTGTGGGTTTGCAGAGCCGCATATTCGTCGAAGAACTTGAGGCCGAAGATGGCGTAGAGGATCGTCGTCGGAAAGGGCAGGAGCACCAGCGACAGCAGCCAGGCGATCGACCCCTGCGATGTCCGCGACCGCATCACCTCGCTGATCGCGAAGATGGCGGCAACCAGGTAGTTCAGCCACAGGAAGGCAGTAAGGATCAGGCGATCAGGGATGAGCTGCGAAAGCCAGCCGTCGCCGCCGAGCATGGCTTACACGGGTTCCGGCTCGACCACGGCCTGCCAGTCGATGCTGGGTGCCTGGTCGAGCCAATGCGGCACCGGCAGGCCCTTGCCCCGCAGGAATTCCGGGTTGAAGAGCTTGGATTGATAGCGGTTGCCGTAATCGGCGAGCACGGTGACGATGGTCTTGTCCGGCCCCAGTTCGCGCGCCAGCCGCACCGCGCCGGCGATGTTGATACCGCTCGATCCGCCCAGGCAGAGCCCTTCATATTCGAGCAGATCGAACACATAGGGCAGGGCCTCGCTGTCGGGGATTTGGTAGGCGTGGTCCACTTCGAGATCGGCGAGGTTGGCGGTGATGCGCCCCTGGCCGATGCCCTCGGTGATCGAGCTGCCCGACGATTTGAGCTCACTGGTGGTGTAGTAGCTGTAGAGCGCCGCCCCTTCCGGATCGGCGAGCCCGATCCGGATGTTGGGATTCCTGGCCTTGAGCGCGATGGCGACGCCGGCCAGCGTCCCGCCTGAGCCGACCGAGCAGATGAAGCCGTCGACCTGGCCGTTCGTCTGCTCGTAGATTTCCGGTCCGGTGGTTTCCACATGCGCCTGCCGGTTGGCGACATTGTCGAACTGGTTGGCCCAGATCGCGCCGCGGGGGAGCTCTTTGGCCAGCTTTTCGGCTAGCCGGCCTGAGAGTCTAACGTAGTTGTTGGGGTTCTTGTAGGGCTTGGCCGGCACCTCGATCAGCTCCGCGCCAAAGAGGCGGAGCGCGTCCTTCTTTTCCTGGCTCTGCGTGTCGGGGATCACGATCACAGTCTCGTAGCCGAGCGCGTTGCCGACCATTGCCAAGCCTATGCCGGTATTGCCGGCGGTGCCTTCTACGATCGTGCCGCCGGGGCGGATCAGACCTTTTCGCTCGGCGTCGCGGACGATGTAGAGCGCGGCGCGATCCTTGACCGATTGACCGGGGTTGAGGAATTCCGCCTTGCCCCAAATTTCGCATCCCGTTGCTTCCGAGACGCGGTTGAGCCGGATGAGGGGAGTGTTGCCGATGGCGGAGATGACGTCGCGATGTTTGGTCATTGGTCTTTTTTGTCGCACAAGTCTTGGGGCCAACCTAAGGCCGGGCTCGTGACCTGCCAAGGCATAAAGCCCGAAACGGCAAGCGATTTCCGGCGAGGCAGGGGAACGAGGATGAAGCGGCGCGTCGGCGAGGTTTGACGCAAGGGCATTCTCCGGCTGGCGTGACGAAATACCCAAACCCTCCGGCGCGGCGCTGCCGCCCGGATTGTGCATCAGCCGGTGCCGCCCTGAGGGAAGCGGCCGTGGTGGGACGGGTCTTGCCACGGCGATCGGGATTTTGGCTTACCCCTACGCCATGTCCGCGAAGATGGGGGTCCCCCAGTGATCCGATCGTTGCTTGAGTGCACCTGGAAAGATCCACTGGGTCCGGGTCAGGGACCCGAGGATGACGGCCGGTGGGCG